>JBAYHM010000018.1:0-26746 GCA_041666155.1 Treponemataceae bacterium
CAGCCCTTCACTGTCGTAGAGCACGCCGCTGCCGTCGATGACGGCGATGGTTTTATCCTTTGAAACCAGGATCTCATTACTGCCGAGATCCCCGTCCGGTCCCCCGGTCTGAATTTTGGTGACGTCTTCTTCGCGCAGTCCGTGCGCTTCCAAAACGCCCAGCACGTATTCGTGGACGCCGAGCGTCGTCATAGCGTACAAATCGTGCGGAATACCGCCGAGTTCGGGCGCCTTTCCGGTGCTGAACGCTTTCCAGAACGGATAGCCGCGCTTGCGCGCATGGAGCGCGGCCCAGTCCATCAGAGGCGCGCTGCCTTCGTCGGGTCCCAGGAAGAGAATTTCCCGAACAAGCGCGTTTCCTTTTTCGTCGCTTTCCATGAGCAGGTCGAGCAAACCGTCGACGTAATCCTTGAAGGCCCGTTCCGCGGACGCTTGGCAGCCGAGATTGAGAAGGATGGTTCCTTTAGCGCCTCCCTCCGGGATATCCTTGTTTTTTCGCTGCTGGGTCATCGCGAGATTATAGTTTTCGGTGAAGATCGTATCGATGTTGTGCGCGTACACATCCAGGGATCCGGACCGAACGATGCGGACGCCGCCCCGCGCGATGTCTCTGAAGCGCATATGGAAACCGAGGAAATCGTGACCGACGAGAAAGAATAAGCCGTAAGGTTTCTCAGGGAAATCGACTGGTTCCACAACGGAAGGATCGATCCGATACGCCATGCAGGATTTTTCTTTGTTGAAGAAATTTGTCCGCTGAACGGCGTTGTTGAATACAAGGAAGTAGCCCAGAATCGTCCGATCCTTCGCGTTCGGGACGTCCTTTTCGATCATACGACGGATGGGACGTTCCGCCTCCTCCGGAGCCGCGCCGGCGGCGCCGTTGACGCGTGTATCGAAATGATCGAACAAGGACTCCACTATCTTCGGAAACGCGGCGACCGCGTTGGCGATACGAACGGTGGAATAGGTGTCCTTAATCAAGTGGAGCTTCAAGTTGTCGACAATACCGCGCGCCTCAGGTTGGTCTTTTAACGCCCTTTGGAGAGTCTGGTATTCGACAGTAAGTATCGATAGGAATTGATGGGTAAACGCAGCAGCGGATGAAGCGTACATCGCCACTTGCGGCGAATACACTCCCGCTTTGAAAAGTTCCGCGGTCGGGCCTTCCGGCAGCATGATGGACACGTTCAGGTCGCGCGTCAGGTCCGCGGCGACGGAGTCGGCCAATTTGGGAATATACAAGCTCGTTATCCGCTTCGCGTCGGAGAATTGTTCCACATATTTTCGCCGAACGGAGAGCCCGTACTTATGGAGGAGATGCGCGAAGGTCGTAAGCGTCCCGCGATGGTCCACCCCTTTGACTCCGATCATTATGCGCGTCTCGTCGCTTCCCGCTTTTGCCGTCAGGGAAACAAAAGGAGCCTCCGTTCCGCTCATCTTGGTCCATGCTTCTTTGTACCGCGCCAGCGTTTCGGGTACCGCGCGTTCAAGGAACGTCGCGCTCGACGCTTCTTCAAACGAGGGGTCGACATTTTCTTTTTTTGGGACCGCAAACACCGGTTTGGTCAAAACATAGAACCGGAACGGACGACCACGGGACGATTCCCGTGTTATGTAACTTTCCAGGTGGAAAGCCGAGTACTGTTTTTCAATACGAGCCTCTATCTCAAAAGTCTTCTCAGGACTGTCCTCCACGATGTATACGGCCTTATCTTCCCGTTCACCGATCAGCTGAATACCCGCGCCGCCGCCGCCATACGCGGTAATAAGTTCGGACGCGCTCAGGGAGATGAGATGCCGCGCGATTTCGGTTTCGGGCGTTGTCCTGAAATAATATTCGTCGATACCCAGATCTATAATGAACCATTCCATTTCACTGATGGCTTTCTCCGCCGTCATGTAGCCGGTGCCGACGATGAATTCTTCGATGCGAACAAGCTTATCAAGAGAGAGGACGCTTCGCGCGGCAATCTCATTAAGACTTTTCATGGCAACTCCTTGAGAAATATCACCGCCGGGAATTTTTTTGATCGAGGCGTTGATTTGAGGAATAGGCACTCCGGATAAGGCGTTCATCCGGTCGGGGAGGTTTCGCGCGGGGACGGGAGTCCCCGCGCGGTCCTTACGCCTTCGTGAGTTCCGAGAATAGTTTTCTGACGAAACCCTTTCCGAACGACGCTTCGCAGAGGAAGGCAGCCGCGTTGGGATCTCCCGAATCGACGGCTTTAGAGGGAAAACCACAATTTGTCGCGATTTTCGCGACTCTTGCGACACCGACCGATCCCGCTTTCGGCGCGAAAACGGCGGTTACGCGCAAACCGGAATCAGGAGCCGGACAAGTCGCCAAACCGATAAAATCGGGAATGGCCTCTCCCGCTCCCAGTTTCCCGATGAGCGTTCCTTCCCGGTTATCAAAAGTCGAGCGAACTCTGATCTTGATATTATGGTCCCGCGCAAGGATCGCCGATTTATCATGAAGAACCCGCGCGCCGTGATTGGCGAGTCTAAACATTGAATCATAGTCCAGGAATTTCATAAACGGCACTTCAGGGATAATACGCGGATCCGCTTTGGCGACTCCGGGAACATCTTTGTAGATGTCTACATAATCAGCGTTCAGCGCGGCGCCAATGGCGACCGCGGTCGTATCGCTTCCGCCCCGACCCAGCGTTAAAATACTTCCATTTTCATCAACACCCTGAAATCCGGTCACAACGGGAACCACTCCGGCTTCCAGAACCGCCTTGATCCTTGCCGGATCCAGTTCCGCCGTCATGGCGTCGCCGAATGCTCCCTCCGCGTGAATACCCGCGGTATAGGCGGTCATGGGAAGGGCTTTAATCCCCTTTGAATTGAGCAGCGCGGCGATGACGCAACTGGAGATCGCTTCACCGCACGACGCCATAAGATCCGTTAACTGAGGACCGGCGCCTCCGGGAAATTCATTGAGAAGATCGAGCAAAGTGTCGGTTGCGTATGGATCGCCACGGCGACCCATAGCGGACACGACAAGAACAACCTGGTCGCCGGACGCTTTCGCCGAGGCGACCTTCGCGCACAGGCTATCGCGCGAATCCTGATCGGCGAGGGAAGTCCCCCCGTACTTCTGAATGATTAGGGACATCTACGCCGCCTTACTCTTGAAACCTCGGGCCAGAAGCGTCTCCGCGATCTGTATCGCGTTGAGCGCGGCGCCTTTACGGAGATTGTCCGCGACGACCCACATATTGAGGCCATTGGGCACCGTCGGGTCCAACCGCAAACGACCGATATGAACCGCGTCCTTCCCGTCCACATCCAAAGCGGTCGGATACAGTTGTTTTTCCGGATCATCCATCATGAGGATTCCAGGGGAATTCTGCAGCAACTTCGCCACGTCCGAAAGCACGAACGGCCGCTCGGTTTCAATATTGATCGCTTCGGAATGTCCGCGGAACACCGCGACCCGAACCGCCGTCGGGCACACGGAAATACTCTCGTCAAGGATCTTATGAGTCTCGTTCACCATCTTCATTTCTTCTTTCGTATAGCCGTTCTCCAAGAACACGTCGATTTGCGGCAGCGCGTTAAAAAGAATCTGACGCGCGTAGACCGATACGCCGATCTTTTCCTTTCGGGAAAATTGACCGGCTTGATTGATAAGTTCCGCGATAGCGGGACCGCCGGTTCCGGAAACCGCCTGGTAGGTGGAAACGACGATCCTCTTGATCTTATAGACGTCGTGGATGGGTTTGGCCGCGACAAGCATCTGGATGGTGGAACAGTTCGGGTTGGCGATGATTCCATGGTGATGATCCAGGGCTTCGGGATTAACCTCGGGCACGACGAGGGGAACCGTCGGATCCATGCGCCAGGCGCTGGAGTTGTCGATGACCACCGCGCCTTCCGCGGCCGCGATCGGGGCCAAGGCGAAACTCGCCGTGGCTCCGGCGGAAAAAAGAGCGATATCCACATCGGTGAAGGCGCCTTTCTTGGCCGCGCGAACCACTACGTCCTGACCCTTAAAGCGAACCGTCTTACCGGCCATTGCCTCCACATCCATAGGGATAAGAGCGGACATGGGGAAATTTCTTTGTTCAAGCGTTTTGATCATTTCTTTGCCGACAGCGCCGAGCGCGCCGACTACCGCCACTCTATAGAGTTCCATATTTCCTCCTGATGCTGATTATTTCTTCCACGAATTCTTTGGGGAATTCCGCCGTAACCACGGCGGTCTTGTTATTACGGGCGGGATTAACCACTGAGAGGATCACACCCGGACAAAGCGCTTCTCCGGTCCTATCCACCATTTCCACTTTTTCTCCGGCGACAGGGAAAGGCAGATATTCCCAAGGGAAACGAATCTTCGCCGTTGAGCCTTCGACGCTCTTGATGGTTATGGCCAATCCTGGACACGCGGCTATGCAGAGTCCGCATACCGTACATTTTTCCCTGTCTATGACCGGCAGGTTAGTGATGGGCGATCCGACCGTGAGCGCCTCTTGAGGGCAACTGGTTTCACAGGGATTGCAGGGAATTTCTTCTATACATTCGATGCATACGCAAGCTTTTTTCGTGAGTTCTTCCACGGACGGAAGCATGTTCACGGCCTTGAGTTCTTCGAGCGAAGGGGCTCCGTCAATTTTCAGCGATATGTCGCGGTTTTTGCAGCTCATTTCCCCGCCCCCTGCTCCACGATGCGTTTTTTAGCGAGAAAGCGTTTTTGCCCGAACACGCCCTGACGTAGCGAAAGAAGACGCTGAACAGTCTCATCGGCTTTCGACTTCAGCTGCGCATCCGACAAGAACCCCATGGACCACGCCGCGTGAACGCCGGCCAGACGCCCCTCTTCCATAGCGGAACTCGCTTCTTCAACGCCGGCTATGTCGCCGACGACGTAGACCGACTCCACGCTGGAGCGCATGTACTCGTCATGGGCCGGCATGTTTCCGCCGAGTTCGGGAATATACGTCATGCGACAGCCCGCAAGACTGGCTAACTCTATCGATGGCGTTAGACCCACCGCGATGCAGATGGTGTCAACTTCAAGGGTTTCCTCGGTACCGGGTATAGGCTTAAAACGTTCATCGACCTTCGCGATCACCGCGCGTTCAACGCCGTCTTTACCCTCAGCCCGAACCACCGTTGTGGAAGTGCGGAAGGAAACGCCCGCGCGGCGAACCTTCGCGGTATGCACTCCGTAGCCGCCGAGACGAGGCGCCGCCTCAACCACCGCCGCGACTTGCGCGCCCGCCTGCATGAGCTGATACGCGACTATGACTCCGACGTTTCCCGAGCCGATCATCAACACGCGCCGCCCGGGCAATACCCGATGCACGTTGATAAGCGTCTGCGCGCAGCCCGCGGTCATCACACCCGGCAGGGTCCAGCCGGGAAAGCTCAGCGCGTTTTCCGTGGCCCCGGTGGCGATGATGATCGCTCCGGCGTCGATCGTGTAGGACCTTGCGCGGTTCTCGACCGCCCAGACCTTCAGGCCCTTCTGAATGCCGACAACTTCGGTACTTAAGCGAACATCCATTCCGAGATCAAGGGATTCCTTAAGCAATTCTTTGCCGATATCGAAACCCCGCACTCCGGCTTTGTGTTCCCGTGAGCCGAAAAACTTGTGTATCTGTTTAAAAAGCTGACCGCCGGGTTTGGAATTCTCATCGATCAGAATTACCGGCGCGCCCGCTTTTTTCAGCTCGATCGCCGCGCATAGCCCCGCGGGCCCCGCCCCGACGACAATGGCGGGCTTGTTATTTTTGTCCATCGCCCTGCTCCGTCATGTTTTCTGTTTTCCAGGCTCCCACGCCGTGTTGCCGCTCGACAGCCATGCCGTCTCGGACTTCGGTTACGCAGGTGCGCACGCCGGGCACACCGTCTACCGTCATGACGCAATCGGTGCAGCGGCCTATGCCGCAAAACATCCTGCGGGGAGAACCTTTCTTGGTGTAGCGGAAAACGCCCACGCCCGCGGCGATAAGAGCCGACATGATGGGTTCCCCCTCTCTTGCCGTGACTGCTTTCCCTTCAAAGTAGATCGTCACTTCCTCGGCCTTGGGGAGGTCGCCGAGAACGGCATGCCGTTCAATCCTTGAGTGTTCGTGAACACTTGATCTTGTCATTTGAGTATCCCCAACTCCTTGAGCGCCTTTTCAAGCGCGGCCGTCACTTCCACCGAAGCGGATTTAAGCGGAGGCCGCAACGGACCGGCGGCGAAGCCGCAGAGTTCCAGCGCCTTCTTTACGGGTACCGGGTTCGGCTGGAGGAAGAGGGCCCTGTCGATTGCCTGCAGCTTTACGTGGAGGGCAGCGGCGGCCGCGATATCTCCTGAAAGGTATTTGTCGATCATGCGTTTCATGATCGGGGCGACGACGTGGGCCGCGACGGATACGACGCCGTACGCGCCGATCGCGAGGCTGGGAAGCGTAAGCGCGTCTTCACCGGTGTAAAGCCTGAAGCCGGGCGCGGCGTCGCGAATCACGACGGTCGCGTCATCAAGGCTGCCGGCGGCGTCCTTGAGCATGTTTATGTTGGGTACATCGTATGAAAGCTTGACGATAAGCTCAGGCCGGATATTGATACCCGTCCGGCTCGGCACGTTATACAACATTGAAGGAATATGAACCGAAGTCGCTATCGCGGCGAAATGGTCGTAGAGCATCGCTTGATCCGGCTTGTTATAGTACGGAGCCACAAGCAAAAGCCCATCCGCGCCGGCAGCTTCGGCGTCCCTCGCGTTCTGTATGGATACACGAGTATCGTTGGTTCCCGCATTGGCAATTATTGGCACCTTCACCGCTTTCTTGACCGCGGTGATCAGATCCGTTTTTTCTTTCCGAGAAAGCGTCGGAGACTCACCCGTCGTCCCGCTGACCACCAGCCCCTCAACGCCCTTCTCCACCAGAAGAGACGCCAGCGCCGCGAACTTTGTGAAATCGACTTCTAAATCCTCACCAAATGGTGTCGCGATCGCGACCATCAAACGTCCGAAATCCATTATTTTACCTCCGTTTCACGCGATTCATCCATCGCCTGTATCGAGACCGGCCGTACCGGTTGCCTGAACGAAGAAAGCTCAACTTCTTCCGGTTTCAGGCGCAATTCTTCCGCTAGAATTCTTTCTACCAGCCTTCTGCAGGATCTACCTTGGCAGATACCCATGCCGGCTCTTGTCCATCTTTTGATTTCCGTTACGCTGTTAGCACCGGCGCGGATAGCGTCCCGGATGTCTTTTTCCGTTACTTCCTCGCAGCGGCAGATATATCTATCGTCTCCGGTATCTTCATATTCTTCCATAAGTTACGACTCCTAAGGTTTTCAGCTTGCGCCTAATCCCGTATGTGTTCCCAATACTTACCGACATCCGCGATAAGAGAGTCCATGTGTTTGATGATTCTGCGCTCGGCCTCATCACCGTCATGAGCGGTGAGGGCTTCAAGAATTGAGCGGTGCGCGCTTCTATAGGGACTATCCACCCGACTCCGCACATATTCGAACAAGTCGGACTGCTGTCCCATCATGGACAGGATTCCGTACAGCGCCAGCAGGGCCGAATTGTTGGATGCTTCGGCTATCCCTCTGTGAAAGGCGATATCCACTTCCGCGATGCTTTCGCCTTGGGCCGCCTTCGCTTCCTGTTCCTCGATAATTGCTTTTAGATGAGCAAGCTTCGATTCGGTAATATTCTCCGCCGCTAAGCGCGCGGTCTCCCTTTCGATGGCTTTTCTAGCCTGCAATACCATGATGAACTCGTCCAGGATTCTGCTGTTTATCAGTTTTTCAAGGTCTTTTTTGTGTCTGTCGATCGAACTGATCGTTCGAGCCTTTTCCATCGCCTTCAGTCCGTTCGCGGTAAGAATTCTTCCTTTATTTGTCTGGCTCTCTACGAATCCAAGTGATTCCAGCCTAAAAAGAATCCGCCCGATCGATGCCGAACTTATTTTGCAGCCCTTCTTTTCAAGTTCCTCAACGAGAAACCATGATCCGACAGGTACACCAGCGTCTTGAATGCTTTCGAGAAGGATCAGATCGCGATCGTCCAGACTGGCCTTCATGACTTCTTTCCTCCGCCATGGTCGTTGAATCTAGCGACATCGAACTTCTCCAGGGAGAACTCCGGTTTTTTGCCTTCAACAAGATCCGCCATGATCACCCCCGTGATGGGAGACAGCGCGATACCGTCGCCCTCGTGACCCGCCGCGATGAAAAAACCGGGAGCTCCCGGGACTTCTCCAAGGAAAGGCATGCCGTCGGGAGTGGAAGGGCGAAGGCCCGCAAAGGAGCGGATGAAATTGATTTTCTTCATAACGGGAAAGAAATGCTCCACTTGCCGTGCGATCAGAGAAAGAGCCTCGGGATTGGTGGTTTTGTCGTACCCGGCGTTCTCCCGCGTACTGCCGATGAGATAATTTCCGCTGTGGGTCCCCGTGAAAGCGAACCCTAAACCAAACTTGTCTCCCGGATTTGCGTTCGCGCCGGTCTCCATCGGTTTCAGCTTGGAAACGATATATTGGGCGCTCCACACATTTGTCTCTCCGATATGAGGAATCGCCTCAGTCACAATAACTTGGCCCTTCCTCGGAGCGATAGGCACTTCATAATTGATCAGCTTGAGGATTTCGTTCGCCCAGGCCCCCGTCGCGTTGACGATCGCCCCGGCTTCTACGGTATCACCCGAATCAAGCGTGATTTCCCAACCGACGGTTGTTTTCACGATCGCCGTCGGTGTCGTCCTGTTTTTAAATACCAGGCCTAGGGCCTTTGCCCCGAAGTAATACGCCTTCATCAACGCCATGGGATTCACCTGGGAATCCCGGGCGCTGTAGGTTGAGGCGATCACGTGCGCCGAAACCAACGGCTGCAACTTACGTAAACGTTTCGCGTCGACAATTTCCACGTCAAGGCCGAAGCGATTCTGACTTGCTACAAATTCTTCCATAACCGTAAGTTGATCTTGGTTTTCTATGAGTATCGTCCCACCCCGGTTTTCAAACTCGATGTCGCAGGGCAGTTCGTTTTTCAGCACCTCAAACCGTTCAAGACTCTTGAATGCCATTTCCAGAAGAATCCCCGGTTTTTTAGACTGAAGAAGAATCATATCGTCGCAGGAACCCGAAGCCCCCGCGCCCATCACGACTTTGTCGATGAGAACGACGTTCTTCTTACGCTTGCACAGTTCATAGGCGATCGACATCCCGTTGACGCCGGCGCCTATAACCGCCACGTCGCACTTCACCGTCGACATTGATTCCCCCTGTTCGTCTTTTTACAAAGCGGCATATTCGTACACTCCAAACCTGACGATATAACGGACGGCAAGAGACATATCTTTCGCCGCCTACGCAGGGCTCCGCCCGAACCCTGATATTCAGGGAACCGAAAAGGAGCGACACACACATCCACAAAACTCGCTTTCGGATTCGCATCGATCTGAGGCACGATCAAATCCGGATCGTCAACCCGAGTTCCCGGTGTTCCCGGGAACTCGGGCTAAATTACGCCTTGATCAGGAGGATATCTTAGTCGCGGCAGGCGCAAGCACCGAAGAATTCATTGCTTCCCATCGCTTCTCGCTTCTTCCGTTGAATACGAAGAAAGCCGCGATCAGCGCGAGCGAACCGATGATAATGGCGACTTGAGGTACGAACTGTGACATGATCGCGACATTGCTTACCACGACAACCAATCCGGCGGTTAAGACCATCAACGCGCCACTGGCGAACCAGTTGATTTTTTTGAAAAGGAAACCTGAGAACGCGGCGGACCACAAACCCGAAATAACCAGCATCAAAAGGAAGGTGGCGATGATGTCCAGCAACGATCCGTCTAGAATCAGGGCGGGGTTATACACGAATACGAAGGGGATAATATAGCCCATGATCGCGAGCATAGTAGCTTCGAAACCGGTGGCCATCGGTTCACTACCGGCGATCGCCGCGCCGCAATAGGATGCGATGCAGACGGGAGGAGTCACCTCGGCCATGATCGCGAAGTAGAAAACGAACAGATGGGCGGGAAGCATGCTGACGCCGAGGCTGAGCATCGCCGGGCCACCGATGACGACCGCGATGATATAAGCCGGGGTGCAGGGAAGCCCCATGCCCAAAATCAGCGAGGTGATCATTACCAGCACCAGCGCGGGAAGAAGGAATCCACCCGAGAAGCTGGAGATCACGGTCGCGATACCAAGGGCGAGCCCCGTATAGGTAACGACGCTCACGACCATACCTGCGCCGGCGCACGTGGCGGCGAGCATGATGCAGTTGTATCCTGAGTTCTCGAACACCCTAAAAAGTTTTTTGGGTGTGAGCATCGTATCTTTGCGGATAAAACTGATAAGGAAAGAAGCCAGAATGCTGACGGTACAAGCGCCGAAAGGTGAATACCCTATCGAAAGGTAAATAATGAGTACGACCAGGGGTAAAAGAAGGTAACAATCCTTGGCCACCTGCTTCCATGAAATCATTTCGGAAGGATCCATGCCTTTCAAATTATCTCGTAAGGCCATGAAATGAACCCGGAGGGCGATGCTCACATAGTAGAGGATCGCTCCGAGAGCTGCCGCCGCGGCTATATGCGCATACGGAATATTGGTGATTTCCGACATAACGAACGCGCCGGCTCCCATGATCGGCGGCATAATGAGTCCACCGGTAGAAGCCGCGGCTTCAACGGCTCCGGCGAATTGCGGTCGGTAGCCGAGTTTTTTCATAAGAGGGATGGTAAAAGTACCGGTGGCATACACATTGGCAGAAGCGACGCCGGAGATGGAACCGAAAAGTCCGGAACTGATGACCGCGATTTTGGCGGGACCGCCGGGACCCTTCCCCGCTACTTTGGAGGCGAAGTTCGTAAAAAACTCACCGGTCTTGGTACCTTCCATGAAGGAACCGAAAATGACGAAGATAGCTACGAAGGTCGCGGTTATACCGGTGATCGAACCGTATATTCCGGAGTCGGTGATGAGGTAATTCATCTCCACCAGACGCTCAAAGCGGATTGGGCGGGAATAAAAAATACCGGGAAGACCGGGTGCAACAAATACATATCCGATAAAAACGGTCACAAGGATAGCCATCGCGGGAACTACGACGCGCCTGATCGCCTCTATGATGAGTATGATATTGATAGTTCCGAGAATGACTTCTATCGTGGAGATGGGGGACACCATCTGCATTCTCTTGTTAAGCGCTTCATTAAAAAACATAATGTACGCGGCGGGCGCCAACGACAGGACCGCCAGAACCGCGTCCAGGAAAGTCGGCCTGTCTTTCGGAGACTTCTTTGTGGCGGGAAAAAGAAGAAACGCGAGAGGAAGAAGAAAGAACAAGTGAACGCCGCGCTGGATTCGCGGCTGCATGACCCCAAATACAGCGGTATACAGATAAAAAACAGATATCAGGGCGGCCCATCCCGCCGTTACTTGTTTCAATGGACCTTTAAGATTGCGCATAATTTTCCTTGTTAAGGATCATTCAAACAGCTTGTTATGGAGTGCCGGAACCGCCGCCCCAAAGAAGAGGCGGCCGGCATTTCTCCCCGTCCGTTTATTTCATCAATCCCGCATCTTTGTAGTATTTAAGAGCACCCGGGTGCAGCGGAACTTGAGTAGTCGTTCCTGCGTTTTTGGGTTCAAACACTTTGTAGCCGGCGCCGAGAGAAACCAAGAAAGCCTTGTTTTCATTGAGGATTTTGGTGAGGGTGTAAACGACATCTTCGGGCATTTTCGGACTAACCAGCATCTCGGTAGAATGGCAGAGCGTTTGGATGTCGGAGGCCATGCCGGTGTACGTGCCGCCGGGAACCTTGCAGAGACCGGAGTCCAGTGCGACCGTGCCGTAGGTTGTTGCGCAATATTTGATGATATCATCGGAAAGCGCGAGAAGAGTCGCGGGACGTCCCATCGCCATTTCCGTCATGATTGCGCCCGGAAGTCCGACGCACGCAAAAGCGTAATCAACATGGCGATCCTTGAAGAGACTGGTCATATCGCCGTAAACGGCCTGGATTACCTTGCCGCCGTTCTTATTGATCATGTCGTAAGAGACGCCGTAGTGCTGCAACACGAACGAGGTCATGACGAATTCAGAAGTACCGGTCATCGGAGCGGCAACTTTGAGCTTCTCGCCGTTCTTGATCTTCGCGACGAACTCCTCAAGAGTGTTGACGCCCTGATCCTTCGCGGCAAGGAATTGATAGTAGTCGACGGCGAGGGTTCCCGCGAAAGCGGAAAGATTTTTATACGATTTGTCGTAGATCGGGGCTATTCCGTTGAAAGCCGCTTTGTCCACATAACCGACGCCCCATGCTATGTCTGCATCGCCTTGGGAAAGAGCGATGGGGTTAGCCACGCCGCCACCCGGAATTACCTTTATGGTGATTTTCGGCTCTTTTTCGTTTACGAGCCGCGCGAAACCGCCGGCAACCGTATACCAGCCGCCGCCCATCCCGCCGGCGACCCAGGTGAAAGTGCCGCCCTTCATCGAGCCTGATTTTGCAGGGGCCGCTGAATTCTGTTGCCCGCCACCCGCGAATACCATCGCCGACGCGACGAAGCAACATACCAACGCCAAGATCTTCCCGACTTTGTTCATAGTAGACTCCTTTTCAAACACTCTTCCACCACTCATCAGTAGATGAGTAATGATAAAGCGTCCTCTGAAGTCTGTCAAGAAAATTTTATTGAATAGTAAACGGGATTTTCCTACAGACTCAGTTTACAAGCCTAGGAAAACCGCTATCTGAGCGACCAATGGATCGGCGAGCACAAGGAGAACTATCAACACTAAGGCTGGAAGAAAATCGGCGGTTTTGATTTTTTTCAAGCCCAGAAGGTTGAGACCAATCATCACAACCAAAGCGCCGCCGATGCCGGTAAGCTCGGAGAGCATGGAAGTTGAGACAAACGGCTTGAGGAAACCCGCCGCCAGCGTAAGGGTGCCCTGATAAACAAGAATGGGGAGCGCTGAAAAGGCGACACCCGGGCCAAGCGCCGCCGCGAAAAAGATGGCCATAAACCCGTCAAGTACAGACTTCGTCAGAATAAGCGTGTAATCACCTTCAGTGCCCGCTCGGAAAGAACCGACCAATGACATGGCTCCGACACAGAAGAGAACGGATGCGTTAAGAAACCCATGACCGAAATCCCAACCGGTAGTCTCTGCGGGTGTGGAGACATGGCCGGCCTTTCCGGCCTTCGTCAAACGCTCCAGGAAAACGCCAAAGCGAAGAATCGCTCCATCGATATCCATCCAAGTACCGATCAGGCCCCCTGAAATGAGGGCAAAGGCGAGGTACACCACGTTGGCGCTTTTGAACGCCATTGAAAAACCGATTATCAGCGACGTTATGCCCGCGCCGTTAAAAACGACGTCGCGGAAATTATCTTTTATTCTTTTCGCCCCGAGCAGGCCGAGCGAAGCGCCGATGATGATAGCCAAGCAATTGACGATAGTTGCGAACATAATGGAAGCCAGCCTAGCGAGGCGCTCAAATAAAGTCAACGAGACGCGCTATCTGTAAAGTTGCGCGAGCGTTTTTTTACACCTATAGTATAATTGATAGGTTTTCGAGGAGGATCCATGCAGCTTTCGTTATCGATCAAGATGAAGCAAATCGTCGCGTTTGCCGGTTTAGGGTTGGTGTTGAGCGCAACCATCGGCATTTTCGCGTACATGGGATCCGCGGGAATTTTAGAAAAAGAGACTGAAAAGACGCTCCAAGCGAACGCCGAGCGGCTTGCGGCCACGTATCGGGCCTGGATCGATTCGCAGCTTCTCCAGCTAGACGCGTTCGCGGCGACTGTGGAACTCGATCACACACAAAAAATGAACGACAAGTTGAATACCGAGGCAAAACGAATCGGATTCAATTCGATCGCGCCCGCCGATTTGAATGGAATACTCCATTTGTCGGGCGGGAAGACCGCCGATTTATCAAGTCGACCCTACTTGAAAAAAGTGTTCGACACGAAGCAGGCGGCCGTATCCGAGCCTGTTTTCAGCGCCGTGAAAGGCGAAGAAAATCTACTGACGGTTCTCTTCGCCGTTCCGATTTTTAAGGACGGCGAACTTGCCGGGGCCCTCATCGGACAGCGGAAAGCCGAATTTTTGAGCGAAAATCTTAAGGCGGTAGACTACGGCCCCGGTTCGGCTAACTACATTCTGTCCGCCGATGCCATACCCATCGCTCACACGAACATTGAAGAAGTTCGAAACCGTACGAACATTCCCGAGCTGGCGAAGCAGGACCCCAAGCTGCAGCCCCTAGCCAATATAATGAAACGAATGGTCGCCGGGGAGTCGGGCATCGGACACTATATGTTCAAAGGAGTCCTACAATATCAGGCGCACGCTCCCATAAAGGGAATGAACTGGAGTGTCGGTATTGAGGTACCCGCAACAACGATCCTGGCGCCGCTTAAAGGACTGGCAGTCCTATACGTCGCAATCGCGGCTATCGCGGCGCTAATCGGTATAGGTATCGCATTTCTTCTGGGTTCAGCCTTCGCCAAACCGTTGAAATTAGTTGCCGATACCTTCCACGGAATAGCGCAAGGCGAAGCGGATCTCACCAAGCGGATCGTCATGAAACGTACGGATGAAATCGGCAAATTGGTCGGCGGATTTAATGAGTTCGTTTCAAAACTGCATTCCATCATGAGCGCCCTAAAAGAAACCCAAAGCTCCATCGCGTCGATAGGGGAAGAATTAGCGACGAGCGCCCACGAATCGGCCAGCGCCATTTGCGAAATACTCGCGAACATAGAGGGTGTCAGACGGCAGTCCACGCATCAGGCGGAAAGCTCGGAACTTGCTTCTCAGGCGATGGAAACGGTCGCGACGGGGATAGCGCTGCTCGATAAGCTTATTGAGACGCAGGTTGCGGGCAACGTGGAGGCGGCGGCGTCCATCGAGCAAATGGTCGGAAACATAGCGTCGGTCACCGCGTCGGTGGAAAAAATGGCCACGCGTTTTTCGGCGTTGATGACGGCCGCGTCGGACGGAAAAGTCAAACAGGAAGCGGTAGACTCCCGCGTAAAGGAAATAGCTTCGCAGTCGGAGCTTCTCCTGGAAGCGAACGAGGTCATTTCGAGCATCTCGTCGCAGACCAATCTCTTGGCGATGAACGCCGCGATTGAAGCGGCCCACGCGGGAGAAGCGGGAAAAGGCTTCTCCGTCGTCGCCGACGAAATCAGGCGCTTATCCGAAACGTCGGCGGAACAATCACGGACCATCGGCGCGGAGCTGTCAAGGATACAGGCAACCATCAAAGAAGTCGTCGACGCGTCGCACGATTCGGAAGCCGCCTTCGCGGCGGTCACCGCGGGGATTGAGGAAACGGACGGATTGGTTAAGCAAATCGCGAACGCGATGGGCGAACAGGACATCGGATCGAAGCAAATTCTTGAAGCGCTGAAAGATATGAATCAAGTAACCGATGAAGTCCGCTCAAAAGCCGCTCAAATGAACACCGCGGCCGCAAACGCGAAAACATCGATGGAGAACCTAGCGCAAACCTCGGAAACGATACTCGGCAGCATGGACGAAATGGGCGCGGGCGCGGAACAGATCAATAAAGCGGCCCAATCGGTGTCCAACCTCGCCGAATCGACCAACGCCAATATCAGGGCGATGGAAGCCGAAATCGGCAGGTTTAAGGTTTAAAGGCTAAAGGCAACAGGGTCGTCGGCCTTGGGGACGACCTTCCATTCAATATCATCGGAAATCGATTCGGCTATCCGGTCAAGGGTCAATTTCATGTACCGGCCGGAAGCCTCTACGGCGACGGAACCGTCGGCAAGAAGAATCTCCCCGGAACCTTCATACACGCGGCCGCCGTCTTTGGTGACGCGGCCTGTGACGGTGAGCGGTACGCCGAGCGGCACCGGTTTGCGGTACTTTAAACTCAACTCAACGGTTACGCCCCAAAGTCCATCCTCTCGGCCGGCGTTGATCGCGCGGCCTATCGTTTCATCCAAGACTGAAGCGGCTAAGCCTCCGTGCAAACGCCCAGGATAACCCTGATGCATTTCGCAGGGGGTGAACAGGGCCCTGATTTCGCCCTTCTCTATTTCATAAAATTCAGCTTTAAGGCCGAAATCGTTTTTCAAGCCGCAGACGAAGCAATGGCTCGCGTTTTCTTGTTTTTTGACGACTTTTCCAGACATGCGCCGATACTACCACGCCCGTGTCGGGGCGTCCAAGATCCTACGCGATGAAATGTACAGAGCGACGCTCGCGACGGCGAAAATTATGAATGAGGCAAACATGATCCGGTACCCGGCCGCGGCCAAAATGAAACCGCCGAGAACGTTCCCGAGGAAAGTCGGCAAGCCCGATCCCAAGGAAAGGTACATCGCCATACCGGTTGCTCTTCGTTCCGGAGGGACTCGGGTCGCGATGAAACTGATTGCGGCGGGATGAAAGAGGCCGTAGCAAAAAGCGTGGAGCGCCTGGCCGATGACGGCGCCGAAGGCGTTCGGGATAAGAGTATAGACTAGCAGACGTACGAAAACCGCGGCGGAGGAAAAAGCGAGCAACTTCGGCGCGCCGAAGCGAGCGATGAGAGGCGTGGAAAAAAACATGATCGGAATTTCCACGGTCGCGGCGAATGCCCACATGAGCGCCACCACATTCCAATGAAGTTCCTCCACCAGATAGAGAGAAAAGAAACCGTTGATCGGGCTCATAGCCAGCCGACTCAGGGCGATGATGGCAAGGCCGATAATGAATGGCCCGTCGACGAATCGGCGGGGAGCCTGCTTCTCACCCCCTGTGGGACGGGAAGCGGCATTGCGGTCCCGTGGATCCCGTTCCGGCAGTATTGACAGAAAGCAAAAGGCGAAGACCGTAGTTGCCGCGAGCCAAAACAAAATAGGCTCGACGCCAGTGACAGGTATCCATGGCTGGAATTGTAGAAAGAGAGCCATGAGAACGAAACTGAAGGAACCAGCCCATCGATACTTGCCGTAATTACCTTTCGGCCCGATCGCGATAGTGGCGGCAGTATCCACGATCGGCGTCACGGAACGAGACCCTATGGAAAGAAGGATCACGGCGGCCAGCACGATCAACGGATGCCTGAAGAAGAGGAAAAGCGGAATCGAAACGAGTATCAGACAGTACGCCAGAGCGAGTCCCGGCCTGAAACGGCCGATGCGGTCGATGAGCCTCCCGGCAAAGATTGGACCGGCGATACCCGCGATTTCGAAGGCGCCCAAAAAAAGGCCTAGCGCCTCGGGTCTGAACCCTAGGTCTCGGATCAGGATGGACAAGTACGGAGAAGTCAAGGCCAGAATGGGATACACCGCGAAGTATGTCAGGGCGAGAGGCATAAGGGTATATTAGCGCGGACGGACGGCCGAGGCTAGCGCATGGCGGTGAAGATCGCCTCCACATTCTCAGGAGCGATGTCCAGGAACTCGTAGACCGCGGATCTTGCGCGCTGCCGAAGCGATAGGCTTTCTCGCCCTCCGTCATTTTTGTCGAGCGCGCAACTCCGCTATCTGTGTACGAACCGCGCTCGGCGCGGGACCGCCGGGAAGCGACCGGGCGGCGGCGCAGGCGGCGGGCGTAATCGCGCGGTATAGGTCCGCATCGAACAATTCAGAACGAACTTTCAGCTGCGCTAAGGTCCGCTCGGCGACGGTCCGTTGTTTGTCGGCGATACAGTCCCGAACGATGAGCGCGGCGACTTCGTGAGCCTTGCGGAAAGGTAATCCCTTTTTCACGAGATATTCCGCCACATCCGTCGCTTCCAGAAATCCTCCGATACAGGCCGCTTCCATACGCTCCTTTCTGAAACGCGCGGACGCCATCATCCCGCGGAAAATGCGCACGCACGCGCGCGCGGTATCCAAAGAATCGAACAGCGCTTCCTTGTCTTCTTGCAGGTCGCGGTCGTACGCGTACGGGAGACCTTTCATCAGAGTAAGGAGAGTGACCAGGTCTCCGATCGTTCGGGCGGACTTTCCGCGTACAAGTTCCGCAAAATCCGGGTTCTTCTTCTGCGGCATGATGGATGAGCCGGTACTCCACTCTTCGGCCAGATCGATGAAGCCGAACTCTTCGGTGGCCCAGATTACGACGTCTTCGCTAAAGCGCGACAGGTGCGTCATCAGAATGGCGCAGGCGGCTGAAAGCTCCGCCGCGAAATCACGGTCCGCCACCGAATCCATGGAATTGAGCGTCGGCCTCGAAAAGTCGAGCGCCGCGGCGACCGCCGGGCGATCTAGGGGAAGTCCTGAACCGGCCAGAGCCCCCGCGCCGAGCGGACATTCGTCCAGCCGCGCGAGCGCGTCGGCAAGACGCCCCACGTCCCGATTAAGTCCGGCACACCAGGCCACAAGGTGATGGCCGAGGGTTATCGGCTGCGCGCGCTGCAAGTGGGTGTAGCCGGGCATGACCGTCTCGACGTGTTCTTCGGCGCGGAGCAGAAGCACCGTGATCAGCTCACGCGCTTCGGCGATCAATTCCGGCACAAAGCGCTTAAGGTACAGCCGTAGATCGAGCGCCACTTGGTCGTTACGGCTGCGTCCGGCGTGAACCATGCGGCCCAAGTCGCCCAGGCGCTCGGTCAGCACTCCTTCAATGAAGGAGTGCACGTCTTCCACGTCCGTATCGATCGCTAGCTTTCCCGATTCCAATTCGGAGGAAATAAGGGCGAGCGCCTTATCAAGTTTTTTTGCGGCGTCTGCGGGGATGATCCCCTGAGCGCCGAGCATCGCCGCGTGAGCGCGACTGCCCCGGACATCATCCAGCGCGAGCCGCGCATCCACCGATATCGATGACTCAAAGGCGAAAGCCTCCGCCTCCGGTTTCCCCTCCAACCTACCCGCCCACAACACCTGCGCCATATGTTTACTCCAAATAATTAAGAAAGAATTTTTACCACAGATGAATACAGATTAACACAGATGGGAAGGGGAGAAGAAATCAGAGAGGAGACCTATGGCTGATCAAAAAAAAGGGGAATCCGGATTTCTCCAACATTCCCCTCTCTCTTCCTGTCTCTTATCTGTGTCGCGCTTTAGCGCGCCATCTGTGGCTAACCCCTTATTTCTTCTCTTCTTCTTTTTCTGCCGGTTTGGCCGGGGCCGGTTTCTTGGCGGCGGGGGCCTTAGTCGGCTTTTTCGCGGCCGGAGCTTTGGTAGCGGCCGGCTTCTTTTCGGTCGGAGCTTTAGCCGCAGCTTTGGCGACGGCGGGCTTCTTTTCAGCCGGAGCTTTAGCCGCAGCTTTGACGATAGCGGGCTTTTTTTCGGCCGGCGCTTTAGCCGGAGCTTTAGCGGCGGCGGGCTTCTTTTCAGCAGGAACCTTGGCGGCGGTTTTTTCGGAGGGTTTCACCGCCGGAGTCTTAGCCGCGGGCTTTGCGGCGACCGCTTTTTTGCCCTTGAGTCCTCTTTCCATCAGCGCGCGAACAAGAATAGAGAGGCCGTAGAGGCGGATGAAGCCTTTGGCGTCGGCGTGGTTGTAGAGCTCGCCGGTCTCGAAGCTGGCGATAGAGGTATTGTAAAGCGAGTACTTGGAAGCCGTTCCGGCGGCGGTGATGGAGCCCTTGTAGAGCTTAAGGCGAACGGTCCCGGACACGGTCTTCTGCGTTGAATCGACAAACGCGGAGATCGCCTCGCGCAGGGGTGTGAACCAGAGACCGCCGTAAATAAGCTCGGCCATTTTCTGAGAAGAACCCTGCTTGAACGCGTAAGTCTGGCGATCCAGGCACAAGTGCTCCAGTTCGGAGTGCGCGTAATAGAGGATCGCGCCGCCGGGGGTCTCGTACACGCCGCGGCTCTTCATGCCGACGACGCGGTTCTCAACCAGGTCCACGAGGCCGACACCATGAGCCCCGCCGATCTTGTTCAGTTCGTAGATGAGCGACACGCCGTCCATCTTCTTGCCGTTGACGGCTACGGGAATGCCTTTCTCGAATTCGACTTCGACATACGCGGGAGTATTGGGAGCCTTCTCCGGCGGAACGGTCATCTTGAGCATGCCCTTGAGTTTTGGCTCGTTTGCCGGGTCTTCAAGGTCGAGGCCTTCATGGGAGATGTGCCACAGGTTGTCATCGCGGCTGTAGGAATCGCTCTTCTTCATCGGTACGGGGATCTTGCGTTTTTCAAGGTAGGCGATCTCGTCTTCACGACTCTTGAGGTCCCAGGTCCGCCAGGGGGCGATGATCTCAATTTCCGGGGCCAAGGCAAGAATTCCGAGGTCGAAGCGGACCTGGTCGTTGCCCTTGCCGGTGGCGCCGTGCGCGATGGCGACGGCCTTTTCCTTGCGAGCGTAGTCCACAAGGACTTTGGCGATTAGGGGCCGTGCTGTGGAAGTTCCGAGAAGGTACTTATCTTCGTAGATGGCGTTTGCCTTAAGTGCCGGCCAAACGTACTGTTCAACGTATTCTTTCTTCACGTCGGCGACGTAACAGGCAACGGCTCCGGTATCGAGCGCACGCTTCTTGATCGAATCCCAATCGGCTTCCTGGCCAACGTTCACGCAAACGGCGACGATTTCACAGTCATAGTTTTCCTTGAGCCAAGGAATGATTACCGTCGTATCCAACCCGCCCGAATACGCCAAAACTATCTTCTTTTTCATAACGGAACTCCTTTGCAATTTCGCAATGTATCAGTAAACCACGAAAACGCGAAAGCACGAAATAAAGAATCGCATTGATTAGATTCCTTTTTGTGTTTTCGTGCCTTCGTGGTTAGTAACTCACTTCAACCCGTCCAGAACGCTTTTCAGGGTCGCCAAGCCTTCGGCGATTTCGGCGTCGGTGATGACGTAAGGGGGCAGGAAGCGCAGGGTCTTGGGACCGGCCGACAAAATCAAAAGCCCTTTTGACAGGCAGGTTTCCAGAACCGGCCACGCGTCGGCTTCAATATCCACGCCGATCATGAGACCTTGGCCCCGAATTTCCTTCACCTGAGAGTGCTTCCAGCCGGCGATGGTCGATTTGATTTTATCGCCTTTCCGGATGATTTCCTTGAGGAAGTCATCCTTCGTCACAATTGAGAGCACCGCTCGCCCCGCGGCCGCGGAAAGAGGATTTCCGCCGAAGGTGCTTCCGTGGTCACCGACGCCCAAAGTGTCTTTGCACTTTTCTCCCGCCAACACCGCGCCGACGGGAACGCCACCCGAAAGGCCCTTGGCCAGAGTCACCACATCGACTTTCACGCCGAACCGCTCACACGCGAGGAAAGTTCCCGTCCGCCCGACCCCCGACTGGACTTCGTCGAACATAAGCAAAACGTCCTTCCGGTCACAGAGTTCAGCGGCTGCTTTCACAAATGCCGCATCGAGCGGCCTGATGCCGCTTTCACCCTGGATCGGTTCCATGAGGAGCGCGCACACCGTACCGTCGAGCGCTTTTTCCAGCGCGCCGAGGTCGTTCGGCGGCAAATAGAGAAAACCTTCGGTGAACGGACCAAAATCGACGTGGAAGCGATCCTGCCCGGTAGCGGCCAAAGTCGTGATGGTCCGACCGTGGAACGAACCCTGAAGCGTCGCGATCCGGTGCCGCCCCGGCCCGTATTTTTTGATGGAATACTTGCGCGCGATCTTTACGGCGCCTTCGTTAGCCTCGGCCCCCGAGTTCCCCAGGAATACGTTGACCATGCCGACCTTGGCGCACGCCGCCACAAGCTCGGAGGCAAAGGCTTGGGCCGTATCGCTCTGGAAATAGTTGGATACGTGGATGAGCTTGCCCGCCTGATCCGCGATTGCCTTTGCGAGTACGGGATGCGCGTGTCCAAGACTGTTAACCGCGATCCCCGCGGTGAAGTCCACATACCATTTCCCGTTGATGTCCTTAACCTTTGAACCGTTGCCTTCGCAAAACCGCGCCGGCAATCGGTGATACGTATTCATTATCGGATCGTACATTTTCTTTTTCTCCCTACAGCGCTTTCTAACAGAAAACACCTGCATTCTCGGCAGGTTAAAAAATGCTTCAGCATTTTTTAACTCCAATAAACGCGTGCAGAACGCTACGCGTTCTGCGAGAATAGTTGAGAACCCCAACCGGGGGTTCTCAACTATTCGATCATAGTGCCGATTCCTTCATCGGTGAAGAGCTCCACCAACAAAGCGTGCGGCACCCGTCCGTCTATGATGTGCGCTTTCTTTACCCCGCCGTCCAGCGCGGTGCGACAGCATTCCGTCTTCGGTATCATACCCTTGCTCACGATGCCGTCTTTTATCAGGCCGTCCAAGTCGCCCTTCTTCATCTGCTTGATGAGCGAGGCAGGGTTCTGTACATCGCGGAGAATTCCGCTCACGTCGGTCATGAGAACGAGCTTCTCGGCCCCGAGGGCGGCGGCGATTTGCGCCGCCGCGGTATCGGCGTTCACGTTGAGCGCTTCTCCTTCCGCGTCACCTATTCCGAGCGCCACCGTCGCCACGACGGGGACATACCCCTTGTCCATCGCCTCAAGGAGCGGTTCCGGCGTCACGATCTTCACGTCGCCGACCAGTCCGAGGTCCACACCCTTTTTCGCTTTTTCGCCCTTGAGCATACCGCCGTCAAGGCCGCAGAGACCCAGTGCCTTGCCGCCCGCCCGCTGCACGAGCGCGACAATGTCCTTGTTGACTTTGCCGCAGAGTACCATCTGGACTATTTCCATCGTCTCCGCGTCGGTGTAGCGCAGCCCGTTGACGAACTTGCTCTCTTTGCCGACCCTCTTCAGCATCGCGTCGATTTCCGGCCCGCCGCCGTGCACGAGCACCACGCGGATGCCCACGCACGACATGAGCGCCACGTCCTGAATGACGGCAGCCTTGAGTTCCTCGTTGATCATGGCGTTCCCGCCGTACTTCACGACGATGGTCTTGCCCATGAAACTTTGTATATAGGGCAGCGCCTGCACCAGCACCCCCGCCCTATCCTTATTAGCAATAACCGGCCCTTTCATTGTGTCCCCTTACCGGATTTCAAAAAACTTCAGTTTTTTGAAATCAACCATATCGAACGCAAATCCGAATGGATTTGCAAACCGTTCGTAAATTCCAACCGGGAATTTATGAACGGTAGTCGCCGTTGATTTTTACGTAGTCGTAAGTGAGGTCGCAGCCCCAGGCGGTGACGGAAGCTTTGCCTTCGGTCATGGTCACCAGGATTTCGATCTCTTCCTCGCTGAGCACCTTTTTGGCCGTCTCTTCGGAGAAGGGAATGGAAGCGCCCTTGGCGCATACCAGCACTTCACCCGCGGCACTCTTGAAACGGACGTCCACGCCTTCCGGCGTGAAGGCGGCGCCGGAATAACCCATTGCGCACAGAATACGGCCCCAGTTGGCATCGGCGCCGAAGCAGGCGGCCTTCACTAAGCTTGAACTCACGATCGATTTGGCCAGCACTTCGGCGGCGGCCTCATCCTTCGCGCCCGAAACCGAGCAGGTCACCAAGCGCGTGGCGCCCTCCCCGTCCCGCGCGATCTTGCGTGAAAGGTCGACGCAAACGTATTCCAAAGCGGCGGCAAAGGTTTCCCAGTCGGCGCCTTTTTGCGAAATCCGCGCATTGCCCGCCCTACCGTTGGCAAGGATGACCACGGTGTCGTTGGTGCTCGTGTCTCCGTCCACCGTCACCCGGTTGAACGACCGGCGCACCGCGCGGCGCAAAGCCTCGTCCAGCAAAGCACTTTCGATGGCGGCGTCGCTGGTGATAAAGGAAAGCATCGTCCCCATGTTGGGGTGGATCATTCCGGCGCCCTTAGCCATGGCGCCGATCCGTACGGGCTTGCCGCCGAGCGTGAATTCGACCGAAATTTCTTTCTTGCGCGTGTCGGTGGTCATGATGGCTTCAAGCGCCCGCCCATGACCACCGGCATCCGCGGTCAAACCGTCGACCAGCTCGTCGATCGCGGTTTCTACCGGTTCTATTGGAAGCGGCACGCCGATAACGCCGGTTGATCCAACGGCAACTTCCGAGGGCAAGCAGCCGATTTTCTCGGCGGCGATCGACGCCATCTTTCGCGCGGCGACAAGCCCCGGTTCTCCCGTGCACGCGTTCGCGTTGCCGGAATTGCATATCACCACCCGGGCGTTTCCGTCCGTCAGATGCTCGCGCGTCACCAACACGCTCGCGGCCTTCACGATATTGTTCGTATACATGCCGGCGGCCGCGCAGGGCGCGTCGGAAACGATCAAGGCAAGATCGCGCTTATCTTTTTTTTTGCGGATACCGCACCAAACACCGTTCGCCTTAAAACCCTTGGGGGCGCATACGCCGCCTTCTATCGTTTTCATCCGATTAGCTCCTAAAATGCGGCCGGAATGGCGTTGAGTCCGTCGGTTTCATCGAAACCGAGCACGATGTTCATGTTCTGCACCGCCTGGCCCGCCGCGCCTTTTACCATATTGTCGATCGCCGTAACGATGATCAAGACCGTTCCGCTCTGATCGGAATGGAGCGAGATGTCGCAAAAATTCGACAGGCGCACGTTCCGCGTCGTCGCGGTTTCCCCGTAGGGAAGCACGCGTACAAAGGGTTCATTCTTATAGAACTCGGCATACTGTTCGCGAATGACCTTCACCTGCCCTTCCATCTCTTTGGAAACAGGCCGAGGCGCGTCGCAGGCGGCAGCTCCCGTAAGAGGCGCCAAGGGTGCCGACAGCGGGGCGTATATCGTGCTCAAGATACCGCGGTTCATCGGAGAGAGGTGCGGCGTGAACACCATCGGCACCGGGTGTCCGGCCATGCGCGCAAGGTTCCGCGCGATCTCCGGAACGTGCCGATGTCCGCCGACTTTATAGGGCGCCAAGGAATCGGTGCAGTCGGGGTAATGCGTATTCTGAGCCGGGTTACGACCGGCTCCGGTGACGCCGGAGGCCGAATCAATGATGACCGTCCCCGGACCGACTAGGCCCGCGCGGAGAGCGGGGAACAAGCCCAGGGACGCGCCGGTTGGGTAGCAACCGGGGTTCGCGATGATCTTCGCCTTCTTGATCGCCTCCCGATCGAGCTCGGGAAGGCCGTACGCGGACAGCGCTCGCAATTCCGGTTTGACGTAGGGCTTGCCGTACCAGGCGGTGAAAGTCGCCTCGTCGTCACCGAAGCGGAAGTCGGCGGACAGATCGATGAACGGGATATTCTTTTCGACGCAAAGCGCCGCGAAAGGTTCCCCGACGCCGTGCGGCAAGGCAGCGAACACCACATCAGAAGCGGCAACAACCTCTTCCGGCTTCACCAGCTCCGCCGAGACGCGACCGAGCAGGTTGGGGTACACGGATTCGATCCGGCCGCCTTCAAAGCTGGTCGACGATAAAACGAAACGATTGACTCGAGGATGCTGCGCGAGGATGCGGACGAGTTCGACGCCCGCGTATCCGCTCGCGCCGATAATTCCGACGGTAAGCATAGGACCTCCAAAAAAGGATCAAATGGCCCGAGCGCTTTCGCGTGCGAGCGAATATATTGATGAAACGTTAATTAACGACGACGGAGGCGAGAACGGAGGGAGGGGCGGAGAGCGGCTCTGGCAAGGGCTGAAGAGGAACCGATAGGAGCGCAGAATTGTTTCGGCTTCGGCGCTATGACGAAGGGTACGTTCATGACGACCTCCCGTAATAAATTATAATTAGATTTTGCATAAATATCGAACACTGTCAAGTAAACGCCGCGGCGCTATATTATTGGAAATAAAGCGGATTCGAACAGAAGGGAAACAGGGTAAAAGGCCTCATGTTATTCTTGAATAACGAATAAGCGAAATTTAGGTAAAATGTCCGAATCCGGGTTGATTCGCTATTTCAGTAACGGGGACCCCAATGAAAGCTTGACGAAGCGCAATCTATCAGCATATTTATACATATAGAAATTTGACGTCGGTCCTCGAGAGTGATAGAATTCGGACAATATCGAAAAGGGGGATCCCCATGCCTGGAACCATTGAAACGATCGAAGAGGTAGACCTAACAGTTGCTTGCGACGAATATCAGACAGGTAAGTTGTATTGCGCCAATTGCATCCATTGCAAACTTGTGCCTTCCAGCCCCGACGGTGATGAACGCTATTTCCTTCGCGTCCGCTGTGCCGCGGGTAAATGGCTCAAAAAACTCGGGGAAGAAAAGGTATACAAATATTGCACGGTCGCCCGACGAAGCATCTCATGCTGCGACGCTTACGAAGAGATGGGCGAAGCCAAAGAATTTATCAGGGATCTCAAAAAGACGCTCCCCGTTAAAGACGAACTCTACATATACTGAACGTCCAGTGAACGCCCACTGAACGTCCAGTGAACGTCAGGCGTCCATGGATGGACGCCCAGTCGGATCCCGTGGAATCGCTCCGCGATTCCACGACGGTAGGGACACCGAACGCTGGCGCGATTCGTAAAAATAGGATATTTTTACGAATCGCGCAGTAACTTCGTCCACTGCCGATGGTTTCAAATCCGTTCGTAGTCCAATTATTTTTTGGAAGGAAACGTATGCCCTCTTCGACATCGCGCATTTCTGCCTTAACTTGTATTCTCGTCGCCGCGATCATCGCGGTCGTCACCCTTTCTTGCGCATCGGTGCCAACCGTTATTCCGGATGGCCTCAGTCCCGCCGAACTTAACCAACAAGCTCAGGACTTGTACGACCGGGACCAATACGAAGGTGCCATTCGCTACTACCAGGCCATCAAGGATCGTTTCCCGACCGACCTTGGCGCCCAGTGCGGCGACGACTACGAAATATCCTTCATTAGGTACAAGCAAAATCGCTTTGAAGACGCTACAGCAGGTTTCAGGGCGCTCTTGGAACGCTATAAAACCTCCGAC
>JBAYHM010000019.1:0-26249 GCA_041666155.1 Treponemataceae bacterium
AGACAAAATTCAATCGTCAAAACCATCATCGATACGATCCCGCAATCCATCATTCTGAAAGACCCCGATTCACGGTACATCACTTGCAACGCCGCATTTTCCCGGATGGTCAACCGCGATCCTGAAGAAATCGTCGGCCTCAATGATACCGATCTGTATCCTGCCGAATTCGCCGAAAAATACCGGGCCGATGATAAAAGCGTCATTAACAAAAGGGAAACCCATGAATTCATAGAACGTTTCGTCAAAAACGGTGAGGAAATCTGGATTGAGACGATAAAAACGCCCGTATTCGGACCGGAAGGACAGAGCGAAGGAATTATTGTCGTATTCCGTGATATCACTCAACGAAAGAAAGACGAAGACCGGCTTCAAGAAAGTGAGCAACGCTACCGAGAACTGAGCGAAGAATTGGAGACGCGCGTAAAAGAGCGCACCAAAGAATTGGACCAAACCAAGCGCGACAGCGATCTTTTTTTCGACGTCACCTTGGAATATCTCTGCCTAACCGACTTTTCAGGTCGTTTCCTCAAGTTGAGTCCCTCCTGGGCCAAGAACCTCGGATGGCGGGAAGAGGAACTCATGAACCGGTCTTTCCTTTATTTCATCCACCGGGAAGACCGTCTCAGCACGATCAATTTGGTCCGGGAATTAATTGCCGGCGGCAGGATTCTGGATAAGGGGAACCGGTTTAAACGGGCGGACGGCAGCTGGGTATGGTTGTCGTGGAGTGCCGTCGGCCTTCCCGAACGCGGTATCGTTCTGGCCGCCGCGCACGATATCACGGCACGGGTGGAAACGGAAGAACGAATGCGGGTCGCGAGGGAAACCGCGGAAGCGGCCAACCAAGCGAAAAGCCAGTTCATCTCCACGATGAGCCATGAATTGCGGACGCCGCTCAACGCGGTCCTCGGCTATGCGCTCTTATTGGCTCCGCTTGTCCAGGACGAACGGGCTGAACGGTATATCAAGTCGATCGATAGTTCCGGCCGGGCGCTCCTTGCCATAATCAATGATCTGCTCGATTTGACGAAAGTAGAATCCGGCCGCTTGGAATTGACCCCGGCCCCCTTCGAGCCGCGAAAAATGCTTGACGAAGTGTCGGAAATATTCCGTTTCGGGGCCGAGGAAAAGGGACTATATATCGAATTCAGGTCGAGCTCGGCGCTGCCGAAAACGCTGCTCCTGGACGCCGCCAGACTCAGGCAGATTCTCATCAACCTGCTCGGCAACTCGATCAAATTTACCGACAAGGGGTCCGTCCGAGTCTTGCTCGACGCGGTCGTCCCTCCCGATGCCAAGAATAACACGCCCAACGCGATGTACCTTGTGACACTGCGTATCAGCGTCGAGGACACCGGCATTGGAATGACCGAACAATACCGGCTCCACTTGTTCGAACCTTTCAGCCAACAAGATTCGACCATCGCCCGCAAATACGGCGGGACAGGTCTGGGGCTTGCGATCGCGAAACGGCTCCTGGACCTCATGAGCGGTTCGATTTCCTGTGAAAGCGAGATGAACAAAGGGACTCGATTCATCATCGATATCCCAAACGTACGCGCCGCGGGAAACGCGGCGGAAGTCGTTTCGTTCATCGGCGGCAACCGAAAGACGAGCGAAGTCGAGAAAGCGCGGAATCCTGAATCCATACGCGGCCGCGTACTCCTGGTCGCTCAGGACGACGAGACTATCGAGACAGTGACGAACATCCTTGCGGCACCGACTACGGAAGTGATAGTCGCGCGCGATTATCAAACTGCCGTTGAACGAGCCAAAGACGCAGATGTCATCTTGATAGATTTTGAACCGAAAATCTTCCTCATGCTTCAGGAAGACCCGGTCGCCGCCGCACGCCCAACCGTGCTTATTACCGAGAAGAAACACCGGGATGACGCGATGTTGGGCTTCCGTGCCGGAGCTGTTGATTTCTTGACGAAACCGATTGATGGAGAGGAATTACGCGCGCGCATCCGCGTCCACATCGACATGAAGAGGATTCGGGATACCTTAGAACGTAAAAACCTCGAGATCACCGAAGGCAAACGCGCTATCGAAGAGAAAAACAATGAACTGGAAGCGCTTGTCGCTCGGCTTGATCGCTTATCCATGACCGATGAATTAACCGGACTCGCCAACCGCCGCGCGGTATCGGCTCGACTTGCGGAAGAAGTGGCCCGCGCTAAACGCGCCCAGAGGCCGATAACCGTGCTGATGGGCGACCTGGATAGGTTTAAGTTGATCAATGATCGACTTGGGCACGCGGCAGGGGACGCTGTATTGGCGGAAAGCGCCCGACGCTTTGAACAAGCGTTGCGCGAAAGCGATTGCCTGGGACGCTGGGGAGGGGAAGAATTCCTCGCCGTCTTGCCGGAAACGGATTCAGTTGACGCGTTGCGCGCGGCCGAACGAGCCAGGGAAAGGATCGGCGATACGCCGATCGCCTACGACACCGAATTGGTGCGCGCGACGATTTCCATAGGCGCGGCGTACATGGTACCGAAATCTTCGGATAACCCCGAAGCATGCGCTTCCGCGCTGATCCGCGCGGCGGACGACGCCCTGTACCGCGCCAAAGCGAAGGGCCGCAACCGCGTTGAAGGCAGCGCCGCCGTTATTCCGAACGTCCCGCCAAATCCTCCCACCGAAGAGTCTTAGAATCTATGAGGGAACCGACCTCGTCGTAGCGCGCCTTCGCTGTCGTGAACGCGGCCGAATCCCGAGCGAATAGACCGGATACATCGGCGAAACGACGCTCCAAATCACGCTTCTCATCTTCCAACGCCTCTATCTCCGGCAGGAGCGATTCAAATTCTTTCCGCTCCTTAAAAGATAGTTTCGCGGAACTTTTACGCGGAACGGAAAACATGGTCTTTTCAGTCACCGCGGGGGTTTTTTCCTGTGCGGCCTTCGCTTCCCTCCATTCCGAGTAAGAACCGCCGAAGGAGACTACCCCGCCCTTCCCGTCCAGCACGAACAGACAATCCACCAGACGCTCAAGGAAGGCGCGGTCATGAGAAACCATGATGACGCAGCCCCCGAAGCCTTCAAGGAAATCCTCAAGCATCGCGATAGTCTGAATATCAAAATCGTTCGTCGGTTCGTCGAACAGCAACACGTTCGGAGACGCGATTAAAAGACGGACCAGAAACAAGCGTCGCAATTCGCCGCCGGAAAGCGTCGCTACCGGTTGCCGGTGCATCGCGCGCGGAAAAGCGAAGCGTTCCAGAAATTGTTCAGCCGATAATTCGCCGCCGTCGCTCATGCGCACGCGTTCGGCGGCCTCACGGACGAAATCGAGAATGCCGAGGTCCGAAGTGATGCCCGAGGCATGCTGGTCGAAGTAGCCGACGACCACGGTTTCGCCCCGGTCGATGACGCCGGAATCGGCTTGAACGCGACCGGAAATCAGATCCAGAAGCGTCGTCTTGCCCGATCCGTTGGGACCGACAACGCCGATGCGTTCACCTTTGGATAATTTGTAGGAAAAAGGCGCGATGACTTCGCGTCCGTCATAGGCTTTCGCCACCGACTTGAACTCCAGCACTTTTCCGCCCAGACGGCGGCGCGCGGTCGCGAAAGAATCCGAAGGAGCGTCGGCGGCTTCAGGACGGCCCTCCGCCATTTCCCGGGCGCGGCCTACCCGCTTTTTGTCCTTTCCGGTTCGGGCTTTCGGGCCCCGCTTCAACCACTCCAGCTCAACACGCAATATCGATTCGCGCTTTAGCTCATGCCGTTCGGCTTCAGCTTCCCGCTCGGCTTTCCGCTCTAAATAGTCGGAATAGCCGCCTAGGTATTTTCGGACTCTTCCGCCGTCAATTTCCATGATGGCGCCGCACACGGCGTCTAGGAACCAGCGGTCATGGGTTACCAGAACAAAAGCGCCCGGGGAAGAAGAAAGTTTTTGTTCCAGCCACTCGATGGTGTCGATGTCCAAGTGGTTGGTCGGCTCGTCCAGGAGCACCAGTTCAGACTCCGGCGCGAGGCAGCGGGCAAGCGCGGCTTTTTTCGCCATTCCGCCGGAAAGCGAGTTCATGGGCAGGGACAGATCACTGATACCCAACTCCGACAGGAACGACGTGAACCGCCGCTCAACTTCGAAGCCGCCGCGTAGTTCCATGTCGTGAGTCAGCGTAGACAGTTCCGCCGCGCCCTTGGCGTCGTGAGCGGCTTCCAGAGCGGCTTCGTAGCGGCCGACCAGTTGGACCAGGGGATCGCTGCCGCGGAACAGGAAATCTCGGATTGAGTCGGCATCTTCCCATATCGGAGTTTGATCCAATACATTTATGACGAGACCGCGCTTGCGCGCGATGGTTCCCGAATCGGGAACCATACGCCCGGAGACCAACTTCAACAAAGTAGACTTGCCGCTCCCGTTAGGGCCGACGAAACCTACGCGCTCCCCTTCATCGATACCGAGGGAGACGCTTTCGAACAAGGGGCCTTCGCCCAGGGATTTTGAGACGGAGTCCAGGGAGATCAGATTCATGGAAAAGTTATAGCAGGAAAAGGAGGCAGGGGAAAGGACGGGGAGCGTCCGGAAAAGGCAGACGCTCCCCCAAAACAGGACCTGAGCGGGTATCGGCTTCCCGCTCGACTCTTAAATATCCCTAAGCTTCGCGATTTCGCCCATCGCCTTTGACAACATCGCGATATCCATGGAGTTCATCCGCAGCGTAAGGCCGGAAGGTATCCATTTGCGTAGGAGCGGCTCAGCCGCGTGCATACCGAAAATTTTGCCGTGTTTCTTGCAGGCGGCGGCGGTCTTGGCGATCGCCTCGTCCATTTTCGGATGATTGAATTCGCCGGGAACACCGAGGGAGCCGGATAAGTCCGCGGGACCGATAAGCAGCGCGTCGATACCATCAACCGCGGCGATCGCGTCAACGTCGTCCACGGCGCACTCAAGCTCGATCTGGGCGATCGTCAACACCTTCGGGTTCGTCTCCGCCATGAACGCCGGGGACTTGCCGCCGATATCGATGTATTCCGTATGCGCTCCGTTGCCGCCCAAACCGCGTTCGCCGATAGGCGCGTATTTGGCCCAATCGGCAAATTGACGCGCTTCTTTCGCGTTGTGGATCATGGGAACCATAACGCCGTCGACGCCGCAATCCAATGCGCGGGACACGTTGCCTTTTGACAGCTCGGGGACGCGAACAAAGAAACTGATGCCTTTCGCCCGAGCCATGGAAGCCGCGTCGGAGATCGTCTCAAAGGAGTACGCGCTGTGCTCCATGTCGAACATAATGAAATCGAGTCCCGCGTTGGCAGCCACCAGAGCGATGGCCGGGTTCCGCACCAGGCGAATCATCGTTCCGGCAACCGCCTGACCCTTGTGTAATTTCTCTATCGTCATATTTATTCCTTTGCGCTAAACGCCGAATCGAGCTCGTGTTTGAGAACCGACAGACGTTGGTCTCTATGATTAGCGAATCGCTCGATCGATTTGAGTATCCATTCGGGAGTAAGATGCGCTTCATCCAAAACTTCGTCTAGGGTGCCTCCGGAACGCCAACGATCGTCAAAATCGGGAGAAAGCGCGTACGCTTCCGCCTGGCCGTTGAAGATCCAATCGCCCATGAGCCGACGCGCGTGCGTCGTGATATACGTAGAGTCCGAGCGATCGGCGGGACAGACTACCGAGTCCCGGTACGCGGCGTCCTGAAGCGCGAAAAGTTCAGGACTCGTCACGCAAACCAGCTTCACATTGAGGTTCTTTTCCTTGAGGGTCGGCAACAAAGCAACCACTCCTGCGACGGCGCTGGTGCCATGCACGAATATCGTACCCTTCCTAGGTTTGCCCGCCTCAAAGTCCCGCAGTATATATGCTCCGCGCGCGGCCTCAAGGTGAGAAGGGATACCTAACGCGGCGCGGTCGGGAATCTGGATTTCCGGCCGAGTCAAGTGGAGAGCGATGATAGGTACGTCCAGAGCAAACGCGGCGCCGAGCATAGCCGGGACCTCATTGTACTCCCAGGGGTACAGGTTGATGATGTGCCCCTTCGGGAACAGCTGGGTAACGCCGGGAGAAAAGATTCCGAAGTGCGTACGGCTGTCGTCAGCCGTCTCGGGACCTGTATGAGCGCCGACCCACAGGAATTTGCCGATTTTATGCTCGGCATCCTGAGCGAGCTGGCTGAACAGGCGCAGCGGTCCGTATTTGAGGTATGAGAACGACGCGTACGTAGAAACGGCGCCGTAGAAGCCGTCGAACTCCGTCTCGGCGTTCCGGGATAGGTTGAGGGAGGCCACCGCCGCGAGCATGCCCGCGTTGGAGAATTCGGTGATCTCCGTAGGGGCCATCACCCCTTCCGCGTCGCCGACGCGCTCGTACCAGCCGTAACCCTTCTCTCCCTTCCAGCCTTCGCCGAAACCGGAGAGGTTGGTAGAACCGGCCAAGTCAGCGGACGCGGCCAGGAATACCGGCCTGCCGTACTCGTTTTTTGAGTATGTATTGATCCATGAACCCCACTTGGCCAAGGCCATACGGTTGGCGGCCTTGGTTCCGGGAGCGGCCCACATCTCGGTCGGGTAAGATTTGTAATCCCAAAGTTTTGCGTCCTTGAAAGGATTCCCCTTTATGCCCAGCTTATAGCCGGGGAGCTTTTCGGGGACTGAATCACCGAGCGCAACCAATCGATCCGCCAGGTAGCCGCACAAAGCCTCATCCTTCCGCAGAACGTCGGCGACAGCCTTGAGGTTGGCCGTAAACTCCGCCTTGGCGGCTCCCGCGTCGGCGGGGACCGAGCCGTCCACGTTCACGAAAGCGGCGCCGTATTTGGCGGCGAATTCCTTGCGGATCGTCCAGAATTCGGAACTGTTGGCCTTGTGCGGCGTGCCATGGGAGGCGTTGTCGTATTTAAGATACCCGCGGCCCTTGCGCGTCTTGAACCAGGCCATCGTCGGCCGCTTTCCCTCATCCTCCGCGCCGACCAAGTCTTTCATCACGTCCGAGACCGACTTCCAATCGGAACCTGTTTCCGTACCGACGACGCGCCAGCCGTGCGGCGCGAACCAATCGATCGGCGTGCCGTACACGACTTCCCCGGTGCGGTGTCCGTCGATGCCGAAATCGTTCCAGTCCACCAGAAAACAGAGATTATCCAGCGCCATACCCCAGGCGCTGTTGAGCGTCTCGTGCGTGGAGCCCGGCGTCAGCCCGCCCTCCCCTTCCAGGATGAATACCCGCACGTCTCCCGCCCCCGCGCGCTTAAGCGCGAAGGCAAGGCCTGCCGCGGCCGGGGTTCCATGACCCGAGGGGCCGGTATTCGCTTTGAGAAAGGAAGTCTTGCCGTTCGCCTCGGCATGACCGGACAGACCGCCGCGGCGGCGGAAACCCAGTAGGTCCTCCCAATACAGCGCGCGCTTGTCCGCATCGAGCACTAGGTACTTCTTGTCTCCGGTCGCTTTATAGCGCGCGCGCAGGGCCTCGTTCAGAACCGCCAGAGTCGCATAAACGAGCGGGATAGTGTGACCCGCACCCAGCACGAACTTATCGCCGAAGGGTTTGTCCGGGTCACGGATGTCCCAGCGCATCGCCCCGCTTAACAGAAGCGAAAGTAACATGTGGACTTTGGAACGGGAACCGCCTGGATGGCCGCTCTGCCGATAATTGAGCGGGATATCGATGAACTGATCGATTAAGTCAGCCGTTTTATCCCAATTGCGATAATCCGAGTCACGAATGTCGATGGTTCTCTTCAAATTGGAACCTCCCTTTATTGACGCCTTAGACGCCTTTCTTTAGTTTACGCTTTTTGAACTCACCCCACACGGTGAACGCGACGACGATGAAGGTTATTACAAGGATGGTTCCGGAAATGGGTTCGGTAAAGAAAGGGGTAAAATCGCCGCGGCTCTTCATGAGACCGCGCCTCAGTTCAATTTCAACAATCGGACCGAGGATGAAGCCGAGAAGCAGCGGGGTCGAAGGAATAGACGCCTTTTTCATTACGAAACCGAGTACGCCGAAGAACAGCATGGTCCACACGTCGAATACGCGGTTATTGAGGCCGTAGGCGCCGATCACGCAGAGGATGGCGACAACCGGCAACAGGATGTGTTTGGGGACCGACAGGATGCGCACGAAGAGACGCATGCCGGAGAACTCGGTGATGATCATGAAGATGTTGGAAACCACCAGCGCCGCGAATATGCCGTACACAAGCACGCCGTTGGTATCGAACAGGAGCGGCCCAGGCGTGATTCCGTGAATGAGGAAGCCCGCAAGGATGATAGCCGTCGTGTTGTCGCCGGGGATGCCGAGAGTCATGAGCGGCACGAGAGCCCCGCCCGTTGACGCGTTGTTTGAGGTTTCACTCGCAACGATACCGTCCACGATGCCGGTGCCGAACTTTTCCGGGTACTTGGATTGTTTCTGCGCGGCGCCGTAGGCCACCACGTTGCAGATCGCGCCGCCGAGTCCCGGCAAGATACCAATCCCCGTGCCGATTGCCGCCGAACGGAAGAAGTTACCGATCTGCTCACGGAATTCTTTTAATGAGAAGCCGAAACCCTTGATCCGGTAGTCCGCAATGATGGGTTTCGAATCCTTGTTCCCGGCCTCCGCCTCCTCAAGAATCTGAGCGACTGCGAATAGACCGATGAGGGCAGGCAGAAGACTGATGCCCCCGTCCAATTCGCTGAGGCCGAAGGTGAACCGGGGAAACGCGGTGATCGGCGCCATTCCGATGAAGGTGATGGTCAAGCCGACGAGCGCGCTGATGAGGCCTTTCACGAGGGAACCGCCGGACATGCCCGCGACGAGGGTCAACGAGAAAATGCCGATGGAGAAGTATTCATACGACCCGAACTGGAGAGCGACGTTCGCCAGCCACGGCGCAATGAAAAAGAGCACCAGAAGGCTGAACATCCCGCCGAGGAAGGAATATACGATGCCGACGCCGAGAGCTTTTCCCGCCTCTCCACGAGCGGCCATCGGATGTCCGTCGAAACAAGTCGCGATGGACGCCGGGGTACCTGGAATCTTCAGAAGAATCGCCGAAATCAAACCGCCGGAGGTGCCGCCGATATACAGGCCCATCAGGAGGGACAGCGCCTCGATCGGCTGCATACCGAAGGTGACCGGAAGAAAAAGCGCGACGCCCATGGTGACGGTGATTCCGGGGATAGCGCCGAGTATAATCCCAATAGCAGTGCCCCCGAAAATCAGGATCATCGTTTTTACGGTGAATATTGAAAGTATGCCTGTTATGACCATTTGTCGCTCCTATACCTGTCTCAACCGAGAATTCCTGCGGGAATCATGACCTGGAACACGCGAACAAATAGGTAGTACGCAATCACGGAGCTGAGGGCGGACACGACGACGAACAGGAAATAATTCCGTTTTAGTCCTTTGGACAGGATAATGATCTGGAAAAAAATGAATAAAGCCGATGTGATGATGAAACCGACCGGCTTCAAAAGCGCGATGTAGACTCCCATCACCAGCAAGGAATATGCTACCGGCAACATGCCGCCGTGGTATTTTGCCTCGGCAGCATCTTTTTTTACCACAGGGGAGGCGGCTACGGTTGTCCGCGCTAGGCGCGTGGCTTTCAGCCCCTGGTAGGACAACACGCCGCCAAGTACGACAAATAATACGGCGGCTATCCGCGGCAAAAATTCCGGCCCGACGCTCACCGAAGCGAAATCCTTCACCTGAAAACTAAGGAAAAAGAGGATCAAACCGAGCGCGATGCTTACGGAGCCGGTTAGGATATCCTTATTTCTGGACATAAAAGCTTTCCTTTTCCGGGTTTTATCGGCGAAAAACGGGGGTAAAAATAACAGACAGAGTTTTTTTCACCCCCGTTCGCCGCGTACCGGATGCTATTTCTTTGAACCGGCGCGGAACAGGTCCTGATACTGGGCGAAGAACTTGTATTGATCCTCCGCGTGTTTGGTGGCTTCCGCGGGGCCCATATAGGTCGGCGTTACAAAGCTTTTCGCGGCGTCGGCCTTGTAGTCGGGGTTTTCTATGACTTTTTTCATAGCGGCGGAAAACTTATTGATGATTTCCACTGGGGTGCCTTTGGGCATCGCATAAAAGAAGAACTTGTTGAATTCCATCGGAAAACCCTGCTCTGTCGTCGTCGGAACATCCGGGAACAACGGATTGCGTTTCAAGGATGTCAGACCGAGATTGACGAAGTCGCCTGAAGTGAAGAAATCTTTGGTGAGTCCGAACTGAGTGTTGATCACGCCGGTCTTGCGGCCTTTGAGCGCCACGGTTTTTGCTGCGTTTGCTCCTACGTCAACGAGGTTCAGCTTGATACCCGCCATTTCCTGCAGCGCGATCCCGACCAGATGAGGATAACCGCCGGTCATCATACCGAATTCGACCTTGAACGGATTGGCCTTCGCGTAATCGACGAATTCCTTCATCGTCTTGAAGGGCATTCCCGGATGCGTCGCCAGTACCGTAGTATCGTCCACGAGCGCGACGCCGCATAGATCGAAGGCCTCAAGACCGTAATTCACCAAACCGGCGATCTTCGGAATCATCGCCTCTCCGTGATAGAAAAGAGCGGTGTATCCGTCCGGGGAGGATTCAAGGACGCGCTTCATTCCGATCGTGCCGCCGCCGCCGGATACATTGACGATAATCACCGGTTGGCCGAATTCTTTTTCAAGATACTTACCGAAAAGCCGAGCGTTAACGTCGGTGTCGCCGCCGGCGCCGACGGGAATGACGACCTGGATCGCCTTCGTGGGATACGCCGCGGCGGAGGCGGGTTTCGCCCCGGATTTCGCGCCGTCCTTGGATCCTTCCGCGAACAGGAACTGTCCACCCGAGAGCGCGAAAAGTGTGCTCACAACGACTAACGTCTTCTTGAGGTCGGATACCGTTTTCATCATACGCTTCTCCTTCTCATTCCATTTATATGAAAGGGCTCACTCGCCCTTAACTCACGTAGCGAGCACCGCGACCCCGAGGTCTTCAACGAAGGGCACATATGAGTCGCGGATATGCTCACGCATCGCTCGATCGGCCGCTTCAGGCCCCTCATTCAAAATCGTCTCGATCAAAGTCGTATGCCAGTTCCTCTGCAATTCCGATTTTTTCCGCCGATGCTGGACCGCCTTGCACAGAAGCCAAAAAAAGTTGAGCCGTCGCAGGGCCGCGGATAGAGAGGCGAATCCCGCGTATTCGGCCATAGTCATATGAAGACGGTAATGGAAATCCGTTACTAATAAAGCATCCGCGCTTTCATAGCGCACACGGTCGAGTTCAACAGCCAATTCCCGCAAAGTTTTCTTTTGCGTCTCCGTCGCCGAAATCGCCAACACACGGGATACTTGGCATTCAATTGCCTCACGCATCACAAACATGTCTTTCACTTTTTCGATTGTTGGAATAGCGACGATACAGCCCCACCGGGCGCGATACTCGACCAACCCGTCCTGCTCCAACCTCTTGAGCGCTTCCAAAACGGGAATCGAACTCACCCCCAAGGCTTCGGCAAGAGAGCGGCGAACTAGCCGCTTCCCCGGCGCAAAATCGCCCGTGATGATTTTCTGCAATATCGCCTGGTATGTTTTCTCCGCCGAGGTTACAAAGAAATCCGTTGTCCCGTATTCTGCTTTCATGGGCTACCTGAGATATATGATATATCAAGAATACCAGAGTGTCAATTTCAACTTTACTATAAATTTTCGGCTTACCAAAAATTGTTTACAAGCGTGTCTGTTTAGGTAGAGGTGATTGTCTGATAAAAATGCCGGGAATCAGACCGCGGCGGACTTCTCAAGCTCTTCCATAAATGGAATGTAGGAATCCCGGATATGTTCGCGCATCGCTTTATCAGCGGTTTCCGGATCCCCGCTGAGGATACACTCGACGAGGCGGATATGCCATTCCCGCTGCAAAGGAGAACGCCGTCTGCGAGAAAGTGCTCCGCGACACAAAAGCCAGAAAAAGTTTGTCCGGCGGAGCGCGGCGACAAGAGAGGGAAAACCTGAGTATTCGGCAAGCGTCATGTGGAATTTGTAATGGTAATCGTTCACGGCTACGGTATCGTCGGATTCATAGCGCAGACGATCGAGTTCGGCGGCTAGTTCCTTGAGAGCCGTCTCTTGGACGGAAGTGATGCTCCCCGCGAGTACCCGGACAGCCTGACATTCGACCGCTTCGCGCAGAGCGAACATGTCCTTGATTCGGTCGACAGTCGGAATCGTGACGATAGAACCCCACTGCGCCCGGTATTCAACCAGACCATCCTGCTCCAAGCGTTTCATGGCTTCTAAGACGGGAATTGGACTCATACCAAGCATTTGGGCGAGCGGTCGACGGACCAACCGAGTTCCCGGCTGGAATTCACCGTTTATTATTTTTTTCAGGATTGCTTGATACGCCTTTTCGGCGGCGGTGACAAAATATTCGCTTTCGACGTCGGCGCCGCTCATATTTGCGTTTCCATATGCAAACGTATTACCATCGCAGCTCCGACGCGTCAACCCGAAAAATCCTTACGGTATTGGCTCTTCATCTGATCAAGAAGATGGATTTATTGTTCCCGATACCGGTACGATACTACCCCAGGCACCATTTTTTTCATTTGAGTTTCGTTTCAACCATTCATGTACCTTGTACATTGTATACTAGAATCGTTTTTGTAACCTGTCAATAAAAAATTGCTTCAGTGTTTTCCCGAGATCGACACATTTATACTTAATCGCTTCCTCTGCAAGGATGCACAACGATAAAAAACACTAAAGCGTATATGAACACTGTTGCGAAATATTGAACATTGCGCTTGATCAAAATGACCATTCAGGGATATTCTTAAACAAATCTGTATACAAGGTACAAGGCGAATCATTATGAGCGTAATACCGAATCTGGTGTTAGAACAATCCAGTTTGGCTGATCAGGTTTACGATAACTTGAAACTGCTGATTCTTTCCGGCACCCTCAAGGGTGGGGAACGCATCCCAGAAGAACAAGTCGCGCAGCAATTCGGAGTTTCGCGGACTCCCATCAGGGAAGCGCTGAAACGGCTGGCGGAATACGGCTTGGTGAGCTTGCGACCGCGCTTGAACGCAACCGTAACGTCCATCACCAAACAGGAAGCCGCGGATATCGGGCGAGTCCGGTTGGCGCTTGAAGTCCTGGCCGTGGAATCCATCATGCAAGACAAGATCGGATCGCTTGTCGATACGCTTCAGCGGCTTGCGGCGGAATGCCAATACTGCTTTGCGGTCAATGAGCGCGCAAAAGCATTTGAGAAAGACAGCGAATTCCATATCGCCCTAGTCTCCTGCGCGGGAAACAAAATACTGACGGAAACGTACGAAAGATTGGATGCGCGCATCCAACTGCTGCGCATCACGCAACATCTTACATCAGAAGAACTACTACCGTACGCGGCTCAACATATAGAACTTATCCGTAGTTTGCGGGAAGAAAATAAAGATAAAACACGAAAACTTCTAGAACTGCACATCATGCACGATATTCCGAGTTGAGGCTAAAATAAAAAACCGTTCGAGAAAGTCACCGGCTTTCCCGAACGGCGTTATTTCATCCGATCAGCAGCTTTACAAATCCATCGCCAGGAGCCGTACGGGAGCACCCGAGGCGTATTCGCCGCCGACTTTCATCGGCGCGGGAAGTAGATCGATCCGCTTCCCGAGCAAGCGGCGGATCTCACCGCCGACGTTCTCTATCACGTAGATTCCCGCGCCCAAGATTGCGCGGTGATTGCGCGGTTCGAAGGGCGCTTTGACGTAACTTGCGGGCAGGTCGATGTCCGGCACATCCAGGCCGACCAGACGGATCTTTTTTTCGGCCAACCATTGCGCAGCCTCGTGACTGAGCGTGCAGTAGCTGTCGTAATAGCGGGAGGGGTTGGTCTCATACCATTTCTCCCAACCGGTATACACGATGACGGCGTCCCCGGCGCGGATATCGAGTCCTGCCGCTTTCGCCGCCGCCTCAAGGTCCGCCACCGAGACACCTTTCAGCGTCGCTTTTTCCGGCGCGTACTTCTCAGACACGTCCAAAACGACGGCCTCGCCGCAAAGCTCGCGTATATCGATCTGATCCAGTCTTTTTCCGTCTTCCACCATGTGCCAAGGGGCGTCCATGTGCGTCGCGAAATGTAGGCTCATGGTCACCAGCGCGTGGCGGCAACCGTGGCTCGGAAACATCTGCACGTTCTTGAACGCGGGGAAGCCCATCGGGTGGTAGGTGTTCTCGTCAAAGACATGGCTCAGATCGTACAGCTTTTTCATCGGTTCCTCTTAACGCTTGCGAAGTTTTTCGCCGCTGGCGAAGATAATGGCGACGATGACGATGCCAGTGAAAATACTCCGCAGGCTCGCGCCGAGGCCGAGGATGTTGAGGAGATTCACGATCAGGTACAGAAGCACCGACGCGCCGACTATGCCGGGTATGTTGGAATTTCCGCCCGCAATGCTGCTGCCGCCGAGGACTACGACCGCGATGGAGTTCATCATGTACTCATCGCCCATATCCAAGGTCGCGCCGCCCGAGAACGCCGCCAACAGGATACCGGTGAGAGAAGCGAACACTCCGCTCAGGATGTACGTGATAAGCTTGTTGGAAGTGACGTTGATGCCTGAAAGCCACGCGGCTTTGATGTTCTGACCGATGGCGTGTATATAGCGTCCGTACGGCGTTCGGTTCAAAACGAAGTGCATGACGAAAGCGATGCCCAGCACGAAGAGGAAGATTATCGGAACCATGCCGATCTTGAAATTTACGAAGCGTTCAAGTCCGGCCGGCGGCTTGATCTGAAGACCGCGGAAAAAAACGATAGACAATGTTTTGACGATGAAGCTGGAAGCCATGGTCGCGATCATCGGCGGCATCAGCATGATGCGGATCAAGCCAAAGTTGAAAGCTCCGACAGCCGCCCCCGCGGCAAGACCGGCGATGACGCCGATCCAGATGTTGCCGTTGGACTCGTTCATGATCTTCATCGCGACGGACCCGGCCATCGCCAAAGTGCAGGGAACGGACAGATCGATGTTTCCCGCGCCGTTGGTAATGACGAGCATTTGACCGATACCGACCAGAATGAAAAATGAAGCGAAGGTGATCGACGCCGCGAGCGTTCCCATGGGATTTCCGGAAACGACGGAAATGACTAGATAGACTGCCACTGCGCCGATGTACGACCAGAGCCATTTCCTTTCGCCGAGAGCCTCAAGCGAGGCGGTAAGCGGGTTGCGTTCAAACATAGTGTACCTTCCCTCGCCTCTTGAGAATGCTGTTCAGGAAGAGGACGGCGAGGATGATGGCGCCCTGGGCGCCGATCTGCCAGTCCGGTGAAATCTGAAGGAACGTTAAAAGGGTACCGACGAGCGTCATTGTGCACGCGCCGAGCACCGCGCCGACCGGGGAAACCTTGCCGCCGGCGAATGTGCCGCCGCCGAGGATAACGCTGGCTACCGCGATGAGGGTGTAGTTGCGCGCCATGTTGGCGTCCGCGCTTGTGGTGATGCCTGCCAGAGCCAGCCCGCCGAGAATACCGAAAAGCCCAACAAAACCGAATACGATGATCTGCGTTTTCAGAATCGAATGGCCCGATTGGTTGATTGCCTTGGGGTTTCCACCGACGCCGCGCATGAGAATCCCGATGTTCGTCTTGAAAACGATGAGGTAGGCAAACAACGCAAGTATCGCCAGAAAAATGAGCGGCATTGGAATGAACGGTGTTTTGAAGCCGGTTATCTTTTCCAAAATTCGCGGAACGTTTCCGCCGGGACTCGGCTGGATCGTCGTGGCGATACCCGTCCAGATGAACGACATACCGATCGTCACGACTATGGAGGGCAGCTTGCGCAGATAAAGGAACGCGCCGATCAGCATGTAGACGACCAGGATTCCCGCGAAGCACAGAAGTCCGAGCGCCAGGTTGTAGGGGATGATCGTCCCGGCGATGCAGGTGACTAAACTGATCAGGTTACCCAGGGAGAAGTCGATCTCGCCGATGGACATAGCGAACATCTGGGCGATCGTAACCAGCGCGATGGGCATTGCCATATTGAACAAGAGTTGAAATCCCCCGAAACTCATTACCCGCGGACGGATGATGAGGATGGGAATCAACACGATCAAAATCGAGAAGAGCGGAAGCATCGTATCCTTCCAGCCCCCCGGCATTGAACGCGAATTATTCGTCGTCGGTTTCATGTATTCGTGCTTCCTTGCCTAGAAAGAGGCTTTCAAGATTTCTTGCTCGGTGACTTTATCTCCGGCCAGCTTGGCCAGGATTTTACCCGCCTTGAATACGTAGATCGAATCGCAGTAACGCAATTCTTCCATCTCCGTCGTATACCATACGAAGCTGCGGCCTTTGCGCTTTTCCTCAATGATGAGTTTGTAGATCTCTTCCTTCGTTCCGACGTCGACGCCGCGGGTCGGATCATCCATGAGCACGATCGGAGAAGCGGACTCCAAGCATCGCGCAAAAAGCACTTTCTGCTGATTTCCGCCCGAGAGGCTTAGGATATTGGTTTTAAGCGAATCGGTTTTAATATCGATTGTCTTGCGCCAGTTATCCGCGACGATATCTTCTTTTTTCGGATTGATGAGAAACGCGCCCTTCATTTCCTTGTAGACTTGGAGGGTGGTGTTCTTCGTGATCGACCACTGGGAAAACACTCCGTCGTTTTGGCGGTCGCCTGGGATGAAAGTTACCGGACCGCGAATCTTGTAGTCTTTGTTTTTTTTGTAATCAAAAAGTTCGATCAGCAGTTTCGTCTGTCCGTGACCCGCGAGACCTGTAAGCCCGATAACTTCACCTTCGTGCACGCTGATCCGTTTTTCCTCGCTCGGATTTTTGACTTCGATGACCAAGGGGACCTTTTCGAAAGAAGCTCCGGTAACACCGGTCGCGTGGCCTTCGCCGTCCGAACCGTTTGAACCATCCTTCACCATCTTCGGCCGCGCTTCGCCCATCAGCTCGATAATCTTCTGGCGGGTCGCGTCCACAGTCGCCAAGCCCGCGACATGCACTCCGTCCTTCATGACCGCGATGCGGCTCGTACAGGCGACTACCTCGTCCAGCAGGTGGGAAATATAGATGCAGGAGATTTTCTTTGCGGGAAGGGTTTTAAGAAACCTGGTCAATTGTTCGGATCGATGATGATCAAGGGCGCTCGTCGGTTCGTCAAGGATGATGAGGCGTAGCGGGTTGTCGACGACGGTGAAAGCCTTGGCTATTTCAACTATCTGTTTATCGCCGAGGGAATAATCCTCGACTACGGCGTTCGGTTTGATTCCGTGATCCGGAAAAATCTCATCCAGCGTTTCCATGATGGTTTTTTCGGCGCGTTGACGCCAACCCCATCCTTTCAAGGAGGGATGGAAAATCCGCATGTTTTCTATCACGGTAAGATTCGGACAAAGGCTCAGTTCCTGGAATACGACGCGAATGCCTTTTCGGTTCGCGGCGAGCACGTCGTAGCTTGCGTCCTGGGCGACGCCGTCGAGGTAAAAATCCCCCGAAGTCTGACCGAAAGTCCCCGTCACGATGTTGACGAGGGTGGACTTACCCGCTCCGTTATGACCGACGATGCCCAGGCACTCCCCTTCCTCCATCGATAAATTCACATTATTGAGGGCTTGGGAGTGCAGAAAAAATTTATTGATGTTCTTCAACTCTAGAATCGTATTCATTTCGTTTTCCGTCTCCGCTAGAGGTAAGAGAAGGGCCGTCCGAGAAAGTCCGCGACTTCTCAAACGGCCCCGATTAAGCTAGATGCTTTTACTTCGGATCCGCGGGCATGGGCTTGCCGGCTTTTGCGTTGCCGATAAGCTCCTGAACCCAGGATTGCGGGTAGTTGATGGAAGCGACGCCGCCTTTTTCGGTCTTGCTGAGGAACTCATTGAGCTTCTCAAGAGAAACGGTGAGCGGGGGAAGTTTGATTTCCTTCGGGACCTGGGTACCGTTGAGGATTTCAAGAGCGGTCCAGAAACCGATCGTGGAAACGCCGGGGGCGATGGAGACGGACATGGTCTCGTAGCCCTTCTCGTCCTTCATCTTCTTCCAGAGTTCCATTTCGTCATAGCGGTTACCCATGATCACGAGCGGAACTTTGCGTCCGGCAGCTTCGAAAGCTTTCACGCAACCGTATCCGTCGCCGCCCTGCGTAACGACAGCGTCGATCTGGGGAAGGGAGGGAAGGATACCCGCGACTTCTTTCTGGGCGACTGACTGGGTCCAGTTGCCGTAGACTTCGCCGACGACCTTCAGGCCGGGGTATTTCTTGAGAGCGGTGGTGATGCCTTCATGGATCGCGTCGTTGACGTAAGTACCGGCCAGTCCGCGGATTTCGAGGAGGTTGCCGGTCTGCATCTTCTTGGCGACAAATTCCACTTCGGCGCTTCCCATGAAGGGGAAGTCCGTGATGAGGCGCCAAGCCGTCGGCTCGGTGATCGCGTTGTCGAAAGATACGACGACGATGCCGGCTTCCAGCGCTTTCCGTACGGCGCCGTTGAGGGCGGTCGGGGAAGCGGCATTCAGCACGATGGCGTCGTAGCCTTCAAGGATGAGGTTCTGGATCTGCGCTGCCTGCTCGGCGGCGGAGCTCTCATTGGTCGTGAATACAGGGGCATCCGCGATCATTCCCTTCTCTTTGGCGATAGCCGTAGCGGCCTGCCAATCTTTGATCATCTGCTGGCGCCAGGAGTTTCCGGCGTAGTCGTTGCTCAGCGCGATGCGCCATTTTTTGGCTTTTCCGCCGGCCGCTTTCGAATCGGTTTTTCCGCCGGCCGCCGCGCCGCCGACCGCAAGACCGATAACCAATAGTGCAGCTAGAATTTTCTTCATCAAGTGCCTCCTTTACGAGATAGTTGCTTAACTTAGTCTAGGGGTGAAATTTTCCGTTATGAATGGAATTATTTTCGATATGCCGGATTTTCTTTTACTCGAAAGCGGCAGGATTCTTTTTATGCAGGTACGCGGTGGGCGCAAGCCCGAAACGTTTTCGGAAACATTTGCTGAAATAGTACGGATCGGAATACCCGGTATGGTCGGCAACTTCAATTATCGTGACCAGCGGATCGGCGTCCATGATTTTTTTGGCCGCCTCAAGACGTGTATTCGTAAGGTATTCGATCACCGAAATCCCCATTTCTTTTTTGAAGATAGTGCTGATGTAGCTTGCGGTGACCGCGGCGTGTTCCGCCACCAGTTCCAACGTGATGCCCTTGCGAACATAGTTTTTTTCAATATATAGCTTGGCTTTTTTCACGACCAGATGCGTTCGCGTCTTCCCCTGCGTTTCTACGGTCACCACGCTCCGTTTTATCAAATCGAGCAGCCACTCTTCCATCTCAACGCGTGTTTTTCTAGCCCTCACCAAGCTGTAGTAGTCGTCTTCGGTCCCCAGAACGTCCGCGATCGATAAGTCCGCGTCCTTCAAGTACTCATTTACGACTAGAATGAGCTCCAAACATAGCATTTCGCAATAGGGCCGCGCCGCTTTGGAAAGGCCTAGTTCCCTGAACACTGTTTGCGCGACTCGGACCACCTCTTTTTCATTCCCGCTTCTGAGCAGCATGATTATCGATTCTCGCGAAGGCAAGGTAGGCAATTTCGCCGAAACGGCGGAAACAGGCCGAACGGAGGGATGCGCGTAAACACGGTTAATCCCTGAGTGGAACGATTCATCGATCGCGGCCGAGGCCTCGGAGTACGCGGCAGGAAGTGAAGAAAAACCCAGCACCGGGCGACTGATGCCCACCGAGGCGATATGCCCCCGCGCGACCAAATCCGCGACAAGTCTCTCGCATACGCCGTAATAGTCCTTGTCTTTAAGACGAATCGTCCGGTCGTCCTCATTGAACAGGAGTATCAAGCGACCGTCACGATCCGAAAATACCTCACAGGCGACAGAAATGCGGGAACGCACTAGCTCGGGGGCCTCAGGGGGGTCAATTTCGATAAGGCAAAGCACCAGCTGCCGCGTCTCCGGCTCAATATTCAGAAGGAAGGGAATAGCCGACGAAGATAGCGCGGAATCGTTCTTAAAGAGAAGTTCGCGAAGCGCCTCCTCTTTGGAGTGTACCGCATCCTCCGAAGCTACCCGGTTTTCTTCATCACCCCGGAGTATCCCCTCCCGCGCCGAAATCAGGGCCTTTTCCAACTCGGCGGGGTTCAGCGGCTTCAGGAGATAATCCACGACGCCGACCTTGATCGCCTTTCTCGCAAACTGAAAATCCTCGTAACCGGTGAGTATCACAATCAGGATCTCCGGATGATGTTCCCGAATGCGCATGGAAAGGTCGAGCCCGTTAATGAACGGAATATTGATATCGACAAGCATGAAGCGCGGCTTCAATTCCTCCACCATACGAAGCGCCTCCTCCCCGTCCTCGGCCTCACCGACAAGCTCAAAACCGAGCGCCGACCAATCCACCGAGTTCCGGACAAGGCTGCGAATGAGGTATTCGTCGTCAACGATCAAGGCGGGAATCGGATTCATCGAGGTCTGCCCCTCCGGTTAGGTATCGATATAAGGGATTCGTACGCGCACCTTCGTCCAGTAGTCCGGACGACTTTCTATCGCGAGTCCGTATTCATCGCCGAAATACAATTTGAGGCGTTGATCGACGCTGAAAAGGCCGAACCCGCGCGTTTCCGTAGTTTCTTTTTTCGATCCTAACACTTCCGCTATCTTCTCTTTACTCATCCCTTTCCCGTTGTCCACGACACAGAATTCAACCATCGATTCAGCGACCTTACGGCCGAAAATCCAAATTTTGCCCTGCCGGCGAACGTTTTTCAATCCGTGATATATCGAATTCTCCACGATGGGCTGCAAGGACAGCTTGATGATCCGCTGCGACAAAACGTCCTCAGCTACGTCGTAAGAACATTCCAACTTGTTACGATAGCGGATGCCCTGTACCGTCAGGTAATGCTGCAGCGTCTTCACTTCCTCATCTACGCTGACAATCAACTGGCCGCCGCTCAACACACCCCGATAGAACATCGAAAGAGCTTTTCCCAAAGTATAAGCTTGATCATTCAGTTGAAGCTGAGATAGCGCGCAGATACTTTCCAGGGAATTGTAGAGAAAATGCGGATTGATTTGGGACTGGAGAGCGAGCAATTCCAAATCCCGCTGCCTCTTCTGATCTCGATACACCTGATCCATAAGCACCGATATCCGTTCAACCATTTCGTTGAAGGAACGGGATAACGCCCCGATCTCGTCGTTACCTACCGGCGTCACCCGGATTTGGAGATCGCCCTGTGAAGCGTCCATCATCGATTGGGACAGAGCGACGATAGGTTTTGAAATCGAATGGGCGATCCAGACGGAAAACATGAGTTCAAATAAAATACAAATAAGACCAATTAGATAAATGAACCAGGTAACCCGACCACCGTAGTCCAAAAGCTCGTTCAACGGGACCAGGCCGATGATGACCCAGCCCAAGCGCTCCAAGATGTTGGAAATCACCACGAAGCGTTCTTTCCCGAACGTCGTCACCGTACCTTGTTTGTCCGCATCCGTGAACAGTTCAAAATATCGTTTGCGGAAAAATTCGCTGTATAGCCCATAATCGTTCTTTTCCGGGAAAATCATCGTTCCGTTCCGGTTCACAACGATGAAGCGCCCTGTCCTGCCGTAATCAAGGTGGCTATAGAGTTTTGAGAAAATATTCTCGTTGATATCCACTTTCAATATTCCGATAGGATCACCAATGTTTCCCAACCGCACCGCGCGCAGCATGGAAATACCGGAAGAAGAGGGCGCGGCAAAAAAAACGGCGCTGTTTTCCGGATCAAGCCAGATATTCTTGCCGTTAGACTCCGTGACCATGCGGACGACGGAAAGACTCAAGCGCAGCCTGTCCGACTTTCTCTGCAGATTCAGGGAACTTGAGCCGATCAGCCGACCATCCATCGAAAACACTGAAACGGAGTCGACGAAATTCTTCAGGTTAAGGATTTTCTCCTGGATGGACCCCTCAAGTTTCGCGGTATCAAGGTTGATGTACGAGTCTCCTACGCCTTTTTTGAAAAGGATGGATTGTACGGAAGAGTCGCTGGCGACCTTGGAAGCGCCGGTCTCAATCTCGTTGAGCACGTTATCCAAGCTCTGAATGATGATATCCAGACTTTGACGGGTATTGAGGGTGATCCGCTCGATCAGCGTATTGAAAACGAAGGTATTCGCGATAACGCCTGAAATCACGATGAGTAATACAATGATGAGCAGGTTCGGCAGATAGATCTTCTTCGATATGGAGAGGTCTCTATACCGGAACCGAATTTTTGTCGGAAACTCTTTCATGCCGCGCACATCCTACCATGGAAAACGGCCGACCGAAACCCTTCGGATTTCAGCCGGCCGTTTTCGTTCCTGAAACGAGGGTCGTCAATAAGCGCGCAAGATACCCATGAGTCGCTCTTTCTCTATTGACCTGAGAAAGTTTGCCAGGCGCGGACCTTGGTCCTTGCCGACAAGCGCCTGGTAGGCGGCGCGGAACAGCGCCTTGCCGTCCATGCCGGCAGCGCCCGCGACCGCGTAGATCGCCTCGCCACAGGTCTTGTCGTCCGTGAAGGTTTCGATTTTGGAGACAACTTCGTCGCGAAGCGCGCGCACGACGGTTTTTTCCGCGTCTGAAAGAGTCGACGCGATTTCCCCGTCCGGACGCAGCTGAAACTTGAAATCCTCAGGCGCGCACTCGGTGATCCAGTACCACGCGCATTCGCAGCGTTTTTTGAAGGCGGGAATCTGGTCCGCGCCGATATCGCTTAATGCCGCGATCGTTTTATCGATGTCTCCCGCATTGATCTGGAGAAGGTTGCAGAGGTGTCGGAAGGCAACTTGATAGGGCATGCGGGAAGGCATTCCCGAGAGCTGGGAAAGCTCGTAGATGCGCTTTTCCTTGGCGTAAACGTCCTCGTCCTTGGCCTTTTCCACTCCCCACGCGATGCGTTCGGTCTTGTCGTAATCCTCGTAGATCTTGATGACATCCAGATCGAAGGAGATCACGAACTCCGTGTTCGGTCGCGTTCCCGCGAAGATATAGCGGGCGAGTTCCGGCGTGTATACGCGCAGCAGGTCGTAGAGGTCCACAACCTTGCCCTTGGAGCTGGACATTTTGCCGGGCGTGCCCTTTATGCCGATAAAGTCGTAGCGGAAGGTAATCGGCGGATCCCAGTCGTACACGTCCTTACAAACGTGCTTGGCCGTATCAAAAGAACCGCCCTGGCTATGATGGTCCTTGCCCGCAGGCTCGAAATCGACCTTTTCGTTGTTCCAACGCATCGGCCAGTCCACTCGCCAACCGAGCTTCACGCCCTTGGAAGTGCGGAGGTCCACGGTTTCTTTATGCCCGCATTCACAATGGTAACTAACGCCCCAGTCGCCGTCCCAACCGTCGACCTCGGTCGTATCCTTGTTGCACTCGTCGCAGAACACGCTGATAGGCCACCATTCACCCTGGATCTTGTGTTCCTCGTCGCGAAATTTATCCAGGATTTCTTTCAGCTCAGCGCGTTTTTGGAGGGCCTTTTTCATGCCTTCGGCGTACATGGACGCGCGGTAACGCTTGGATTGGTAGAGGAATTCGGGTTTGATGCCGACCGCGGGAAGGATGGTTTCCACGTCCACCTCGTGGTGACGCGCGTAGCTTTCATCGCGGCCCCAAGGATCAGGCACCATCGTGATGGGGAAGCGCAGGTGCTTCGTGAGCATTTCCTGTTCCGGCATGTTCACCGGCACCTTGCGGAACACGTCATAATCGTCCCACGAATAGATGAAACGGACTTTCTTGCCCAAATCGCGCAGCGCGCGCACGACGAGATCGACGGAAATGATCTCGCGGAAATTACCAATGTGCACCGTACCCGACGGGGTAATGCCCGAAGCGCAGGTGTAGATATCCTTATCGCCCTTCTCGCGGATGATTTTCTCCGCGGTCTGGTCGGCCCAATGCAGGTTTTTCTGTTCCATAGAGTACGGCATTATATGGAAAAGAGCGCGGACCTACAAGGCGGAAGACGGGGCTGCCGACGTAAAAACCGTCAGCTCGCTTGTCCTCGGCCTTCGGCCTGCGGGAAACGCGAGCTGACGGTTTTTACTGGCGCGCCCCGCCTCTACCCGTAAAGGTCCGCGCGCCTTTCCTGCGGCGGACAACTCAAGGACCAGCAAAGGGGTCGCACGGAAGAGAGATGTCGATTGCGGAATGCGGCGGACGGGCGTATGATCGATTCGGCCGACGTTGCGTGAAGACGCGACGGAAGCCCCATGAACCCGTTCCTCAGAGGAGACAACCTGTCATGAAAGTATTTGAAAATGTCCCGGCGGATCTCCGGAAAATGAAGGAAATATGCTCAATCCTGGATTATTCCGCAGCCTTGGTCCCGAACGCGACGGAAGCGATGGTCATTAAGGCCTGTGCGGAAGCGAAACGCATGAAATACGCGGCGGTACCTGTATTCCCGAGCTATATACCCCTTGTGGCAAAAGAAATCGCGGGAACGTCGATCGCGCCGCAAGTCGTTGTCGGATTCCCCTCCGGAGGCGCCGCGATCGCCGTTAAAATCGCCGAGGCGGCTCAGGGCATCGCGGACGGCGCAAAAGAAATAGACATGGTTCTCAACATCGGACGCCTTCTCAACAAGGAGTTCAGCTATCTTGAAAAAGAGATAAAAGGAGTCGTTGAAACGGCGCATCCCGCCGGCGTCAGCGTCAAAGTCATCATTGAAACGGGTTTTCTCCAGGACGGCGATAAAAAAAACGCCGTCGAGATCATTTGCGCTTCAGGCGCCGATTTCGTAAAGACCTGTACCGGATTCGCGGAAGGCAAAGCGACTCTCCACGATATAGCGCTGCTCAAAAAGGCAGCGAACGGAAGGATAAAAGTTAAAGCGAGCGGCGGAGTGTGGACGCTGGAAGACGCCGCCGCGTTCATCGAGGCGGGCGCCGACAGAATCGCGGGACGCTACACGATCACCGATCAGCTCGAGAAACTGGGAATTCGGGAATTGTAACCTTCCCGGCGGGACTGGGTACGCATAAAACGAGGTTTATACCTCTTCACGCCGTAAGCGCTTTTCATAGTTACGAGACCATTGAAGTCTGGTGAAAATCATCCGATTACTCCATTCAGGCCGGGGCGCGCCCGTAAAAACCGTGTGCTCGCGGTTCCCGCAGGCCGAAGGCCGAGGACAAGCGAGCATACGGTTTTTACGAAGGCAGCCCCGGTCTCAGCGAGAAACACCGCCTGTTTTCACTGAGACTTACTGATGTCATCGCACAAACGGTTCAAAACCGTTTATCATATCGCCCATGGTGACCTACTTTCTTCCAGTATTCTTCGCGATCATCCAAGTCGTTACTATGGCGTTTTTCGGTTACATTCTACGCGCGAAGAACCGGCTCAGCATCGATTTTTTCAACCAGTTGAATGAATTCCTGGTCAAAATCGCCCTGCCGCTCTACTACTTCACCCGTGTGGCCCGCACGGACATCAAGGATGTGGCGGCCAGCCTGTTTTTCCCCGTCGCGGCCCTTGTGATCATCGGGATGACCACAGGTATTTCCTGGGTGTATTTTTCGGGATTGAAATATCAAGGGTCGATGAAACGGACCGCCATGGGCCTTGCCATATTCGGCAACGCGGGGTTCTTTCCCCTCTTTCTGGCGGAACTCTTCCCCACAACGATACCGGGATTTATGGAACGCTTCGGCGTTACCGCCCCGCTTTTGTACATCGGCACCTACATGCTGGTGGGTAGCCCCGCGCTGTGGGGCGGCGGGAACTACATGTACGCGGGAGCGACAGGACCTTTCAAATTACGGATGCTGATCACGCCCCCCGTCTACGGCATCCTGGGAGGCCTATTCGTCACCGTAACCGGTCTCCAACAATACCTTTTCAACAAGCAGCTTCCGTTCTTCCACGTCTACACGGCGATGAACAGCCTCGGAAGCGTCGTTCCGCCGCTGCTCCTGTTATGCCTCGGGGCTACCATCGCGAACCTTAAACACGTCAAAACGAGAACCGACGGTACTTTTATGAGCCTCGCGTTACATATATCGGTAATACGTTTTCTGATCCTGCCGACGCTCTTCTTCGCGGGCTACTTCCTAGTGCTCAGGCCGCTGAACCTTTCACCCGCCCACTCCTGGGTCATCTTCCTCCAAATGGTGATTCCCCCGGCGACGAGCCTCGCGGTGCTCGCGGCGCGAAGCAAAATGAACGAGGAGTACGTAGGTTTCACCCTATTGGTCAGCTACAT
>JBAYHM010000020.1:0-25967 GCA_041666155.1 Treponemataceae bacterium
CGCTGGAAAGGGTCGGCACCGGGATGCCGTTCTCCACCGCCGCCGAGACCACGCGCCGCCAGGAGCCTTGCGCCTTGTCCATCTTGTCCTTGAAGAAGGGGTCGAGGAGCAGGTTGGAGAGCGCCGGGTTCTTGTCGAAGGCGTCCTTGATCTTTCCGAGGAACACCGAGCGGATGATGCAGCCGCCGCGCCACATGAGGGCGATGCCGCCGTAGTTGAGGTCCCACTTGTATTCTTTGGCCGCTTCGCGCATCAGGAGGTAACCCTGGGCGTAGGAAACGATCTTGGAGGCGTAGAGCGCGTTTTTGAGGTCTTCGATGAAGGCCTTCGGATCGCCCTTGAAGGTCTTTTTGGGGGCCGAGTACAGTTTGCCGGCCTGCACGCGTTCGTCCTTGGCCGCCGAGAGGCAGCGCGCGAACACGGCTTCGCCGATGAGGGTGAGGGGGACGCCGAATTCCAGCGCCGCGATGCCCGTCCACTTGCCGGTGCCCTTCTGGCCCGCGGTGTCGAGGATCTTTTCCACGAGCGGACCGCCGTCGGCGTCCTTGTACCCGAGGATATCGCGGGTGATTTCGACCAAGTAGCTGCCGAGTTCGCCCTTGTTCCATTCCTCGAAAGTCGAACGCATCTGCTCGTGGTTGAGGCCGAGCATCTCGTGCATGAGCTGGTAAACTTCGCAGATCAGCTGCATGTCGCCGTACTCGATGCCGTTGTGGACCATCTTCACGAAGTGGCCGGCGCCGTTCTCTCCGACCCACTCGCAGCAGGGAGAGCCGTCTTCCACTTTGGCGGAAATCGCTTGCAGGATCGGCTTGACCAAAGGCCACGCTTTTTTGGAGCCGCCGGGCATAATGGAGGGCCCGGTGAGCGCGCCCTCCTCGCCGCCGGAGACGCCGGTACCGATATAGAGGAGACCTTTGGACTCCACGTACTCGGTGCGCCGCATGGTATCCTGGTAGTTCGAATTTCCGCCGTCGATGATGACGTCGCCGGGCTCAAATGCCGCGATAAGCTGATCGATGGTGTCGTCCACCGCTTGGCCGGCTTTGACCATGATCATGGCCTTGCGGGGCTTCTCAAGCGCCGCCGCCAGATCCGCCGGGCTGTGACAACCGACAATCTTCTTGCCCTTGCCGCGGCCGTTCACGAATTCGTCTACTTTGCTCACGGTACGATTGAAAACCGCCACCGTGAATCCCTTGCTCTCCATGTTGAGAACGAGGTTCTCGCCCATTACCGCGAGTCCGACCAGGCCGATATCCGCCTTCTTCATCCTGCCTCCTTCGCCCGCGGCCTATCAAGCCGAGGCGCGCTGAATCAAGCCCGTGCCGAAAGTTCGGGTTTCCACGGGCGTTCCATATTCGATTCGATTCTTTAACTGCTCAAAAATATACGCTGCGGGGTCGCCCCCGCTTTGCGCGACGGTGGTCAGGGGCGGCGACACGAATGCCGAATACGCGTCGTCGTCGAACCCAACCACGGCGATATCCTCGGGCACTCCGACACCCGCGTCGCGAAACGCCGAAATCAAGCCGAGAGCGATCTTGTCGTTGTGGCAGAGTACCGCGTCAACCAAGCCGGACCGGAAGCGCTCGATAATCGTCGCCCCCGCCGATCGCCCGCCGGAAAAACCTTTCACGGTCCATTCGATCGATCTATCGATATCCTCCTGCGAGCGGGCAAGCCCCGCTTCCATCGATCCCTCGGTGAATCCGGCGATGCGGTCCGCCGAGCGAAACTCCTCCACGAGAAGACAAACGCGTCTGCGCCCCTTATGCGCGAGGTACTTTACAGCCTCGCGGAAGCCGGAGCGCCGGTCAAGAAAAAGTGATGGATAGGAAACGGAAATGGGTGGATCGACGAGGATAAAGGGGTACGAAGCGGACTCCAACGAATCAAAGGCCGCCGAACGCTCGGTATGTAGGTTGGTAAAAACGATGAGTCCGTCACAGCGCGGGGCGATTTCAAGCACGGCCGACTCCTCAACCGCGCTAGTGTCCGCGTATTGGACCAGAATCGCGTAACCGGCGGCGTTGAAGAGTTTAGAGACGACTTCGATACGGCGTTGGGTGGCGTCGCTGGACACGGCGTTCGCGACGATTCCGACCACCCGGGTGCGGCCGGACTTGAGAGCGCGCGCGGCGGGGTCAGGGCGGTAGTCCATACGTTCAGCCAGATCGCGGACCAGGCGCCGGGTTTCGCTTTTCACGTTTGCCGCGTCATTCATTACGCGGGAGACGGTGCGCGCTGAAACACCCGCGGCCTTCGCTACCTCATGAATCGTTGGCACGTTCTTGTCCTATTATTGCCATCGATGGCATTATAGGCCGGCTTCACGATTCCGTCAATAAAAAAACCGCGCCGCAAGCTGGGAGATGCTTACGGCGCGGTATAAAAACGAGAGAATGGCTATTTCTGAGGCATGAGGAGATCGGGTACAAACATGGTGATTTCCGGGATGAACGTGATAAGCATCAGAACAACGACCATCGCGGCGTACATCGGGAGCATCGCTTTAACCGCTTTTTCAATCGATATCTTACCGATGGCGCAACCGACGAAAAGCGCCGAACCAACCGGCGGGGTGCAAAGACCGATTGCCAAGTTGAGGATGAGCATGATGCCGAAATGAATGGGTGACATTCCTAAAGCGCCGACAACGACCGGATAGAGGATGGGCGTCGTAATCAGGATAAGGGGGGCCATATCCATGATGCATCCCAGTACCAGAAGCAGCGCGTTGATCAAAAGCAGCAGGATCACCTTGTTTTTGGTGACGCCGAGCAAAGCTTCCGTCGCTAAAGCCGGAATTTTCAGGTACGCCATGAGCCAGCCGAACGCGCTGGCCGCGGCGATCAACGCCATAACCATAGCCAGCGTCTTGAGCGTGTTGTACAGGATGCCCTTGATCGCCTTGAGCGGAATCTCTTTATAAACGAAGAAGGTGATGAAGAAAGCGTAGATTACCGCGACGGCAGCCGATTCGGTGGCGGTAAATACGCCGATAATAACTCCGCCCATGATGATTACCGCGGTGAAAAGTCCTAGGATCGCGTCCTTTGAAATCTGGAACGCCTCCTTCCAGCTATACTTCCTTTCCTTTGGATAATTGCGCTTCACCGCGATGATGTAGCTGATGATCATGAGCGAAATGCCGAGCATGATTCCGGGAAGGAAGCCCCCGAGAAAAAGACGGCCGACCGACACGCCGCCAGCCGCCAACGAGTAGATGATCATATTATGGCTGGGAGGAATGATGACGCCCTGGCATGCGCTGGTGACCGTGATCCCGACGGAGAAGTCGGCATCGTAGCCCTTGTCCTTCATCATCGGAATCAACATGGTTCCGATGGAAGATACGTCTGCTACCGCCGAACCGGAAATACCGCCGAAAAACATGGAAGCCAGACAATTAACCTGCGCCAGACCGCCTTGGATTCTACCGACCAACAGGTTTGAGAATAGAATAAGCCGCCGGGATATACCGCCCTGGCCCATCATCTCTCCGGCAAGGATAAAGAAAGGAATGGCGAGAAGAGAAAAGGAACGAACGCCCTGAACCATCTGTTGAACGACGGCCATGAGCGGTATTTTCAAATAGAGCGCGGTTGCGATGGAAGCAAACGCGAGAGCGAACGTTATGGAAACCCTAAGAATGAGCAGGACGCCGAAAGTTCCCAGGAGAATGATGATGGCAAGATTCTGATCCATTACTTTTTCCTCCCCAGAGCGTCGGAAAGGCTCCCCTTTCCTGATAAGAAGGCATCCACGGAGGAATCATTCGTATCGATTCCTAACATTTTCATCACGGATTCATACAGGATGATGACCGCGCTGACCGGAAGCACGGCGTACAGAAGCCCGGCCGGCCATTTGGTAGCGGGCATGATGGATTTCATCGTATAGCCGACGAGCTCCCACCCGTACCGCAGCATGACGATACCGACCGCAATGACGACGAGATCCCTCAGCCGGTGGAGTCCCGAATCCAACCATCGCGGCATCTTGGCCACGTCGAAAAGGGAAATATTGATGTGCAGACTCTGCTTAACACCTAATGCCATTGCGATGAAGATGAACCAAACCGCGAGCAGAAGGGCTATTTCCTCCACCCATATAAGACCGGAATTAAAGCCGTAGCGCAGCACTACATTCGTAAATGTGATAAGAACCATCGCGACGATCATGGATTTCGCGAGGTACACCATCCCGATATGTATCAGATTAAAAAAGCGGACGATGGCTTTTAACATGATCGCGCACCTTATATAAAAAGCGCGGCGAAGCCTTCAGACTCCGCCGCGCCATAACGAATCGAACTGAGTTATTTAACCTCGTTCACTTTCTTGATGAATTCCTGAACGGCGGCGGGCTGCTTGGCGTAGACCGCCTGCATCCGTGCCTGCCAAGGGGCTTTGTCGTCGATCTTGGTGATCGTATTTCCCGCGGCGCGGACTTTTTCCTCGGAAACCTTCTCATAAGCCGCCCATTCGGCGCGCTGGTAATCCACGGCGTCCTTTGCCGCCTGCTTGATGATCGCTTGATCGGCGGCGGTAAGCTTACCGAGAGAAATCTTCGACCCGATGATGATTTCAGGGACGCGGGTGTGTTCGTCCAAAGCTAGGAACTTGGCTACTTCATAGTGGCTGGTGGAGAAGTAGGACGGCCAGTTGTTCTCCGCGCCGTCGATAACTCCGGTCTGGAGGGCGCTGTATACTTCGCCGTATGGCATCGGGGTGGCGACCGCGCCGAACGCGTTCACCAAGCCGACCATCAGTTCGCTTTCCTGGACGCGAATCTTGAGGCCTTGCAGATCTTCAGGCTTGCTGACCGCTCGTTTTGAGTTATAAAAACTGCGCGATCCGGATTCGAACCAACCGAGTCCGACGAACCCGGCCGAATCGAGGCTGGCGAGCAGATCCTGACCGATCTGACCGTTCAACACTTTCCACATGTGTTCGACGTTCCGATATAGGTAGGGCATCTGGAGCGCGTTCATGAGCGGCGCGAACGCGGCGAGCGGAGAAAGGCTTACGCGGGTAAAATCGACGGCGCCGAACTGAACTTGCTCAATGACCGCTTTTTCCTGGCCGAGCTGGGAACCGGGGTATACTTCGATCACTACGCGCCCGTTGGTGCGTTCCTTGACGAGGTCGGCGAATTTCTGGTCGCCCTTGGTGGTGGGGTAATCCTTAGGATGGGTTTCCGCCAAACGCAAAATGACGGGCTTTACTTCCGCTTTCGGGGCCGCTTTTGCCTTGTCGTCCTGACCGCCCGCGAAAGCGGTCGCCGCGACGGCGAGCGCCGCGACGGACAATACGATTAGCTTCGATACTTTCATAGATCCTCCTTAACGTGCAATCAATATGGCTTCCAATCAGCGTAGGCCCGATTCATCGATCGCGAAGAAGGATTTTTTTGCTAAGATGCGGACGATTTTGCTCAAAACTGATTAATTCCGCCGTTCCGCCTTGAACTCGGCGGGCGTGAGTCCCTCAAACTTCTTGAAAACCCGGGCAAAATAGGTCTGGTCGCTGAAGCCGACCATCGATCCGACCTCTTTAACGCTGTAGTTTCCGGCACGCAGCAAAGCCTTTGCCGCCTCCACCCGCATCCGGGAAAAAACGCGCACGAAGGTATCGCCCGCGTACAGACGGAACAAGCGGCTCAAGTGAAACGGAGAGCACGAAACGGAAGAGGCGACATCGGCGAGCGTCAGGTCCTCCGCCAAGCGCGAACGGATATATTCAGTCGCCCGGGCTACGATAGGGCCGCCGCCGGAAAGTCTCCGGCTACGATCCTCGGGAGTCTCCGATACCGCGGGTTCAAGGACGATGATCGGATGTTCGGCGGAGGCGAGCGCCAAAGCGTCCTGAGCGGCGGAAAACAGCTCGGGGCCGTCGGCGGAAAAGGATGGGGACGCCCCGATAAGCACGCGTACACCCGCGTCCACGAGACTTCTTTCAACAATTTCGTCCAGGATCTTTTTGACTGCTTCGGACAGCGGACCTTTCGGCGCGTTATTGAGCACGCAGGCGGCAGCCGCGCGGACTTCCGAATCGTCGGCGCCCGTGATCGCGAACCAGCCCGCTTCGCGTATGACTTTTTCAGCCAGGGCTTCAAGCTTTCGGAGCGCGGCATGCCGAATGGAAGGGTTCCCGGTCCGATTTGCGGGAATAGGGCGCAGCACTAGGGTGAAGCGCTCCCCTTCCCGTAAACCACGCAACGCCAAGAATGAATAGAGTCGGACGCCGTCCAAGGTCCCCCGATTAAGGGCATCCCGCAATTCACGTTCCAGCAGTTCAAGAGCTTTTTCTCCGTCCACACCTGATTTGACACGCTTGTCTGATTCCATTTGAGCCGAGCGTACTTGATCGATCACGCGCCGCACCGTTTCCTTGACGGCATCCGGTTCCGCGGGTTTCAGTAAATACTCATCGACGCCCAAGCGGATCGCTTCGCGCGCGTAATCGAAACTTTCAAACGCGGTGATGAAAACGCAGCGTGTTTTCGGACTTACGACGCTAAGTTCCCGAGCGGCGTCGATGCCGCTCAGACCGGGCATCCGAATATCGAGCAGCGCAAGATCCGGTTGCGAATTCCGCGCGGCGTCGATTGCCTGGCGGCCGTTGGAAGCCTCAACGATATCAATCTCTACGCCTTCAATCGAACCGAGGATGCGCCGGAGCGCCCGGCGTTCCAGTTCTTCGTCATCGGCGATCAATACCGTTATGCTCATCGAGACGCCTCCGTTTCCGCAGGCAAGGAAAGCCGAATAATGGTGCCGCGCCCGGGTGCGCTTTGGACCGATATCCTTTCTTTGCCGCCGTAACGAAGCGCCAGGCGCCGGGCCACATTCGCGAGGCCGATACCGACGCCGCCGTCGGAAATGAGGTGCCTCGCTTTTTTCCTATCCATTCCGATGCCCGTATCGGCCACCCGCATCAGAACCCGGCCCTCTCGGCGCCGTACTCCAACCAAGACTGAGCCGCCCGACTCCATGGGCTCGATACCGTGGCGTACGGCATTTTCCACCAAGGGCTGAAGCGTAAACCGGGGAATGAGAAAGTTCTCAACGCCTTTATCAACCTGGATTTCCCAGCGGAGGCGATCGCCGAAGCGCAGGGCTTGGAAACCGAGATACTCGCGCAGCACCGCGACTTCCTCGCGAACAGGCACCATCGTCTCCGCGTCCCCGAGCGAATATCGCAGGAGGCGCCCGAGGGCGTGCGTCAAGCGCTCCGTCTCCGTCGCCTCTTCGAACAAGGCCGTTCGGGCGATCGTATTGAGCGCGTTGAACAGGAAGTGCGGTCGAATTTGGTCCTGGAGGCTCATGAACTGAGCTTCCTTCAGCGCCTTTTCGGCGGCCAACAATTCCCGCTCCTCTTCACGCAACTGCCTTTCCAGTTCGGCCTTCCCCCGCAAATCCTCCACCATGGCCCGCAGATTCCGGCTCATCAAGTTGAACGAATGCGCCAGGACCTCAACTTCATCCCCGGTCGGGGCTTCCACTTCATCCACCGCCAAGTCGCCCGAGGCCATCCGGGCGGACGCCTGCGCCAACCTGGTGATAGGTCTTGCCACTGAGCCCGAAAAGACAATCGCGAAAATCGCGAAAATAACACCGAACAGCACGATACCGACAAAGGACAATACGCGCAGTTCGGCCGATCGTCTGACGACATCACGATATTTAAGTTCTCCGGATTCCAGCGACGCGGACAGAAGACGGGAAAGGTAGGAATCGACATAGCCGGCGATACGGGCGGCGGCCGCCAAATCCTGGTAATAGTCTTTGTCGCCGGCCGAGCGCCGCCTCACGGCCGACTCGCCGAGTTTCGCGTACGCTTCTATTCCGCGCCGAGCGGCACGGACGTTAAAATACGCTTCAAGCGATTCGTCCTCCGCTCCTTGCATTTCCGAAAATCGCACCCAGAGCGCAAGCATTTCCTGCCCGAAGACATCGACGCCGGGAGGATCGTTTTCACGGAAACGGCGCTCCGTCCGCTCGTAATTGGCGTCGAAGGATTCGCGCAAACGATGAATGGCGTGATAGCGGGAAAGCCGAACTTCAAACTCGCGCGTCAAGCGGCTGGAAGCCACCTGAACCGCGAGATCCAGGCCGATGAGCGCGAGCATCGCCAGGGAATAGAAACCGAGAAGTTTCGCGCGTATGCCCCAGCGATGTCGTCCGCGCACGTTCGTCGGACTAGATGTTGTCGGTCAGATATCCGCCGTCGACGGGAAGTGAAACGCCCGTGATGAATCCGGACGCGGCACGACTGGCGAGAAACACCGTAGCGCCGCAGAGTTCCTCATGGTTGCCGAAGCGTCCCATCGGAGTGCGGGAAATGATCGATGTTCCGCGCGCGGTCAGACCGCCGGTCTTTTCGTCCAGAAGCAATGCTCTGTTCTGGTTGCCGACAAAGAAACCGGGGGCGATGGCGTTGACGCGGATATCGTGCGGCGCCAACTCTTTCGCGAGCGCCTCGTTCAAGTTGAGTACACCCGACTTGGCCGCGCCGTATGCCCAGGTGCCCGAGAGCGCTTTGTAGGATGTCATTGACGTCATGTTGATCACATCGCCCTTAACGCCCTTGGAGATCCAATACTCGGCGAATACGCGCGTCGGGGTCACCAAACCCGCCATCAGGTTGAGTTTGAGGATTTCGACGAACTTCCCTTCGTCGGTATCGACGAAGGGAGCTTTTCCCATATTTCCGCCGACTCCGTTCAGAAGAATGTCGGGCACGCCGACCAGTTTTTCCGTTTCGGCGATCGCTTTCTTGACCGCTTCCCGGTCGGCGGTATCCACGGTGACGCCTTCAATCTTACAACCCGCGGGCAACTTCGCGCGGATAGCGGCGACGGCGTCGGGAATCGGATGTCCGGTACCGCGGCCCCAAATGCATACTTTCGCGCCGGCTTTGGCCAATGCCGCGGCCATGACGCTCGGAAGGCCACCGGCGCCGCCCGTAACAACGGCTACCCGACCTTCAAGGGAAAACATTGAATCGATATAACTCACGACAGTCTCCTTACCGTTTCACGCAACGGATCAAGCGACCTTACACCCGTCGCCGAAGCTCTGTCAAATCGATCCGCTAAACGATTCCAATAAGTTCTTTGCTTGACCACTTAATATTTGTTAAGTACAATATTCGCGGAGGCTTCATGGACACGGCGGAAAAGATCGGCATTCTTGCGGATGCGGCCAAATACGACGCCTCCTGTTCCACGTCGGGAAGCGCCCGCGAAAACACCGCGGGCGGGATCGGTAACAACGCCGTCGCCGGCATCTGCCACTCCTGGTCGGCGGACGGGCGCTGCGTCTCGCTCCTCAAGGTCCTTCTGTCCAACGCCTGCGCCTACGACTGCGCGTATTGCGTCAACCGCAGATCCAACGATATCCGCCGGGCTAGCTTTGAACCGGACGAACTGGTGCGCCTCATCATCGATTTTTATAAACGGAACTATATCGAGGGGGCCTTTCTCTCCTCAGGCGTCGTCGGAAGCCCGGACGCGACCATGGAGCGCCTGATCGCCGTCGCACGGACGCTGCGCGAACGGGAACGATTCAACGGATATCTCCATCTTAAAGCAATCCCCGGCGCCTCGGACGCCCTAGTGACGGAGGCCGCGCGCTGGGCCGACCGCGTGTCGGTCAATATTGAACTGCCGAGCGCTCTCAGCCTTTCCCGCGTGGCCCCGGACAAGACTCCCGCCTCTATTTTCGGGCCCATGCGCGCCTTGGCCCGCGCAAGTGGCTTTGAACCGCGGCGGCTCATAGGCGCAGGGCCGATCGCCGCGCCAACCCTGAGTCCCGACTCGGGTACAAGACAATCTCGGTCGTTATTGCCGCTTCCCGTACCGAACACGTCAGACACGACGGTGATCGCAAACGCTTGGCCCGGTATTCCCCGAACGGAACCGACGGCAGTCGAGCCACGCCCCTTGTACGATGGCACTATCGATCAAAGTATAAACCGTCCGAGCGTACGTGAAGCTCGTCAAAACCGGTATCGGAACCCCCTGGCCGCCGTGCTTCCGGCGGGACAGACGACGCAGCTTGTCGTCGGCGCGAGTCCGGAATCGGACGCCGCAATCCTGACCTTGGCGGAGAACCTGTACCTCGCTTACGACGTCAGGCGCGTGTATTATTCCGCCTTCATCCCGGTAGGCGGCGACCCGCGCGTTCCCAGCCTTCCCGGACCGCCGCTGCTCCGCGAACATCGCCTATACCAAGCCGACTGGCTGTTCCGCTTTTACGGCTTCACCGCGTCGGAGATTCTGGAAAACGGTCGACCCTTCCTGGATGATACGCTCGACCCAAAATGCGACTGGGCGCTCCGCAATATCGGCCTCTTTCCCATCGACGTGAACAAGGCAAGCTACCTGGAACTGCTACGCGTTCCAGGTATCGGCCCCAAAGCGGCCTCAAGGGTCCTTCGCTCACGGCGTTCGGGGCCGCTTAAAAACGAAAATCTGCAGGCACTCGGCGTTGTCATGAAACGCGCGCGCTGGTTTGTCTGCTGTTCCGGCAAACTCCCAGACACGCGCGGCGGTTTCCACCGGCTGCGTGAACCAACCGATGAACGCGCGTTACGCGCCCTTCTCTCGGACGGCGCGGCATCTCTTGCCGTCACACGCCAAGTTCCGACGCAATACGCTTTTGATTGGAGCGACGCTCCTTGGAGCGACGCTCCGAGGAGCGATGCGTCATGACGAGCCGAGTCCTCATTCATGACGGGAGCTTCCCCGGATTCCTTTGCGCCGGCGCCGAACTACTCAACGCGATATCCGGAACAGACGTTAAAGGAGCCGCAAGCGTTGCCGCATCCGACATACTCGTCCGCGGCCGTGCGGTAGGAATCGACTTGTTTGAAGACGCCGAGCCGGTTCCCCGCGACGACTGTCGCGCTCGCAAGCTCTGGGATCGCCTTGTAAAACGCGTCGGGAAGGAAGCCTCCTTTTCCGTTATGGAAGCCTTTCTTTCCGACGTTCCGGGCGCCGACCAGGCCGCCGCCCGCATGATGATCCGCCTATGGAGAGAAGGCGCTAAAGCTTTGGATGACCTCTCCGATCCCAACGCCGCCCTCGTTGAAAAGGCGTCATGCCGCACGACCAAGGAAAGCCATCGCTTCCTCGGGTTGGTGCGTTTTTCCGAATTGAGCGACGGCTCCTGGTATTCCCGCATCGACCCCGACTGCGACATCCTCTCTTTGATCGCCGAACATTTCGCGCTTCGTTTCCCATCGATGCGTTGGGCCATTCACGACGGTCGGCGCGGAACGGCGATTCTGCATGAAAGCGGCCGACAATGGCTCAAGGTTGAAGACTTCCGCGTCAACTTCGCCGAGCCGGCGATAGCCGACGGTCCCGAGGCCGCGCAACCCGGATCGGGTCTCCCGCTCTCCGAGTCGGAACTGCTTCTGCGCCGCGCGTGGAAACGCTATTTTACCGTCATTGCCATCCAAAGTCGTACAAATCCACGGCTGCAAGCCTCCTTCATGCCGAAAAAACACTGGAAAAACATCACGGAAATGGCGCCGGATTTTTCGCTTGACGATCCCGCCGCGCAAGCGTAAAGTTTTCATATCGCGCCCTACATGCGAGCGATTCGTCGTCGCGTGGGGCGGGGAGGTTATCATGGGAAAAAGAATTGCGCGCTCGTTTTTCGAGGCGCCCGAGGTGCTGTTCGTCGGTTATTCACGAAAGCACGAATCCTTCTGCAAAGCGGTCTACGAGGCGTTTGAAAAACACGGAACCAAGGTCTACCCGGTCAATCCGAAACCGGCGTCCTTTTCCATTCCGGTATTCGCGAGCGTGGACGCGGTTCCGGCTCGCCCTGAATTCGCGTATGTACTAACCCCCAAAGGTATTACGGCGACGCTGGTCGACAAACTTGTGGCGCAGGGCGTAAAACGCGTGCTGTTCCAATCCAAAATGTCGGTTGATACGGTCACGCTGCAACGATGCGCGGAACTCGGCATCCAAACGGCCGTCGCGTGTCCGATGATGGCAATGGGTGGCGGCTTCCACAAATTCCACGGCTTCCTCGCGGGTGTTCGCGGGTGAACATAAAGGAATACGGACCGGCCTACCCCGCGTTGTTGGTGATAAGCTCTTTGGCCGCGCTGGGCGCGGTCCTGACGCTTATACCCAACCCGGGGGCCTCCTGGCCCAACATCCTCGGGTACAAATCGATTTGTACCTTCGCCCCCGGCGCGACCTTCGGCTGCGCACTCGTCGCCGCGATTACCTGCACGATACGCGCGCGCCTAATCCGCCGCTGGACGTTCCCGGCTTTCGTACCGGCAGCCGCTATCGCGCTCCTGGCGATTGGATTTGCCGTGTCAACGGCGGCATGGACGGGTGAAAAAGTAAAATACGCGAAGAAAGGGCCTGATGCGATAACCGCCGTGAGCAAGTGACCGGGACTTGCGGAATTTTTAACCTTTGAGGGGGTGTCGAAAAAAAATCGGACTGAACGCTTCCCGCAAGCCTACTGGCTGAGGACTCGCATACTTCGTATGCGGTGAAGTCCGATTTTTTTCCGACGGGCCCCCAAGCAGGATTTGTGTGCGCAAGACCTGATAAACGCAATCTTGACCCTTTTCCACCCATCGGTATACTGAACGAAACCCGCATAACTGACGCAAACGGGGAGCACCCCGGTGAAGTGCGGGTTTTTTCCCTGCCGCGCGTCTGGGCATACACCAAAATAGGAGTCCCGCCATGAGCGCACTTGATCAAAACGATCCTGAGATTTACAAGCTTGTCAAAGCTGAAGAAGCCTACCAACGAGCCACGATCCGCATGATCGCCAGCGAGAATTACACTTCAAAAGCCGTCCTGGAAGCCTGCGGTACGGTTTTTCAGAATAAGTACTCCGAAGGCTATCCCGGAGCCCGATTCTACCAGGGACAGGTCAACTGCGACAAAATCGAACTGATAGCGATCGAACGCGCAAAAAAACTCTTCGGCGCCGAACACGCCAACGTCCAGCCTTACTCAGGTTCTCCCGCGAATCTTGCTGTGTACCTCGCGTTCTGCAAGCCCGGGGACACGGTTCTTGGCCTCAACCTGAGCCACGGAGGCCACCTGACTCATGGCTCAAAAGCCAGCGCCACCGGAAAATGGTTCAATGCCGTTCACTACAGTCTGAATCCCGCAACCGAACTGCTCGATTACGACGAAATCCGTCGTCTAGCCCTTGAGCACAAGCCGAAACTCCTTATCGCCGGTCATTCCGCGTATCCGCGACAGCTCGATTTTGCCAAATTCCGCGCCATTGCCGATGAGGCAGGTTGTATCCTCTTCGTCGACATGGCCCACTTTGCGGGACTTGTCGCGGGCGGCGTCCACTCGAACCCCGTGCCCTTCGCCGATGTGGTTACCACCACCACGCATAAAACCCTACGCGGTCCCCGCGGCGCTATCATCCTCTGCAAGGAAATCCACGCGAAGGCTATTGATAAAGCCGTGTTCCCCGGCTTGCAAGGCGGTCCGCACAACGCGACCACCGCCGGTATCGCCGTCGCCCTCGGCGAAGCCCTCAAACCGGAGTTCACCGTGTACGCGAAAGCCATCGTGGAGAACGCTAAAGTGCTTGCCGCCGAACTCACCAAGAAAAGTTTCAAACTCGTTACAGGCGGAACCGATAACCACCTGATCCTTATCGACATGATGAGCAAGGGCGTGCCCGGCAAGCCCGCGGCCGTCGCCCTTGAAAAGGCCGGTATCGTCCTGAACTACAACACGGTTCCCGGCGAAACCCGCAAACCAAGCGACCCGTCCGGCATCCGCCTGGGCACCCCGTCCATTACCAGCCGCGGCTTCGGAGTCGCCGAAATGAAGCTCATCGCCAATTGGATGGACGCCGCTGTTTCACACTATGAGGACGATGCGTTCCTCAATGGAATAGCCAAAGAAGTCACGGCTCTCTGCGCAAAGTTCCCGGTCCCGGGAATCGACTGATAAAACTTCGGCAAGGGATAAGCGCGGTTCACCGCGAGCCGCGCTTATTCAAAACGTATTTCAAAAGCCCGTTTCGATGAGCCGTCCATGCCTATCGCTTCATAAAATCGGTGAGCTTCCGTTCGCTTGTTTCCGCTTTGCAAAATCGCCTTGTAGCAATTATTCCGCCTCGCGTAATCGATCGCCATTTCCATGACTTTTTTGCCGATGCCAAGCTTCCTATGGCCCGCGTCGGTGACGACATTTTCGATGAATCCAATCGGCCGCCCGGACCGGGTAAGATTCGGCAAAACCGCGATGAAGCAGGTTGCTACAACATCCGATCCATCCACGGCAATGAAATACTTGATCGATTGATTTTCGGAAATCCGTCCCCAGATTTCCAAGGCGTCGGCCGATTTCAATTCTGGATCGTTAGGGTTCAGCTGTTTGTACAATTCAAGCATCGACGATAAATCCGCTTGGGTTGGTTCGCGGTATTCGATCATGATTTCCCCTTCTATGACTTCCACCCTTGCGAATGTTCGGCCTTGCCGGAAAGAAACTCGGTGGCCAGCAAGATGAGCGCGCCGAAGGTTACCGACAGATCAGCGACATTCAATACTCCGGTTCTCAGCGCACCGATCCCGAAGTTCATAAAATCAACAACCTTGAAATCATTGAAAACTCTATCGATCAAATTACTCAAACCTCCGCCGATGATACATGTCATCAGGACTAGCCGGCGAATATTTGTTTCTTTGAATGCGGAGTGATAAATTCCATAGGCACATACGCCGATCGGAATAATAAGAAGTACCAAGTATTTAACGATATCAGGCCAGACGGCGCCTAATCCCAAGAAAGCGCCGCTATTTTCCACAAAGACAAAAACAATTGAATTTCCCAACAACGAAACGGGTTTTTCACCTTCAAGATATTTTTGGGCCAGCAATTTGGTAATTCTATCCAAAGAAAAATTCGCGCCCAGCGTAATAAGGGTGATAAAAACATATCTGAACCGCTTGATCTTCATGCGTTTAAGAATACAGCACCTAGGCGTTCAGCGCCGCTAACTCGGCACGTACTATCGCCGCGAGTTCGGCGACGACCAAAGCCGCCTCAACCAAGCGCGGTTCCTTATCGGTGCGGGATTTCAACTCCACCATCGGTAGGTTTTTGTCGCCGACGACAACACGCAGCGGTATGCCGATGAGGTCGGAATCCTTGAATTTTACGCCCGGCCGCTCATTACGGTCGTCAAGAAGTACTTCCAAGCCGAGGGCTTCCAGTTCGTTGTGGATCTTGTCGGCGACTTCCTTCATCGTTCCTTCGTACTTGATCGGGACGATGGATACCTGGAAAGGAGCGACGGACATTGGCCAAACGATGCCGTCGTCGTCGTGGCGTTCTTCAATAATTGAAGCGAGCGTACGGTCCACACCAATGCCGTAACAGCCCATCGTCGGAACCTGGGCTTTACCATTGATGTCCAGATAGCTGACCTTCATCGATTTTGTGTACTTGTAGCCGAGCTTGAAAATGTGTCCTAGCTCGTTCCCTTTTTTCTCGTAGACTTCGGCGCCGCAGACGGGACAGAGATCGCCGGCTTTCACTACGCGAACGTCGACAACAAGCCAGGGAGCAAAGTCGCGGCCGTAGGCGACGTGAGCGTAATGGAGGTCCTTGGCCAAGGCCCCGGTGACCGCGTCGGACATCGCCGTCACGCTTTCGTCGGCGACGACGGGAAGGCCGGTAAGGCCGACGGGACCGGCGAAGCCGAGGGGCGCAGCGGTAAGTCGTTCCACGTCGGCATCGGAAGCGAGCGCCACTTCGGAAGCTTTGAGAACGGCGGCGAGTTTGGTCTCATTCACGTCAAGGTCGCCGCGGATAGCGACGGCGAAAAAGGCATCGGCGTAGGTTTTCGGCGCGTCCGGCGCGGGAGCGCGGCGAACAAGCTTGGAACAACCGGGCGCGGCGGAAAGATCGAGCTCCACGTTGATGGCCTTGTAGATCAAGGTCTTGATGAAGCGATGCGCATCGGTCTTGAGAAAGGCGCATAGTTCATCGATGGTACGAACGGCCGGAGTTACGATTTTCTCAATCGCGGGAGTATTTGCCGCCCCGGTCTTGGCGGCTTCCAGTGACGCGGGCGCGGTAAAGTCAGGCTTACAGGCCGCTTTCTCCACGTTGGCCGCGTAATCGCAGGAAGCGCAGAGAATTAGCGTATTGTCGCCGATCTCGCTTTCCACCATGAATTCTTCGGATCCGGTGCCGCCCATGGCGCCTGCGTCGGCGCGGACAGGGATGACCGTCAGGCCGCAGCGTTTGAAGATACGGCGATACGCCTTGCCCATCGCCTGGTAGGTCGCGTCCAAACTGGACTCGTCTGTGTGGTAGGAATACGCATCCTTCATGGTGAACTCGCGGCCGCGCATGACGCCGTAGCGGGGACGGATTTCGTCACGGTACTTGGTATTGATCTGGTAGAGAGTAAGAGGCAGCTGGCGATAGCTGGCCAGCTCGTCGCGCACGAGGGCGGTGAAGGCTTCTTCGGCGGTGGGAGAAACGACAAAGTCGCCGGCCAGGCGATTTTTCACGCGAAGCATGCCTTCGCCCATCGTATCCCATCGTCCGGATTCCTTCCATAATTCACCGGGAACGACCACGGTCGGTTTTATTTCCAGGGCGCCGATCGCGTCCATCTCTTCGCGAACAATGTTTTCCACTTTACGGAACGAGCGAAGTCCGATGGGCAGGTAGGCGAATAAGCCGTTCGCGAGCTTGCGCAGCATCGCGGCGCGCATCATAAGGCGGTGGCTGACAATGACCGCGTCAGCGGGAACCTCGCGGAGCGTGGGGAGGAAAGTGAGGGATACTTTCATTGCGGAATCCTTGGTTTATCGGGTTTAGGAAAGGATACCCGAAGGAACGTCTTCGGGCAAGGGGAAGCGGATCGTTATCTTTGTGCCCTTGCCGTTCACGCTTTCTATCAGCAGTACAGCTCCGACGCTTTCCACTATGCGTCTGACACCGGTAAGTCCGAGTCCGCGGGAAGATGAGATGTTGCCGTCGGGCATCGTATCGCCGCCGCGAATTGCCGCCAGACGCTCGGCGGACATACCGCGTCCGCTATCGGCGACTACCAGATCAACTCCCCCGTTTTCCACTACTTCGTTGATGCTTACGACGATGCTGCCCGAATCGGTGTATTTAAGGGCATTATCCACTAGATTTCCGATTACTCTCGCGGCATCTGCCCGCGGAAGGGGAAGCGGAGGCGGATTGCCGTACACGTGTCGTCTGAGAACAATATTGCGCGACCGAGCGATGGTCCGATACGGCGCAAGCGCGTCATCAATAAACGCGCGCAGGGGAATAGAGCCGGCGATACCCCGGTCCGGGGATTGGTCTTGATCGAGTATCGATTCGACTATTTCCAACAAAAGGCGATTAGATTTGCCTAAAATACCGAGGTAGCTTTGCTGCTCCCCGTCGAGTTTGGTGGACAACAAGAGATCATGCACACCGAGGATGCCGGTTATCGGGGAGCGGATATCGTGACTGAACGACGCCAGACGCTCCGACCCGAATGTCCGAGCCTCCGCGACGAGCTCCTCCAGTCGGCGGTTCATGACACGTCGGGCTTCAGCTATTCGGGTAAGACGTTCAAAATACATACGAAGAAACCTTGAAAGGCCGTAGGCGATCGCATGAAGGACCAGAATTCCCATTCGACTGAAGGTAAAGTTATGACCTTTCGGCCCAACCGTCAGATATTCAGTGATGTCGAATAAAGCGGCAAGTATAAAAAGGCCCAAGAGTCGTCGATTGTCGGATGCGTATATTCCGTACAGCGTAACGGCCGCAAATAGCACGACATCAATTAAAGGTAGGAAATCGGTTACAAAACGCGGATCGGTGGAAGGCGAGAAGAAACCGGCTAAAAGGGTAATGATACAACCGAAGAACAAAAGATCGATTCCCGCAACACTACGTCCGACGCGAATAAGAATGAAACTCGTGAGGATAAACAGCCCTATCGTCAAACGGGCGATGGAGAATCCGTTCAGGCGGATGAACAGGTCCGCGATAAACGAGAGAAAAATGATTGGCAGCACCAAAATGAGGAAACCGATCAAATACTCGTTCCTCATGCGCTCCGCTGAGGGCGCGGGATCCGCATCCACACCGAGAACGAGATCGATTAGCTTACCGAACGGGGACCGGAACTGAAAGGAATCCGCGAGAGGAAGATGGGTAAACATAACGTACCGTAAGATATATCACATTCTTAGAGATTTTCGATTAAATTTGAAAAATCTCCCAAGTGCTTACAACGAGTACAGTTCGTGAAGAAACAAGGTCGCGGCCTGCGCCACATTCAGGCTTTCCATTTCCCCGGAACCTGGAATGCGAACCAATAGAGAGCAAGCTGATTTCACGGCGGGCGATAAGCCCCGCTCCTCGTTACCGAGCGCGATGCCGACGCCTATGGAAGCGCCCAGTCCATAATCAGCGGAAACCGCACCGCTAATTTTGAGCCGCGCTTCGGACACTAGGCGAGGAAGTTCCTTTAGTCGCGAGCGGGCCCGATGATCCGCGCCGACTACCACCAATTCCCGTGAAGCCGCGCGGAGGAAGGAAGCCATATTGTTTACGCAATGGAATTCGACGCGTTCCATGCCGCCCTCGGCTACCCGATACGCGCTCGTCGTCAAACGGGCTTCTCCGTCTTCCGCGGAAACGACTATATGGTGCACTCCGAAAAAAGCGGCCGAACGCACAATGGCGCCCAAGTTATTGTCGTTTCCCACATCGTCAAGAATGAGGACTGAATCGCCCCGGGAGCCCCAAGCGCGCAGAATTTCCTCGGTAAGAAACGGTATTTCCGGTTCGCTGATCATCGCGACGACGCCCTGATGCCGGGGACTCTTGCACAGCCGTTCCAGCTCTTCGTCTTCGCAAACCTTGTACGGGCGTTTTTCTGCGGCAAGAACTTTGCACGCTTTTCCGAAATCGCGCAATAACTCTTCTCTTAAGAAAAGTCTATTGATTTTTTCGGGATGCATATCGGCGAGTGCTTTGGTCGCGTTATATCCGCAGACGGCCAATTCGTTGGTAAGCCTGTTTCGCATAGAACATCTATTGTAGCGTGACGAAGCGAAACGGAGAAGAGTCCGGAGCTACTTTCTTCCTTAGATTTCTTTTTTGATAGCGCGGTAAACCTTGTCACATTTTTTCCCGTGTCGTACAATGTCGCCCAATACTACCGTCGGACTTGAATAGTACGTCTGAAACCCAATAAAAGAACGGGAAGGACCCCTTCCCGAAAGGATAGTCTGAGTGAATAAGATCCTTCAAAAGAAGAAACTCTCGGCCGATGTGTACGAGATGATCGTCGAGGCCCCTCTTATCGCGCGAGCGCGTAAGGCCGGTCAGTTCGTTATTGTCCAGATCGATACGGATTGGGGCGAGCGCATCCCGCTCACAATCGCTGACGCGGAGACCGGCGCGGGAACAATAACCTTAGTGTTTCAGGCTGTCGGCGCTACCACGCATAAACTTGCGGAAAAAAAAGTCGGCGACCACGTAGAAAACATCCTCGGTCCGCTGGGAACGCCGACGCATATCGAAAAAGTCGGCACTGTCGTCTGCGTTGGCGGCGGCATCGGCGTCGCGCCGCTCCATCCCATCGCTCAAGCGATGAAAGCGGCCGGAAACAAAGTCATCATCATCATCGGGGCGCGCAACAAAGATCTGGTGATTTTCGAAGATCGCATGCGCAAGATCGCCGATGAATTGATTATCGTGACCGACGACGGCTCGTACGGCCGCAAAGCCCTGGTTACCGAGCCGCTAAAAGAATATTGCTCGGCAGATCCGAAACCGGAGCTCGCGATCGCCATCGGACCGCCCATCATGATGAAATTCTGCGCTGAAGCCACCCGCCCCTTCGGTGTCCATACGATGGTCTCCCTCAACACGATCATGATCGACGGGACGGGCATGTGCGGCGGTTGCCGCGTCAACGTCGGCGGCGAGACAAAGTTCGTGTGCGTGGACGGCCCTGAATTCGACGGACACAAGGTCGATTTCGACAACATGATGACGCGGCTGCGCGCATATAAGTCGATAGAGGATGAAGCTCACCATGTGTGCCACCTCGGACTCGGCCTTGAACCCCATGCCGCGCCCCCCGCGCCCGCAGCCGCCCCCGGAGTGAAAAAGTGAGCCACGAACAAGCGACCAAAAAACAACTTGACGCCGCCGCCAAGACCGCGCTCGAACCAATCATCGCAAAGAAAAAAGCGGGCCAGGCCTTGACCGCCAAAGAGCGCATGGCGATCCCCGCCCAAGCGATGCCCGCCCAGGACGCGGTCGCGCGCGGCAAGAACGTCAGCGAAGTGGCCGAAGGCTACAGCGAAGCGCAAGCGCTCTTGGAAGCGGAACGCTGCCTCGGCTGCAAAAATCAACCCTGCGTGGATGGCTGTCCCGTCCGCGTCCCTATTCCGCGCTTCATCGCCGAAATCCAGAAGGGCGATTTCAAGGCCGCCGTGGACGCGATCAAGGAGACCAACCTCCTTCCGGCAGTGTGCGGCCGCGTGTGCCCTCAAGAAAAACAGTGCCAGCTCACGTGCACCGTCGGCAAAGGCCTCAAAAGCATAGAAAAAGCCGTCGCCATCGGAAGGCTGGAGCGCTTTGTCGCCGACTGGGAACGCGAAAACGGCAAAATCACGCCACCCGCGGTCAAGAAACCCACGGGAAAGAAAGTCGCCGTCATCGGCTCCGGTCCCGCAGGGCTCACCGTCGCGGCGGACGTCGCGCGCGAAGGCCATTCGGTCACCATCTTCGAAGCGTTCCACAAACCGGGCGGCGTCATGGTCTACGGCATTCCTGAATTCCGTCTCCCTAAAGCAATCGTCCAGACTGAGGTTGATACGCTCACGAAAATGGGCGTTAAAATCGATACGAACTACCTGGTCGGCCGCACGCGCACCGTGAAGCAGTTGATCGATGAAGACAAGTTCGACGCGGCATTCGTGGGCGTCGGCGCGGGACTGCCGAAATTCATGGGCATCCCGGGAGAAAACCTGGTCGGCGTCTTCAGCGCGAACGAATACCTGACGCGATCGAACCTGATGAAAGCCTATGACGCCACCCGTGCCGCCACCCCGATTTTCCGATCCAAGATCGTCACGGTCATCGGCGGCGGCAACGTCGCGATGGACGCGGCCCGCATGGCCTTACGTCTGGGAGCGGAGAAGGTCCACGTGATCTACCGCCGCACGCTGGACGAAATGCCCGCCCGCGCCGAAGAAGTCGCGCACGCGATGGAAGAAGGCATCATCTTCGATTTCCTTCGCAACCCGAACAAAATCCTCGGCGACGACAAAGGCCGCGTAATCGGCATGGAAGTACAGAAATTCCAGCTTGGTGATCCGGATGAGTCCGGACGCCGCAGCCCCGTGGCGATCCCCGGTTCCGAATATGTGTTCGATTGCGACACGGTCATCGTCGCGCTCGGCAACGAATCCAACCCGCTTCTGGTGAAAACCACCGAAGGCCTGGTCGTGGACAAAAAAGGACGAATCGTCGTCAACACCGACCAAAAAACTTCGCTTGATGCCGTGTATGCCGGCGGGGACATCGTCCTCGGCGCCGCCACTGTCATCCTGGCGATGGGCGAAGGCCGCCGAGCCGCGGCCGCGATCAACGAACTGCTCAAATAATATCCTTCTCCGACGGTCGTCCAGAATTCTTTCGGGTTTTGGACGACCGCACCTTCGGCCTGCTTATTCTTAATCACTCTTAACGATATTTTCACGAAAGTCGCGACAAGCTTTGATCTCGGATTTATACTGTTCCTATTGCATATCAGTAGGAGGATTCCGATGAAAAGACGCTATCCGATTTTCGTTTTCGCGGCCTTGGCGGCGGCATTGCTCGTTTCCTGTGCGGGAAGTCCCAAAGGCGCCGCAGGTCCCGATAAAAACCCGCTTGAACTCAGCATCTTCCACGTCAACGACACCCACGCAAAACTTGAACCGATGATGACGGAACTCAAGGTCGATATCGACGATACGCTCAAAGGCAAACGCGCTTACGTAGAACTCGGCGGTTTCCCGCAATTGTGGACCGCGATCAACAAACTCCGCGCGGAGCACTCGAATAACCTTTTTTTGAGCGCGGGCGACGTATTCCAAGGTACCTTGTACTTCACCCAGTTTGAGGGAAAGGCCGATCTGGATTTCCTCAACGCGATGAAGCTTGACGGCATGGCCCTGGGCAACCACGAATTCGACAAGGGATCTCCCGCTCTCGCGGCCTTTGCGTCAGGCGCGTCCTTCCCGATCGTATGCGCCAACATCGACGTGAGCGCGGATAAAGCGCTTGCGTCCCTCATAAAACCTTACGTGATCAAGAACATCGATCAAGCGCGCGTCGGAATCATCGGACTCATCACCCCTGATACGCCCTACATTTCTTCTCCCGGCAAGGGCGTCGTATTCCAGGATCCGATTGAAGCGGGTAAGAAATACGTAAAAGAACTTGAGGGCCAAGGCGTCAACAAGATTATCGTACTCAGCCACATGGGCTACGAAAACGACAAAACATTCGCGGCGAAGGTGAGCGGCGTCGATGTTATCGTCGGCGGACATTCGCATACGCTTCTCGGTGATTTCAAAACTCTAGGAAAGACTACCGACGGACCGTATCCGACGATCGTGAAAGACTCCACCGGCGCGGACGTTTTGATCGTGACCAGCTGGCAATGGGCGAACGCGGTGGGTGAACTTAACCTGAGCTTTGATAAAGACGGCAAAGTCATGAAATATACCGGAAGCGCGAAACTGCCGGCGGGACTCTCCAAGCTCCGCGTATACGACCTGCCCGGTAATGACGGCAAGATGAAACGCGTCGAATACGTGCGCGGCAGCGATGGCATGTACACCGTCAAAGAATACGACGGGAAAGCCTACGCCGCCGTCCCGGCCGACCCCAGCGGCTACTACGACGCGCTCAAAAAACTGTCTGTAAAGTTCTCCGCCGACAAACGCTTCCTTTTCGTCGAACCGGCCCCTGAAGGCATCGCGAAACTCAAAACCTATTCAGCGTCCATCGACGGGCTGAAAAAGAAAATCGCAACAAAGGCGGCTGAAGAACTCAAGCGATTCAACAACGTCGGACCCGGCCCCCTCGTCGCGGATTCCATGCTCTGGAAGACCGGCGCCGACATCTCCATCATGAACCCCGGCGGCGTACGCATCGATATGGTGGCGGGCGATATTTCCGTCGCGCAAGTGTACGAGCTGCAGCCCTTCGCCAATACGCTCATGACAATAGACCTCACCGGCGCTGAAGTGGTGAAAGCCCTTGAGGACATGACCGACTTCTGCATCACGACCTACGGCAAGAAACCAGACACCGCGTATGTGTACGTAGCCGGCGTGAAGATGACCCTGCTTGTGAACGAAGCGGTCGGCGCGCGGGTGAAAGACGTACAGGTGAAAAAAGCCGACGGTTCGTACGCGGCTATTGACGCGGCAAAGAAGTACAAGATCGTCGTCAACAACTTCATGGGAACCGGCGGCGACAAGAACTTCACCCTCGGCAAAGTTACAGCGGACCGGAAGTACGACACCGGCTTCATCGATTCCGAAGTCATGCTCGACTATGTGCTCGGGAAAACGCTGAACAATTCCGGTGAAGAGCGGGTAAAAAACCAGTTCTGATCGATTCGGACTTTCTTTGTGCAGTGAAAGATAACCGCAGAAGACGCAAAGGTACGCGGAGGAATATTTATTCTTACCTCTGCGTTACTCTGCGCCCTCTGCGGTTTATTTATTTAAATGCCGCCACGATACGCCAACGTCTCCAGTGATCGGCTTGAAAAGAGTCGGCAGTCCGGGCATAGTATCCCCTATGAAACGACCGTCACCGATCATCGTCTTTTCTTTGTTAGTATTAGTTTCTTCCGCTCTACCGCTTTTCGCGCAAGATAAGCCCGACGCGTTGAAAACGTATCGTCAAGGCCGCGATTTTGAGGCCCAAGGACGCACCGCGGACGCTAACGATCGCTATGAAACCGCGATCAAGATATGCAAGGATGAAATTACCCAGAATGTTGCCAATATGGATTCCTACGCGGTACTCACCTGGACCTATATACGTCAAAGAAAATATCAGGACACGATTGAATGGGGACTGAAAGGCTTGAAAGTCAATCAGAGCGATTATCGCGTCACGGAATCCCTGGGAGAAGCGTATTTTTATATTGAAGATTACAAGGAATCGCTCAGATACATGCAAAAATACGTTGACTCGGCACCTCAGGGGGAACGGGTCAGCGTCGCCTACTTCTTTATGGGAGAAATTTACCGCATACAGCGAAAATTTAAACATGCGGATATCGCGTATACGACAGCCGTCAAGATGGAACCAAGCCTAGCCTTGTGGTGGTACCGCTTAGGAACAGCGCGCGAGCAAACAGCCGAATACGCTTCGGCTACCTCCGCCTTTGAAAAAGCCGTCTCCCTGAATCCCTCTTACAAAGATGCCTCAGAGGCCTTGGAACGCGTCAAGAAACGCGTCCATTAATTTACTTTTGTCAGTTGCGCGATGAGAATGAGCGCCCACGGCGCCCAACTGAAAGTAACAAAGATCACCAGGATCAGAAGGCCTAATACCGGTCTACGAAGATCGCGGTTCGGTTCGGTTTTAGTCATCCCGTCGCGTTCATTCCACAAGTCGTTCATTAAGCGGTCGATCCCGCCGATCGGATCTTTTCGTTCAATGCCGCCCTTCCGCTCCATTATCCGGTCAAAATAGCGAAACGATTCCCCGATAAGCGAACCGAAGGCCCCGGGCATGCGTAAATCCGAACGAATGGTAGCGCGTGAAAGCAGAATAAGCCCTTCCACGGTGATCGCGCGTTCGATACCGGTAGTAAGGGCGCCGGCCGTAATGCGAAAACCGCCAATCCGAAATAGCTCGAGTCCGTACGGCACAAGCAGGTTGAAACCTACGATCCCGGCAACCGCGAAAAGCATCGTCAAAACAGAAATACGTTTCCCGACCGCCCAAGCGCAGAACCAAAAAAAGAAAAACTGAAGTATCCGCAGCGGCAGGTCCGGATTGAACAAAAACGCCGGCATCGAAAAAAGTCCGGTAAGGAACAAAGCGCCGCTGGGCAGCAGCTTAAGCGAGACATCCTTGCGCTTTTCGCGAAACCGAGGACGAGTTCCGTTCATCGTGGTTCCGCCTTGAGCGCCTCAAGCCGGGCGGCATACCAGGTGGATTTAGACACGAAGGCTTCGCAAAACAAACCGAGCGCGATACCGGTAACCACGCCGGCCGCAAGGAACGGAGGGGCAACGTATTTCGCGCTTTCGCCGAAAACGAATACGCGCGCAAGAAGTATCTGCGTCAGATTGGACATTAGAGCACCGAGGCAACCGATTCCCAGAAAACCGATAAGGCCGGGGCCGAACAACTTTCGCAAACCGAACATTAGAGCGGCTGACGAAAAAGAACCCAGGAGTGAAAAAAGGAAAATGTAAGAAAAAAGCGACCCGGAAACCAAACTTTGTCCAACCACTTTAATCGCTACAAGCAAAAAAAAAGAGAACGGAGAAAGCAGATCCAAAGCCAACATGATCGGTAAGTTAGCGATACCCATCCGCATAAAAGGAAGCGGCTTGGGAATCATGTATTCGATAGTCGAAAGGAAGAGGCAAAACGCGCCGAGTACCGCTACGATATCGCGCGCCTGGCCGTTTAATTTACCTAATCGTAGCGTCGGTAGTCTCATGTCGGGACGATCCTTCTATACGGACGAAAACACCGTTGGGTAAGCACGCGACCCACTGCCCGTTAGAGTCGATGGAACCGGCGGCGACGCAAGTCTGGTTTGAACAGGGTGAAGATTCAACTGAGGCTTTACCGTCGTGTATATGAACGACGGTTTCGCCTATCTCGCCTTTGACTCGGAGCGTTTCCTCGGA
>JBAYHM010000021.1:0-25882 GCA_041666155.1 Treponemataceae bacterium
AAGGCTTCGACTACCGCGGTTTCATCTTTTTCGGCCTCATGATAGCCAGCGAACGCTGCTCGCTCTTGGAATACAACGTTCCCCTCGGCCGCCCCGAAACGCAGGCGGTGCTACCGCTTATGGAAACGGACCTGGTTGATCTCTGCGGCGCGATCAACGACGGAACGCTCGCGGATTTTTCACTCAAGTGGAAAGCGGGCGCGAGCTGCGCGCCGGTGGCGGTGGCCGACGGTTATCCGGGAACTTACCGCAAAGGCGACGTGATCGAATTGGACGCGGCTGCGATGGAAAAAGCCGGGGCTAAGGTGTTTGTCGCCGGCGCGGCAATTGATGCGGGTGGCGCGTCCGGCGGCGTACTGAAAACGTCGGGCGGCCGGGTGCTCGCGGTGTCGGCCGTGGCGGCGACGTCGGAAGAGGCCCGCCGCAAAGCGTACGCCGGAATGAAGGGCGTACGCTTCAAAGGCATGGGGTTCAGGACCGATATCGGGACGGAAAACAGTCCTGATGCCCTGTCGATCAATGGCCGAAAAACGGAAGCGGGCAAGAGACATAATCAATGATCTCCTGCTCCACGCCCTTTCTCGTCGTCCGGATGCGGTCGGCCAAAGCGCGAATGCCGGGCAGCTCCAACGCGGCGGGGGGCACCGACTTCAATCGCGCGACAAGAGGTCCATCCAGATCGCGCGCGTAGTCCATATATCGATCAAAAATAGCCGCGTCCATTCCGAAGGGACGGGCACCGCTCAGTTCGGCGATTTCGGCCAGGATGGCTATGCCGTCGGGGTCCAGGTCACCCGCGTGGAAGACGTCGAAACCGGAGGCGGCCAAGACGCGCAGCACGGCGCGAACCGCGCGATTCGGCCGTCCTCCGGAACAGAGCACGAAATCGAAACCCATCGGATAGTGCGCAAAAGCGTGAAAGGTTTCCTTGTTTTCGATGGAGAGAGCGCGCGCGACGCGGGCGGCGGACGCGCCCCGAATCCCGACCAGAGTTTCCGCGGCGGGGAGCGATAAAGCCGTTGATCGACCCGCCAGCGCCCAGACGGCGCCGTCCTCAAAAATCAGGCGGGCGTTACCCCCGACGGCGACCTCGGGGTATATCCGCTCAGGAAGAGTGAGCGCGTCAATATCGGATCCGATACTCGTTCTCACCGACTGCTGGAGCACGGGCCGCAACGCGGCGGTCAATTTTTCAAGTCGTTTGGAATCACGGTAGAGTTTGATGGACAGCGCGCGGATCGGGAGGCGGTCGCTCTCCTTTCGGTCCAACGCGAAGAGAGCGGCCATATCCTTGAGGTCCTCCGCCGTTAGGCGATCGGAAAGAGCGTCCGCCTTCAGGGCCGTGAAACGAAAAAACGCGGCGGCGCGGAAATCGCCGCGAAGTTCCGCGGCTGCGGCCACCGCCGCGGCTGTCTCGGAAAGACTCATCGCCTGATCGTCGGGAAGCGGAAAACCGAGACGCTCATAGAGCGCGCGCGGATTTGAAAGTTCGGCGGCGGACAGTTCGTCCCCAACGCGGCGTTTCGCCCAGATGAGCCGAAGAATCCCCGCCCGTTCCAAACGTTCCATGGCGTCCAGAAACGAGAGACGGGCGGCGGCTGAAGCAAAGGCGCCGGGAAGCGTCGATTCCCAATCGCGGAGCCGCAGCGGCTTGCCGCCGCGCCGCTGCGCTGAAGAGGGGTAGCGCGCGGCGAACGACTCAAGTATCGCTCGCTCCATTTAGGACTCTTCCTCTATCCCGCCGCCGAGGGGATCCAGCCATTCCGCGTCCGGAGCCGCGACAGGCGCGTGCGCTCGGCGGTGACCGGCGCTCGGCGCCGCTTCCGGCCGATCGGCGCGGAAGTCCCGGACAATTGCCTTATAACCGTGCCTGACCACAAGCGCGATTGAGTCCATATACGGGGCGACCGTTTCCAGTTTTTCGGTCGGCACCGCCGTGATGACCTGCATGCGCAAGCGGCGGAAGAAATCCAGCGCCTTGCCGATCCGCTCATCGTCCATACGGTTGAACGCTTCGTCGAAAAGCACTAATCGAACGGTATTTTCCGGATCCTGTTTATAGAAACGATAGAAACTGGCGGCGATGGCGACGTAATAGGGAGTCTGCGCCTCTCCGCCGGATTTTTCCCGGATCACCTTGGAAAGGGAGAGTTCCGGCGGTTTTCCCGTTCGCGAATCAAGAGCGGTCAGGTCCTTGAGCTTGATGTCGTAGGTAAAGTACGTCCGATAATCGCAGATGGCGCGCACTTCGAACGAATTGAGTTCGTTGCGTAAGATTCGTTCAAAAAGAGCTTCCACCGCGCGGCGTTCTTCGGGATCGGCCAGAGCGGCGAAGAGTCCGTCCTCCATCTCGCTGATGTCGGCGGCCTTCCGGATTACGTCCAATTGACCGCGGCGGTCCGCGCGTTCTTCCAGCGTGAAGCGATACTGGTCGCGGCCGAACGACAAGGCTTTGAGCGTCTCGTTGATTTCCCGAAAACTTTCCTTGGCTTCTTCGATATATTCGTTGAGTCGCGCGACGAAGTGCTCTTTGAACTGCAATTCGGCGTCGGCGCGCGCCCTACCGATTTTTTCCCGGTACGCGGGCAGCTCGGAATCTTCGTAGCGCTTGAGCACCGCGGCGGCCTCTTCCGCCAGGGAAGGTTCCAAGGGGAGCAGGGAATTAAAGCTCCCGTTATATTCCTGCACCAATTTCCGATACGTCTCGGCGGCCTTCTCCAAGCGCGTGCGGTAACCCTTGACAGCGCTCATATAGTTTTCCGCAAGGCTCTTCAAATCGGAACCCTTGATCCTCTCGGCATAATACGACTCGCACTCAGGCCGGAGCGCTTCACGGCCTTCCAGAAAAGCGTCGAAAGCGGCGCGCCGCTCGTCCCGTTCCAGCCGAGCTTCCGCCTCCGCGCGGCGGTTGGATTCTAGGGCGCCTTCGGCCCGTCCCCGTCCTTCCAGTTCGCGCGCCAGGTCGGCCTCCGCGCGAACGACCGAGCGGGCAAGGCCCGCGATGCGCGCCTCCAGGTCGCGGACGCCCGAGAGGTCCACCGAAGCGATGTCCGCGTCAAGAGCGGAGAGTTCCGCGGGCAAAGCGGCGGCCCGGTCGCGCGCTTCGGCGAGGCCTTTCATTTCGTGAAGACCGTCGTTGACGCGTCGGAGCGCGTCGTCCCGCTCGGCGGAAGCGCGCAGGGACGCCTCTAAATCCCGGGAGCGGGAACGCAGGATCTCCAGCTCCGCGCCCAGGGCTTCAATCCGCTTTTCACGCGCGGCGAGTCCCAGGAACCAGCGGGAATAGGTTTCTTCCTTCATGCGCGTCGCGGTAAAACGCGAATAACTCATGCACTCTTTGGTCACCGCTTTTTCGTAATCCTTGAGAACGTCGAGCGTCGCGCGCATCACGTCCCCGAGAATGAAGTCGGCGTAAATGCGCGCGTAGGGGGAATCGCTGGAAACGACGGCGGCGAGAGAACCGGGTCGGACGGACGCGTTCCGCATGCGTTCCAGGTTCGGAAGCGCTACCCCCGAAACTTCCCGCGGCAACGCGTCGTACACGCCAAGAGCGTCACGGAAGCGGCCGGGTTCCACCAAGACGGCGAAGCGCAGGGTATTGAGCCAGCCTTCCGTCGCGTTCTGCCATTCGCTTTCGGTCACCTCAACCAGGTCCGCGAAAATCCACGACGGAATACCGCGGCCTTCCAATTCGGCCTTGAGCCGGGCGCTCGCGGCGGGATAGCGCGGCAGGCCTTTTTCCAGATCGGCCAGCTCCGCGGCGGTGTCGGCGATTACTTCAAGAATTTCGGCGCGTTCCCGCTCGCCGACAGCCTTCTTGCCCGCAAGCTCCGTGCGCTCGGCGTCTATCGCGGCCAGTTCGGCGTCCAGGTCCCGGACTGCTTTTTTCCCGCCCAACGGACGATCCAATAAAACTGCGCATTGACCGCGCAGCAGTTCCCAGCGCGCCGCCTTCTCTTCAGCGCGCTCAAGCTCGCGCGCAAGACTATCCCGCTTTTCACGCAGGTTCCGCACCAGCTGGAACGCGTCGTTCCGAGCCAAAGCGGCCTCGGAGTCCCGCCGTTCGGCTTCCAAGACCGCCTTTTCATCCACCAGGCGCGCCGCGGCGGCTACCGCCCGCTCTATCTCGCGTTCCAGCTCGGCGTTCCGCCGTTCCAGGCGGGCGGCGCGATCCGAAGCGAGTTCAGCGTCCGCGCGGACCTTCAGGTATTCCTGCAGAACGATGAGCCGGTCGAACTGCGCCCAATCGGCAGCGGTTTTACCGACGGCGCGCAGAGACTCAATTTTCCGGACCGCGTTTTCGGCCTCTCGCTCGGCTTCTTTATAGCTTTCCAAGTTGGACTTCATGGCCGAAACGTCTACCGGCCGATCCTCCAGAATGTAGTCGCAGACGAAACGATCCACTGAGGTAAGCGGGGAAAAACTGACCGACCGGACCAACGCGTCCAGGTAAGGGTTGAACTCCGCGTTGCGACGGAAAACGCCCAGACGATGGGTCAGCTCGGCGTTGTATTCGCGCTTTGATTCGAAGACAGTCGCCCCGGATGAGCGGATAAGATCGCGGAATACGCGCGCGGAGTGCGGACGGCTCTCCGCGTCCCGGACGGCGACCGCGCCGAGGTCCGCGCCGTCGGCGATCCAGGGATATTCGCGGATCTGGACTTCGTCCTTGAACGCTTCCACGCAGATGCCCGCGCCGAAAACGGCTCCGTTGACGCTGAATTCCAGCATGACGTGGGCGACCGCGTCGTCCCGCAGGTATTCTCCGGATTCGAGGCCTGTTTTGCCTCGGACGTAGCCTTCCAAGGTCCGCCCCGCCTTTTTGTCGGAGGCGGCGGAATTGAACTTGATGCGGTTGAGGTTCGCCGCCAAAACGTACTGGATCGCGTCCACCACCGTGGACTTACCCGAACCGTTATCCCCCGCGAACAGCGTCGCCTCCCCTATCGGGATGGTGACGTCGTCGAAGAAGTGCCAACCGACCAGCCGCACGCGACGCAAGGCGATCATCGGTCGCCTCCCTCGGCATCGGCTTCGTCCGAGACGGAGCCGGTCGAAGCGGCGGCGGCGTTCGCGGCGACACCGTTCGCGCTTTCCGTTTTTATGAAGCCGAGAATTTCCTCTATCCCATCCTGGTCCAAACAGAGCGCGAGGCTCGGGTACAGGATAAGCTGAGCGTCCGGATCGGCTTCCTCGCGCGGCGAACGGATAAGCTTGGCCGCGGTGAAACGGCGCAGCATTTCGATCAGGCGCGTCTTTTTGAGGTCACCCTCGGTCAGCGCCTTGAAGCGTTCCACGAAATCGAAAACAGTCACCGTCGGGAAATCGGTCAAACTTACCGCGTTGCGCTTTTCTTCGTAAAGAAGGCGCAGCGCCAAGAGAGCGCAGGTTTCCTCGCGGCCCAATCGGGCGCGCGTCTCGGCCCCGCCGCGCCATGCGACGACGCCTAAGCCCTCGTCCTTGCGCAGTTGCGCGCCCATGCAGGAAAAGAACGGCTCCAGGAGGCCGAAGTTGCGCACCGCGAAATCGTACAGGCGTTCATCGACCCCGCGGACCAGAAAGGTGCGCGCCAGGAGTTCGCGCACGGTCCGGGTGAACAGGTCGAACTCGGCTTCCTCAAACTCGGCCAAGTCTCCGAGGGGCTCCAATTCATCGATCATTTTTTCCTCCGGTAGCCGTGCGCGCGGAAAATCCATCCCGCCGCGGAAACCTCGCCGTCAAGCCATTCTATCGCGTAAGGGAAACGGCCGGGCCGCGACTCGCCATAGGTAGTCGCGTACAAAATCCGGACGAAGGATTCGGCGTCCGTCGCCAAGTCCCCGGCGCGGCCCAGGCTTCCGGCCGGGATACGTTCATCCAACCAGGCGGCCACGCGCTCAGCGGACAGCTGGCGGTCAATGCGCAGACGGAGTTCGGCTTCCGCTTTTTCCAGCGCCGCGTCATCCGCCGCGGGACGCGCGTCAAAGCGCGGAGCGACGCTTTCGCGGAACCAGCGTTTATACCGCGATTCCTTGCCGATCCAGCGGACGCGATGCAGACGATGCGCCAGACGCGCGGCCAGCTGTCCGTCCGCGGCGACCGCCCGAGCGATCACCGTGAGACGGCCGGAGGCGGAACCGTCGGATCGTAGACGGCTGCGTATTCGCTCAAGGGAAGAACGCGCGTACAGCATGTTGCGTCGGTCGATCTCGTCCAGAGTCGGATCGAGCGAGCGCAATTGGTCGCGGATCTCCTCCAAGAGGCCGGTCAGGCGTTTCCGCGCCGCCTCCGCGGATTCGCGGCGCAAAAGAGCCAGTGCCGACGACGTTTTGTCCATCCATTTTTTGTCCGCCAGGAAGCCGTTTACCGCCCTGGCGATACGCGGCCGATACCGTGAAAGGTTATCGGAGGTCTTCAAGCGCGAATAAGCTCTATCAACCACCTCTTCCAGATACCGATCGTAATGGAGGCGCAGGATATCGGGGATCTCGGCTCCCGCCGTCTCTTCCAGGAGACGTTCGTAGTGCGCGCGGATATTTTGGGAGAGGACCTTGAGGGAATCGATGAGGAGCGTCAGATGGTAATGGGCGTTCAGAACCGCGTGATGGCCGTGATCTTCCGCTGCGTCTGTGCATAAGGAAGAATAGATGGCGACCACGTGGCTTTCGTATTCAAGAACGCCGCCTCGTTCGGTCGCGGCAAGGGCGTCTAAAAAGGGCTTTGCCGGCGCGGCGATGGTCACCATGCGCGTGTAGTCGGGAAGCGTTTCCTCGCCCACCCACCCCGCCGATATCAGGATACGCAGGGTCCGTGAAGCCGCCATCCGGTGAGGGTCGATGCCCCCGGCGGCTTCCTCCGCGTCGCGTTCAGCGTCATCCGCGCTTTCACCCTCGGGTTCTTCCTCCAGCGCGACGCCCGTTTCAGCATAGTGTTCGGCGAACCGCCCGACCAGCGCCGCCCGTTCCACCCCTCCCGGAGAATCCTGGAACAAGCGATAGAAGATGAGAAGGCAGGCGGCGTAGTCCTCCCGATTCGGGCTGGAAAGAGGTGAGAAAAAAGCGGCCGGAAGGATGGAAAAGATCCCGCGCGCGTTTGCCATAGCGACAGTATAAGAGAGATCGGATGGACGGGGAAGCGATTATAATCCCCGCAAAACTTTTAGATACTTGTCCTTCGTCAGCTGGGGCGGATAACTAGCCGTGATTTCCCGGCCGACTTTCGCCCCATCGAACAACAGATCGACGACGCAGAGCGCCATCGTCTTAGCCGGAACCACGTAGGCCATTTCCTCGTCCAGAATGGCGAAGTCCTTGCTGTGCGCGGCGCCGGCGTAGCCGCCGGTAGACGGGTGCATGAAGGGCAGTATGGAGCTGACGTCTCCCGCGTCGGTGGCGCCCATCAGTTCCAGCCCGCGGAGCAGACCTTCCGATCCGACGTAGCGCGCGGCGTTCTCGCCGAACAACTCGTTGAGCGCCGGGTTCTGGATCAGCGGCAGGTAGCCGGGGATTTCTTTGATCTCGACTTCGGCGCCGACGGCGTAGGCTCCGGCCTGCAAGGCGCGGTTCACCTTCGCGCTCGCTTCGAGAACGGCGGCGATCGAGCGACCGCGCACGTAGGTTTCCATGCGCACGTCGGCGGGCACGATGTTCACCATATCCCCGCCCTTGGTGATGATCGGATGGACGCGGATGCGGTCCGCGTCCTTGAACGTTTCCCGCTGGGCGTTGATCGCCGTCAGGCCGATCATCGCGGCGTTGAGGGCGTTGACGCCGTCGAAGGGCGCCGCCCCCGCATGGGCTTCCTTGCCGGTATATTTGACGATTTTCCCGACGAAGCCCGAACTGTCGGGCGATAGAAGCACGCGGCGTTCTGCGATACCGCCGTGCGAATGGATCATCATGCCCATATCGATATCGTCGAGCGCGCCGAGGCGGATAAACTCCTGCTTGCCGCCGAAAAACACGATTTTCCCGTCTTGAACCAGACGTTCGCGCCATTCCAGCTCGACGTACTCCTCCGCGGGGACTGCCAGGAAGGCGACGTCTCCGTCCAGCTCGGCCATAACGCCGCTTGAGGAAAGGCCGATGGCCGCGCCGAGCATGGCGGCTATCTGCGAATTGTGGCCGCAGGAATGCGCGGCGCCCGTGGCGGTATCGGCATGAGGATGAAGTGGACAGACAACGGCGTCGAGTTCGCCGAAAACGCCGACGGTCAGCGGCGCGGCGGACGGCGAAGCGTCGGATTGCTTCGCCGCAGCCGGCCGGGCGCGGCCGTGGAGTCGTCCTTTGACACCGGTGATCGCGATGCCGTCTTCGAACGGGATCGACAAAGACGTCAGGATATCCTTCACCAGGGCGGAGGTTTTGAACTCTTTGAAGCCGAGTTCCGGGTTATCGAAAATCGTTCGGCCGATGCGGATGATCTCATCTTTCCGGGAATTGATCGCAGCCTCGACTCGCGCCTTCAAATCGTCCTTGTTCACCACAGCCTCCGTGAATATACTAAAATATCAAAAAAATCGGCTTGTGTTCAATGTATATTTATGCTAGAAAAATGCATAAAGTTTCAAAAGAATAGGAACGCTCGGTGGAGTCTGAATCGGTCTTCTGAGGAGCATCGCTTGAGGTACAGGAACGTCATTCGCTCGGCGATGGGGAAACAAGCGTTCGACTTGGTCGTAACCAACGCGCGGTTGGTGAACGTTCATACGCGTGAAATTCACGACGCGACGATCGGTATCACCGACGGCATTATCGCGTACGTCGCCGACTCCTTTTGTGAACTTGACGGCCGCGAATACCTGGACGCCAAAGGCCGGCACGTAATACCCGGTCTTATCGATTCGCACATGCACATTGAAAGCTCGATGGCTCTTCCCGCGGCCTTCGCGGAAGCCGTCGTCCCGCGCGGCACGGTCGCGGTTGCCGCCGACCCCCACGAGATCGCGAACGTCCTGGGCGCCGACGGCGTCAAACTGCTGATCCGCGCCGGCCGGAACCTTCCGCTCAAAATATATTTCCTGGTTCCCTCCACCGTCCCGTCCGCTCCCGGCTTCGAGACAGCCGGCGCCTCGTTCTCCGTGAACGAAACGAACGCGCTCCTCGACCAGCCGGGCGTAATCGGCCTGGGTGAAGTGATGGACTTCTGGGGTGTCGTGGAAACCGACCCGAAAATCTCCGAGATAGTCGCCTCGGCCCGCACCGAGGGCAGATACATAGAAGGCCACTGCCCGGTGTTTTCAGGCCGGAACCTGCAAGCCTACATCGCCGCGGGTATCGACGCGGACCACACGATCATGAACGAATCCAAAGTCCGCGAACGCCTCCGCGCCGGGATGACGGTCCAGATCCAGAATCGGTTCATCACCCCCGACCTGATGCGCTACATAAACACCCTGCCCTGCGACGCCGACGTGCTCATCGTCACCGACGACGTGCACGCCGACCGCCTGTGCGAAAACGGCCACCTGGACGCCAACGTTCGCAAGGCCATCGCCTGCGGCCTGGATCCCATCGTCGCCGTTCAGGCGGCCACGATCCGCGCGGCGCGACGGCTCAGGCTCTACGACCGCGGTTCGGTCGCGCCGGGAAAAACCGCCGACTTCCTCATACTCGATTCACTGGACGATTTCTCCGTCAACGAAGTCGTCATCGGCGGGAAGCTCCGCGCCCGCGGCGGACGAATGATAGAAGCGGTTCCCCAGGCCACGCTGCCCGACTACGTCTTCAGCACGATGAAGCTCAATCCGCTCTCCGCGGACGACTTCAGAATCAGAACGAAACGAGATATGGGCGTCGCCGTCGTCCGCGTGATCGAATCGAACGGGGAGAGTTCCTTCACGAAACTCACTAGCGCGGAAGTTCCTATCGTGGAAGGGTTTATCGACCTTCCCAACAGGGTAATCCCCGGCGCGGCTCCGGGAACCGGCAAGCCGAAGCGCGACCTGCGCACGATGGCCGTGCTCGAGCGGCACGGAAAAACCCAGGCGGCCCCCGGCGCGCGCTGCAAGCCCGGCATCGTTTCAGGCCTGGGAGCGTTCCGCGGCGCGATGGCCTCCTCCTACGCGCACGACTGCCACAACCTGGTCGTCGTCGGCGAGTCCCGCGCGGACATGGCGATCGCCGCCAACCGCGTCATAGAAGCGGGAGGCGGCCTCGCGGCGGTCCTCGACGGGAAGGTGATCGCGTGCCTGGAATTGCCCATCGCGGGCATACTGTCGCCCAAGCCGATGACCGAAATCGCGGCGGCGCTCGGGGAGCTTGAACGCGCGCTGAAGTCCATGGGCGTCAGCCACGCCGACCCGATATCGCTGCTGACCCTCATCGCCCTAGCCGTATCGCCGGAAGCGAAAATCACGGACCTGGGCATCGTCGACGTGGTGAACAAGAAACTGCTCGACGTTATCGTTACCGAAAGGAGTTCTTGATGCGCGCGCGAAAGAACGCCCTGGCCGCGGCCCTGCCCGCCACCGCGTTGCTGTCAGTTCTATTCATCCTTCCGATACTCTTCGTCGCCGTATCGGGCTTCAAACAGGACGGGACCAAATTCTACGTCAAGTTCTTCTCGGACCCGTACTACCGCGACATCCTGATCACGACGGTCCTCACCGCGCTCCGCGTCACCTTCTTCGCGCTGCTGCTCGGCTATCCGACCGCGTATTTCATCGCCCGCTCTACCTCCAAATACAAGAACGTATTCCTCATCATGACAGTTTTCCCCTTCTTGGTAAGCGCGATCGTACGCGCGTACGGCTGGCAGGTCCTGCTCGGGGACACGGGAGTATTGAACCAAATCCTGCTGGGGATCGGCCTAGTGAAGAAACCGGTGAAGATCCTCTACACGATGACCGGCGTCACGATAGGCCTGGTGCACCTCTTGATCCCGTACATGATTTTGTCGATAGCGGGCGTCATCCAGAATATTCCCCGCAACCTGGAAGCCGCCGCCGAAAGTCTCGGCGCGAACCGGCTGACCGTGTGGCGGAAAGTAATCCTGCCCTTGAGTCTACCCGGCGTCATCACCGGCTGCATCCTGGTGTTCTCCGTCAGCATGACCGCGTTCGTCACGCCCCGGCTCCTGGGCGGCGCGCGCATCAAGCTGATGAGTACGATGATCTACCAGGAAGTGAACGCGGCGTTCAACTGGCCCATGGCCGCGGCGATCAGCTTCATCTTATTGGGAACCATCCTGTTCTTCCTTCTCGCCGCGAACCTGGCGACGGCGAACGCGATGAACCGGCTGGGCGGAGGCAAACGTGCCTGAAAAACAAGACGGAATCGGCTTCAAGATCATCGCGCTGGCGGTCTACGCCTTCATGGCCGCGCCCATCGTCATCGTCGTATTGGCATCGTTCAGCCCGACTTCTTTTCTGGCCTTCCCTCCGAAAGGGCTGTCGCTCAAATGGTACTACAACATCTTCGACGACAACGGTTTCGTGTCGGGCTTCTTCAACAGCATGTTTCTGGCCTCGGTCGCCACGGCCATCGACGTCATGATCGCCATTCCGGCGGCCATCGCAGTGACCAAATATCACTTCCCCGGCAAGACGGCGCTCACGAATTTTTTCACCTCGCCCATGTTCCTGCCGACCGTCACTTTCGGCTTCGTACTTTTGCAGGCGTTCAGCGCCGTGCGCGGCGTTCCCACGTTCTATAGGCTGCTCGCCGGACACCTCATCATCATCCTCCCGTACATTTTCCGGAACGTCGTATCCGTCATGATCGGCTTCAACTGGACGTTGGAAGAAGCCGCGCAGAGCCTGGGGGCGCGTCCGCTCCAAACCTTCCGCCGCGTGACCCTCCCGCTCATCAAGCCGGGCATCATGGCGGGAGGACTCCTCGCCTTCCTCTACTCGCTGGACGACGCGACGGTGTCCGCCTTCATCAGCGACCACCGCTTCGTCACCCTGCCCATCCGAATGATGACGTATATGGAATTCTCCTTCGATCCGACGCTCGCCGCCATATCGACGGTGCTCATAGCCCTGTCCCTCGGCGCTATCGTTCTTATGGAACGCTTCGTCGGCCTCAACATTTTCTTGAAATAGGAGTACGCGATGTCCCGTATCGCTTTGATCGATATCACCAAACAGTTCGGCGACCTCAAGGCCGTCTCCAACATGAACCTGGAAATCGCCGAGGGCGAGTTCGTCGCGCTCCTGGGCGGCTCGGGCTGCGGCAAGACCACCACGCTCCGCATGATCGCGGGCTTCACGGAACTGACCGCAGGGGACATTACGATAGACGGCAAGAGCGTGAAAAACATTCCGGCGCACAAACGCAACATCGGCGTAGTGTTTCAGAATTACGCGCTCTTCCCTCATTTGACCGCGTTCGAGAACATCGCCTTCGGCCTTACGCTTAAAAAGATGCCGAAAAAAGAAATCTCCGAACGCGTCGGCAAGACGATGCGGATGGTCAAACTCGACGGCCTTGAGGCGCGCCTCCCGCGCGAACTGTCCGGCGGCCAGCAGCAGCGCGTCGCGCTTGCCCGCGCCTTGGTCATGGAGCCGCGCGTGCTCCTTCTGGACGAACCCTTGAGCAACCTTGACGCGAAGCTCCGCCAGGAAATGCAGGTGGAGATCAAGCGCATCCAGAAGGAAGTCGGTATCACCACGATACTCGTGACCCACGACCAGGAGGAAGCGATATCTCTGGCGGATCGCATCGCCATAATGAACGACGGCCTGGTTCAGCAGGTCGATACGCCCAAGGATATCTTCAAGCGGCCGCGTTCGCGCTTCGTCGCGGACTTCATGGGCTTTTCAAACTTCATCGACGGCACGGTGAGGGAAGCGACCGGCGTCGCGTATCGGGTGGAAGCGGTAAATCCGGGAACGGTAACCGGCGCGGCCGAAGCGCTGTCCCTGGACGTTTCGGCGCAAGGGACCGAGAAACCTTACGCGGTCGGCGACGCCGTGACGCTCGCGATCCGGCCGGAAAATGTCGCGATCGGCTTCGCGTGCGGCAACTGCGTCCGCGCTAAGATCGCGTCGATCACGTACAAGGGTACGGTGACCCGCGTCGCGGCCGAAACCGATTACGGTTTTTCGCTACGCGCGGACGTGGAAGACGCGACAGTCATAGAATCAGGCGGCCCGGCTGAGCTATACCTGCCGCCGGACAAGATCATCGTGCTACCCAGATAACAACGATCGCGAAAAACCCGGCTTTTGCCGGATCGAATATTTTCATGAGGAGTGCGTTATGAAGAAAGGATTAAAGAGCGGGACCCTGCTGGTCCTCGCGGCGCTGATCGGGACGGCGGGCATCGCTTACGCCGAAGGGAAAAAAGAAACCAAGCCCACGGCCCCCGCCGCAAAACAGGAACTGGTCATTTCCTGCTGGGGAGGTTCTTCTGAAAAAAATCTCCGCGCCGTGTCCAAGGCCTTTGAGGAAAAGAACAATGTCACGATCGTCTACGACGTAGGTAACAACTCCGACCGCCTCAACAAGATCCGCGCCCAGAAAGCGTCCCCGGTGACCGACGTCGCGCTCCTCAGCTCCGGCTTCGCCGTCATGGGCAACGAGGAAGGCCTGTTCGAGAAAGTGTCCGCCAAGGATGTGCCCAACCTCGACAAGATCTACGACTTCGCCAAAAATAAGGACGGCTTCGGCCCGATCTACTCGGTCACCAGCTACGGCATCTTCTACGACACGACCAAGGTGAAAACCCCTCCGACCTCCTGGGGCGACCTCTGGGATCCCCAGTACAAGGGCAAGATCGCGGTCGCCGACATCGCCGGCACCTCCGCGCCGCTCCTCCTCATCATGGCCGCGCAGATGTACGGCAAGGATAAATACGACATCGACGCCGGCTTCAAGAAGATGGCGGAACTCAAGGACAGCATCTTCAACTTCTACATGAGCGGCTCCGACGTCACCGCCATGTTCGAGCGCGGGGAGATCGTGATGGTTCCGTTCCTCGACATGTTCCTCAAGAGCATGCAGAATTCCAAGCTCAACGTCGCCATGGCCGTACCCAAGGAAGGCGCCTTCGCCACCCCGACCACCGTCAATATCGTGAAGGGCAGCCCGAAAGCCGCCATCGCGCAGAAGTACGTGGACTTCCTCCTCAGCGCCGACGTCCAGGCCCAGATCGCCAAGGTCATGAGCGAGTCCCCGGTCAACAAGGACACCAAGCTGGATCCGGAAACCGCGAAATACCTCGTCTACGGCGAAGAAGCGGCGAAGAAGCTCGTCACCTTCGACGACTCTTTCATCAACAAGAACAAGGGCGCCTGGATCGAACGCTGGAACAAAGAAATCAGCATCAAAAAGTAAATCGAGGATAGCTTCGAAAGAACGGCGCTTCCGAAATGAGGCGCCGTTCTTTCAAAACGTTCGCAATTGACAATAATTCCGGATGCCTCCAGTATAGCCGCATGAGTTTCGGTCAAAAAAAAAGTAAACGATTGGGAGTAAGCGAAAAATTATTCCTCGGTTTTTCCTTCGCGGCGCTCCTCCCCATCGCGGTCGCGCTCATCACCTCGGTCAGCGTCTATCTGTCGCAATCAAAAATCGTCTCACGGGAGGCTGTTCGGGAAAAAGCCCGTTCGGCATCGCTGCTCTTTGCCGAACGAGCCGATCGTTTGATTGGCGTCCTAGACAACGCGTCCAAAGAAAATACCACTGTTTACAATTTGGAGCTGGGGCTTGATCTCGCCCTGGAAAATCATCTGTCCACCTTGTCGCGCAATGAGGGACTGGCTGGTTTGTGGGTAAAGGATCCGCAAGGCGTTACCGTCGCGGCCGATTTGAACAAAGGCTCCGAAACCGGCTTCTCCCCGCCGGCTTCGAGAGACGCCGGACACAAGTTAACCCTTACCCACAATGACAAAACGCCGGTACTCATCGACGAACGGTCCATTCTGTCCGGGGCGGGGAGTATTCTCGGATCGCTGAACGGCGCGTTGGATCTCCGACACTTAGCCGCGAAAACCGCGTCGGAACTGGAAGCTCCGGTTTTCATCCTCACTCCGACAGGGGAGTCGATGACAGTCATGTTCCCGAACGGATCCGAGTCTCAAAAAATCGAGTTGCCTTCGGATTGGTTGATGCATGCCTCCGGGAACACGAAAGAGCCGTTTATTGGGAAAATCGGCAGCTCTCAGTATTTTCTCGGCACGATGCCTTTCGTCGATGTGAATGGACGTATGTTGGCCTGGATAGGGATCGGGTACCCGGTCAAAACGCTTACCGAAACCAGGGACGCGGGACTCCTAACGCTGCTGCTCGCGGGACTCGTCGCGGTCGGCATCTCCGCGATCGCCGGCCTCTATTTTTCGCGTACAATAGCTCGGCCGCTCAAGGCGCTTGCGGCGGCGACCCGGGAAATCTCGGCCGGTAAATTCGGCATCACTACCGACATCGTCCTTGACGATGAAATCGGCGACCTCGCCCGTGAATTCGACTCCATGTCGCGGACGCTCTCGGAGCAGGAAGAAGAGCGCGCCGCCGCGGAAGAATCGCTGCGGCAAAGCGAGATACAATTCCGCTCAATTTTCGACGGCGTGTACGAAGCGATCCTTATCATGGACAATAGGGACGGCACCATAATCGACAGCAACTTTGCTTCCGAAGAACTCCTGGGATTCATGAAACACGAATTGCTGGGCAAACGCTTCATAATGTTAAGCGTTACGGAAGAAGGATATGACGAACGAGCGGGCGCGAATCTCATAATCAGAGCAAAGCGGGGAGAGCGGATCCGTACGGAATGGAAAGTACGGAGAAAGGACGGCTCTACCGTATGGGTAGAAATTTTCGTCAACGACGTGCGCCTGGGTGGAGAAAACCGCATCCTGGTATCTTGCCGCGACATCAGCGAGCGGAAAACAGTTGAGACGGCGAACGCTAAATCGCTCAACGAAAAAGCGACGCTTCTCAAGGAAATTCACCACCGGGTAAAAAACAATTTTCAAATCATCAACAGCCTGTTTGATCTGCAGGCCGCGGCAACCGAGGATAGAACCCTCCAATCTATTTTGCGGGAACCACGGGCCCGTATCCAAGCAATGGCGATGGTGCACGAACAGCTTTACCAATCCGACGACCTTACTTCCATCGATTTCGGTCAATATGTCGATGAACTGGCTCGCGAACTTTTCATTGCCTACCAAGTAGATCCCGCCCGCGTCAGTCTTGAGATAAACGCCGAATCCATCGAGATCGGGATCGACAAAGCCATACCCTGCGGCCTTATCCTCAACGAATTGGTGACGAACGCGATCAAATACGCGTTCCCGGCCTCGTCCGGTCGCGGCGGTAAAATTCATATAAGTCTCAGGAAGGAAGAAAACGAAATCGTTCTGCTCGTCCACGACGACGGTGTCGGTATTTCCGAAGAAGTTCTGGCGAACAGAAGCGATTCTTTAGGATTAACCTTGGTCGATATTTTGGCCCAGCAACTGTACGGGAAAGTCCATATCGACGGCAGTAACGGAACGAAAGCCGAGGTGCGATTTGAATAAGAAAACGCTATGGGTCGCGGGCCTGCTTTGCATGCTCGTCGCGTTCAACGCGCCGGCCTTGGAAAAAAAACAATACAAGGTCTTCATCGTATCGGATACGCTCAAACCAAAGTTCGTCGAGGTTCAGGAAGGCATAAAAGATGCCTTGAACTCCCGGCTGGCGGCTGAGGGCGCCGAAGCGACCTACACCGTATTTGATACAAAAACCGATCCCGCGACCGTCCCGGGGATACTCAAGGCCATCAAAGAAGGAAACCCCGACCTGATCTGCGCAATCAACAGCCCGGGAAGCTTCGCCGATATCAACATTTCCCTCAAGCTTCCAACCTTCAAGATCGTTTCGGAAAACTGTATCCCGGTCCAGTCCGGCGTGGCGAAGTCGTGGGACCTCCCCGGCGGAAACATCACTGGGGTAGGCGTCTTCATACAACTCACGTCGATGCTACGCTTGGCGAAGATGATCAATCCCCAAGCAAAGAAACTCGTTTTTCTCTCGTGGGACGCAATGACGCAGATCAACGGGTGGTTCGAGACCGAAATAAAAAACGCGTGCCGTACCGAAAACATTGAGTTGGCTGAATTCAAGAGGCTACCCTCCGCGGAAGATGAATTCGAGTACTTGCGCAAAGTCGATGCCGGAGGCCCCGAATATTTCGCCATTATGGGCATCTCGGCATGGGCGCACCGCGACGGGAGCTACGCGGACATGGCGGTAGAAGAGGCGGATTTTGTCCAAAATAAAATCAAGCGGATTCCGCTCTACGCCTACGATGAAGCTTCAGTGAAAGCCGGATATCCGGCGGGCACCTGCATAGTATGGTACGATATCGGCGCTCAGCTGGGCGAAAAAGGCTTCGAAGTGCTTCATGGCGCTAACCCGGGCGATATTCCCTGGGAATATCCTCGTAAGTTCAACCTCATGTTCAACCTCAAAGCCGCGAAATCCATCAACCTGAAAATTCCTCAATACCTGCTCAACGCGGCGTACCGGATCTATACCGACTACGACGGTAATTTCATCGGAAGAAAAAACTAGAAACAAGTTTTTTAAGAAGAATCACGCGATCTGCATCATTGGCGGCACACCCATAGGAGACTCGTAATGAAGAAATTAGCCGAGATTCACGGAGCGAAAACCGCCCGGAAAGAACGCATAATGCAATTCGGGGAAGGCAACTTCCTGCGCGCCTTCGTGGATTGGATGGTTCACAAAATGAACGCGGCCGGCGTTTACGACGGCTCCGTCGTACTCGTTCAGCCGATCGCACGCGGCTTGACCGACCTGATCAATGAAAACAACGGCCTCTACACCGTCATCCTGCGCGGCGTGGAAAACGGCAAAGTGGTGGAAGACGCGACGATCGTTGAATCGGTCAGCCGCTGCGTGGATCCCTACCGCGACTTTAAAGACTTCATGGCGATCGGGGAAAACCCCGACCTCCGGTTCATCGTCTCCAACACGACCGAAGCCGGCATCGCGTACGCCGCCGGGGACAAACCGACCGACGCGCCCCCCGCTTCCTACCCGGCCAAACTCGCCGTTTTTTTACACCACCGCTGGTTAACCTTTAAGGGGGCGGCGGACAAGGGACTTGTGATGGTCCCCTGCGAGCTGATCGACCGCAACGGCGACAAGCTCAAAGAAACGGTGTACCGCTGGGCCGAGGAATGGAAGTACGAATCCGCCTTCATCGACTGGCTGAAATCTTCCTGCGACTTCCTCAACTCTCTGGTCGACCGCATCGTCACCGGCTACCCGAAGGAAGAAGCCGAGGCGATCTGGAACAAGCTCGGTTACCGCGACGACCTCCTCGATACCGCCGAACCTTTCCTGGTGTGGGTCATTGAAGGCAACAAGAAATACGGCGACGAACTCCCCTTCAGGAAAGCGGGTTTCGACGTCATCTGGACCGACGACATGACCCCCTACCGTACACGGAAGGTCCGCATCCTCAACGGCGCGCATACGTCTTCGGTTCTCGGCGCCTACTTAGCCGGCGTGGACACCGTGCGCGAAATGGTGGAAGACCCGGTTTTCGCCGCGTACGTCAGGAATATCCTCAACGAAGAGATCATGCCGATACTGACCCTACCCAAGAAAGATGTTCAGCAGTTCGCCGCGGCAGTTCTTGAACGCTTCGCGAACCCCTTTATCAAGCACAGGCTCCTGGACATCAGCCTGAACTCGGTTTCCAAGTTCAAGGCGCGCGTCCTGCCGTCCCTCCAGGAAGCCGCCGCCGCGAAAGGCAAAGCCACGTCGCTCCTCGCTTTCTCGCTATCGGCTCTGGTCGCCTTCTACCGAGGCACCAAGATCGTAGACGGAGCCCTCCAAGGCGACCGGAACGGCGTTTCCTACCCGATCCGCGACGACCTTCCCGTACTGGAAACCTTCGCCAAGCTCTGGACCACGTACGACAATACCGACGCGGGCGCCAAGAAACTCATGGACGCGGTTTTAGCGAACGAAGCTTGGTGGGGCGACGACCTACGCAAGATCCCCGGCCTTTCCGACACTTGCGGCGCGGCTTTGGTCGACATTCTCAAGAACGGAGCGAAGGCCGCCGTCGCCCGCGCGGCGGGAGCCGACGCCGCGGAAACCTAAAGTAAATCAATGCCGCTAATACTTACAACAGATCGCTCGCCAACTCGGCAAGGTAGCTCCGTTCGCTTTTCACCAGATGTACGTGGGCAAAAAGTTCCTGTCCTTTCATTTTATCGATCAGATAGCTGAGACCGTTTGAGCAGGAATCAAGATACGGCGAATCGATTTGCTGGATATCGCCGGTAAATACCATTTTCGTTCCCTCGCTTGCGCGGGTAATGATGGTCTTGACCTCATGCGGCGTCAAGTTCTGAGCCTCGTCGACAATAAAGAAGACGTTTGAGAGACTTCTTCCGCGTATGTAAGCCAATGGGGTAATGGTAAGCTTTCCGGTCTTTTGAATCTCATCGATGTGGAGCGCTTCCTTGCTTGACGCTTTATATTTGTGTTTGATCACGGACAGGTTGTCAAAAAGCGGTTGCATGTACGGACTGATTTTTTCATTGACATCACCCGGCAAAAATCCGATATCCCGGTTTGCGAGCGGAACAATCGGACGAGCGAGCAAAATCTGGTCAAATCGCGATTCCTGCGCGAGCGCGGCCGCGAGCGCGAGCAATGTTTTACCCGTCCCCGCTTTTCCCGAAAGGGCGACAAGAAGTACATCGCTCCGCATCAGGGCATCGAGTGAAAATGCCTGCTCCGCGTTTCTCGGCTCTATTCCGTAAGACTTCAGCTTTTCCACCCGGCTTATGCGGTCCGCGGATTTGCAGTAGTGAGCCAGGGCGCTTGCCGTCCCATTTTTCAGAATGAAGTACTGATTCGCGGTCGGAGTTTTCTTAAAGTTGAAATCTTCCAGAGGGATACCTTCGGGAGTGTCGTAGAGTCCCGTGATCAGCGCCGAATCCATCTTTTCGACTATCTCGATAGTTCGGTCGATAAGAGAAACGTCGTGTATTTTGTCCGATTCATAGTCTTCCGCCTGAAGGCCAAGAGACTTCGCTTTCATCCGAAGATTGATATCCTTCGAGACAAGCGCGACCTTTTTCTCAGGGTTCTTTGCGTTGATATATTCGGTAATTGCCAGAATACGATGGTCGGCGGACTGTTCGGGGAATGAATCCGCAAGGGTTTTTGAAAAAGGCTTACCTGTCTCGATAAACAGTTTCCCCAGTTTCGGTCCAAGGGACAATCCCGCGGTGAAGATTGAATCTCCGGAGATCGAATCGAGTTCACGAGTGAATTCCCTTGCTTGAAAATTGATAAGGTCATTGCCTTTCTTGAATTTATCAAGTTCTTCAAGAACCGTAATTGGAATCACGATATCGTTTTCCTGAAACTGGTAGATGCAACGAAAATCGTGAAGGATTACATTCGTATCAAGTATGTATATTTTCTTTTCTTTCTTTGCCATCGTAGGGACAGTATACTGACCGCAAGAAACCACGGTCAAGCGAGAAATTGGTTAGCCGATTTTCATTAGGTCTAAATCACCGCTCCAATTGAGTTTCCCGCGAAAACTTCGTATTTTTGATTGATATCTTTGTGCGCATGAAGCAAGTCATTTTTCTCCGAGCAGCGACGCAAGGAACGCCACGTCGATATACCCCTTGAACGCGGCGGACGGCGACCGCCTTAAGCATTGTGCCGGCCGGTCCGGTTCCCCCAAACAGTCCACGATGATCTTCGCCGCGTCCACCGCCTCGTCGCGGGTGTAATCGTTGACCGTCGCGACCACGGCCGCTCCAGCGCTCACGGCTGCCGCCACCCCGATAGCCGAATCTTCTACCACGGCGAACTCGCCCTTCCTCACTCCGGCCTTTTCCATCGCCAGAAGATAGATTTCCGGGTCGGGTTTCTTCTTTTTGACGATGTCGCCGGCCAAGAGGATATCGACCTCGATGCCGGTCAACAGGTTCTCTACAACGGCGCGCGCCGAATCCTCGGCGGAAGTCGTGCAGATGCCGAGAAGGAGGCCCTTCGCCTTGATCTCCTTCATCAGCCGGTAGATTCCCGGCCTGAGCGGAAGCTGCTTGGTCCGTATCATATCGATGAAAATGTCGGTTTTGCGTTTATGGATGGCTTTCACGAAACCATCGGGATCGGCGGCGTACTCCTTCCCGGCGTAGCCGCTGGTCTGGAAGTAGTGCTTGATCCGTTCCTTGCCGCCGCCGATCTGGAGCAGCTTGTGATAGGTCTCAACGTCCCACTCGGCGTTGATGCCGAACTCCGCGAACGCCTTGTTGAAGGAGACGCGGTGCCCGTCCTTCTCGGTATCGACTATGACTCCGTCCTGATCGAAGAAAACGGCTTTCAGCGCGGTGTTCATGGCTTCTCCTTACGCCTTGTCTTTGCTTCCGAGGATGCGGATCCATTCGGCGATGGCTTCTGCGGTCTTCTTCTTCTGTTCTTTGGCCATCTTCGACGGGTTGTAATCGGTCAAATGTTTCTGCAGATATTCCCACGCGCCGTCAAGCCACACGTGCTTCAACTCCGTGGATACGTTGTATTTCGCCGCTCCGGCCGCGATCAGCTTCACGACAAGGTCTTCCTTCAGTCCCGTCCCGCCGTGCACTACCAGGGGAACATTGAGTTTCTTTTCGGCGAGCAGCTTCCCGATATTCCCGAGGCGATCCACATCGATCTTGGGATTTTCCGTCGTGTAGATGCCGTGGGCCGTTCCGATGGCCGGCGCGAACAGGTCCACGCCCGATTCGGCCACGTAGCGTACCGCTTGGACGGGATTGCAAAGTTCCGCCTCGTTCTCCGCGACCTTGATCTGGTCCTCGACGCCGCTCACCGTCCCGAGTTCGCCTTCCACCGAGATGTCCCCTTTCTTCCGCGCGTAGGCAACGACCTCCGCCGTCGTTCGAATATTCTCCTCAAAACTCTTTTTCGAGCCGTCGTACATGATGCTGGTGTACCCCGCGTCGATGCATTTCTTGCAGAACTCGACGTCGGTGCAGTGGTCCAGATGGAGTGCCACCGGAATCGAAACGTCCTCGGCTATCGCGCGGAAGGCCGAGACCAGGAGCTTGGTGCCCATAATCTCCACCGTGCCGACCGAGGTCTGGATGATCAGCGGCGAACGCGCGGCCTCGGAAGCTTCCACGACCGCCTGCAGCTGGGAAATGGACGTGATATTGAAAGCCCCGACCGCGTATTTCCCTTTCGCGGCTTTGATAAGAATGCTTTTGCTGTTCGAAATACTCATCTGTTCGCTCCTTTCTCTTCGATTCGTCGTTTATCTTGCCCCTAACGCTTCAAAACCAAGCATGGCCGCGCCCCTTTCGGCGGTTTCACCGATGGACACGAACTCGTAGTCCGGCAGCATGCGTTTTTTTAAGTCGTTGTAGTCGTCCCCAGCCCCGCCACCGACATGGAAGATACGCTTCTCCATCTTTGAGCCGGCTTCCCACTCGGGCAGTACCGAGAACATGAAATTGATATTGTCGGCGACCAGCGCGTACAGGAAATCGTCCCGGCTGCTGGAGAGCGAGATGTCGCTGAAGGAGGCCTTCAACGGTTCAAGTTTGTGCCGGTCGCCCGTTAAATAGGGCGCAAAGCGGACCGTACGCTCGCCGCCCTTGGCGAGCACGTCGGGCATGTAACCGCGGTAGAACTCGTCCCGCGTCAGGTCGCGGCAGAAGTTGGAACGGAACCATTCGACCGACGCGCCGCCCGCGCCGAGGGTGCGCATCATAAGCCACCGATCGCGGTACGCGTGGGTCCGCAGGAGGTGGTTGGACCCGACGGACGGAGTATCGGTGCAGAGTACCAGCAGCTCGACGGTTCCCGAGGTATTGAGAAGCATGCCCGGTTCGCGGATTCCCGCCCCCGCGACGGCGCAAGTCGTGTCGTTCGCGCCGATTACCACCGGCAGGCCCTGCGTCAAGCCGGTCGCCGCGGCGACCTTCGGCAGGAGCGCGCCCGCCACTGAAAGGGAATCGAGCACCTTGGGCAGACGCTCGACTCCGATACCGGTCGCCTCCATGATTTCGGGGCTCCAGTCGGAATACTTGAGCGTCTCGTACAGACCGGTGAAGGACGCGTTGGAAGGATCGATGAAGAAGGAACCGGTCAGCCGCTTCATGAAGAAGGTGACCACGTGGCCGAAAACCGCCCCCTGGGGCAGCGGACCACCCCATTGGTCGCGGATCCAGAGCATGCTGGTTACCGAGATGCCTCCCGGGATCGGCAGATTTCCGGTGATGCCCCGAAAGCGTTCCGCGCCTATCATCTCAACCAAACGCGCCGACTGCTCGCCGCTTCGGCGGTCCAGGTGCAATATCACCGGGGAAAGCGGATCGCCGTCCGCGTCCATTAGCAGCAAAGAGGGGCAAAGAGTGGAAAATACGATGCCGACAAGATCCTTACAGACGACGCGCGCGCAAAGGTTCACGAAGGCTTTCCAGAAAACCTCGGCGTCGATCTCCACGCAATTACCCGAATGGGCGTAAGACTGGTAGGGCTCTTTATACCGTTCAAGACATTCGAAATCGCTTCCGTACACGGATATTTTAAGAGACTGAGTACCAATGTCCACGGCCAGTAGCTTACCCATCACGATTCCTTGCAAATGATATAATGATACTTTAACAACATATTATGATATGTCAAGATATTATTCAATAAGCAAGGAAATACCGTAAGTTTGAAAAAAAGAATGCGGTTTGGTGATGAAAGTCGGATCAAGACCGGAAGTTACGCGGAAATACCGCTTCCGCGTAACTCCCAATCAACCGATCAACGACTCATGAGGTTCGGGATGAACGTAATAGTCCCCGGAATATACGTGATGATAAAAAGCACCACAATCATTATGAGAACATTCGGGAGTATCGCTTTTGAAAGTTCCGCGACGGTCAATTTCGAAATGCTGCAACCTACATAGAGGATATTACCGACCGGCGGGGTGATAAGGCCGATACACAAATTGACAACCAGGACGCAACCGAAATAAACAGGGTCCAATCCGAATTTCGTGACGATGGGTAAAAGCATCGGCCCCATGATGAGCAAAGCGGGCGTCAAATCCATAACGCAGCCGACTAAGAGAAGCAGAATATTGACCACCAGCATCAGGATATAACGATTGTCCCCAGCCAACGAAAGGACGGCGGATGACAGCATCGCGGGGACTTGCGCCGTAGTAATATAGTACGCGGCGGCGGTCGCGGCCCCGCAGACCAACATTACGACCGCGGTGCTTTTAGCCGCCCCGATAAAGATCGCGGGCAGATCCGAAAGCTTAAGCTCTTTATAAATAAAGAACGAAACGAGAAAAGCGTATACTACGGCGATTACGGCAGCTTCGGTCGGAGTGTAAATTCCAAAAATAATTCCGCCCAGAATAATCGCGGGAAGCAGCAATGCCCAGAAAGCCTCAAGCGTTGCCCGAAATACCACGGAAATACTGAAGGTACCGTCCGCTTTGTAATTCTTGCCTCTGGTATGAATGAACCAGCCGATCATAAGTCCGAAACCGATGAGAATGCCGGGAACAATTCCTCCGAGGAACAACTTGACGATGGACACATTCGCGATGACTCCGTAAATAATCATCGGAATGCTTGGGGGGATGATCGGTCCGATACAACCCGAGGCGCAAAACAAAGCGGTGCTTTTTTTCGGATCATAGCCTTCGTCCCGCATGATCGGATAGAGTATCGATCCGATAGCGGAGGTGTCGGCGACCGCCGACCCGGAAACGCCGGCAAATAGCATACTCGCCAAAACAGTCACATAACCCAAGCCCCCCGCGACATGGCCCAGAAGCGCTCTGGCGAAAAGAACAATCCGCTTGGAAATACCCCCGACGTTCATCAATTCCCCCGCCAGGAGAAAAAAAGGAATCGCCATCAAAGGGAAACTATCTATTCCGCGTACTATGTTCTGAATCAGCAGCGCCGCGCTCACGGAGGACATCGAGTACATGAGAACCATCGCCGTCAAAACCAGGGCGAACGCGATGGGAACGCTCATCAAAACAAACCCGAATAACGAGACAAGGAATATCGTCAGCATCAGTTCGCCCCCAACGCTTTATTCGCTATCAGCTTCTTCACGTCTTCCGCAAGTTTCAGAAGACCCTCTAAAAACATTAACGCGGTACTTATCGGGGCAACCATGTAGACATACCCGTATGGTATCGGGACCGCGGAGGAAACCCAGCCGGACTGGAGACTATCCAGCGTCATATCGAATCCTCCTTTCGTCATGAACGCGAGCGCCGCGAGGACGAAAAGATCCGCGATAACGAGTAAAATCAAGGACGCAAACCGCGGTAGGTATTTGTGTAAAACGTCGAGACCCAAGTGCTCGTTTTTTAGGTAAGCGATGACCGCCCCTAAAAAGGCCAGCCAAATGAGCATGAACCGAGATACTTCTTCAGACCAACCAATAGATATTTGAAGAAAATACCGAGAGATGACATTGCCGAACACCAAGAAAACCATACATGCCAAAAGAGAAGCGATCAGGAAATTGATTACTCGCTCAAACGCTTTCTTAACGGTATCAATCGCTGAACGGCCTTTTTCAGAATCAGCCATCGCAAGCCTCCTACGCCGAATCGGCGATTTCTTATACCCGTATACGCGAATCGGCGGGCCCTTCGGGCCCGCCGACACTCTTACTTCGCGCCGGCAACCGCTGCCTGGAATTCGGCAATCAGTTCCTTTCCGATTTTAGGAATCCATTCGTCGTAAACGGGTTTGGTCGCATCTTGGAACGCTTTCTTTTGTTCAGGCGTCAGCTCAGTCACGGTCATTCCGGCCGCGCGGAGCTTCTCGACCATTTCGTTATTCATTTTTCGGTTTAACTCACGTTCGAACTTTGAAGCCTTCACCGCCGCTTCCATGAACACTTTTTGATCTTCAGCGGGGAAC
>JBAYHM010000022.1:0-25664 GCA_041666155.1 Treponemataceae bacterium
AGTCAATGATCCGCAGCGGCCCGATGGGTTCGCGCATCGGGCAGCTCACAATGGTAGACATCCTCTACACCGCCGTTTCAAGTCGCCTCTACGACCAGGTGAAACCGTATCTGGACAAGACACGCCTCACGAGTCAACGAAAGCATTCCCGACCTAAAAGCTGAAGGAGTCGCTATGATCGATACCGACCGAAAACCGAAACCCGGCGTTCTGCTCATCACCACGCCGCGCTTCCGCAACCTGGGGGCGGGCACGGAAAACGGTGTGTATTCAACGCGCAAGGAAGCCGAAGCTGAGCGGATCGTCGCCGCTTTGTCCGTGTTCTCCGAGCCGGTTTTCCCCGGCATCGTTTACACGCGGGAGGACCTGGCCTCTACCATGAAAGCCTTCGACGATGCCAAGGTAGACATGGTCTTCGCCTGCTTCCTTTCGTGGTCAGACGACTTCGCCTGGGTACGATTTCTCCGCGACATGCGACCCGTGCCCGTGCTGTTCGCGTCCATCATCAGGGACTCCCTCGGCTTCAAGGATTCCCTGAACGAGGATCGATTCGTGGAATTCCTTTCCGCCGGCGCCCTCGTCGGCATGCTGGAAGCCTCCGGTTCGGCGACCCGCTTCGACAGGCCCATGATGGGCCGCGTCATCGGCACCCTGACCGAGGTGACGGAGCGGTGCCGAGCCTTCGCCGAAGCGGCCGGGGCGCGGGCGAAGCTGCGGGAATCGACCTTCGCGCTCCTCCCCTACATGAACGAGGTGATGTGGTCCACTTACGTAGACGTCTACGACCTATTCATGAAAGTCGGACCCGAGACGCGCTTCCTTTCCGTGACGGCCCTGGAAAAGGAGATCGAATCGATTCCGCCCGCCGATATCGAGCGGACGACCGAACTGATACTCGGAACCTACCCCTCCGACGCAAGCGTAGTCCGTTCAAAAATGGAAGCCTCCGTGGCGGCATCCATGGCCCTGGAATCGCTGACCCGCAAGGCCGGCGCCGAAGTCCTCGTCCTGAACGACATCGAGCCCATCCTGATGCGAACGCTGGGGCTGAGACCGGGATTCACTCCCACACCCGGATGCACGGACATAACCGTGGTGCCCGAGGGAGACATAGGCGGGGCGCTGGCCGTCCGAGTCCTGAAGCTGATCGCAAAGAGCGGAGTCTTCTTCGCCGAACCATTCCATATCGACAACGAGAAAGGCGTTTTCGCGGCCGGGCACGCGGGCCCCAACGACTACACCGACCCCAAGGGGAAAACCGTCATCTCCCGCGACGAGCGTTTCGCCCTTACCGACTTCAAGCACGCGGGCGCGCCCTTCGCCTGGCACACGCTCTCCCCCGGAGAAAAAACGATGGTTCACGTATCCCAATGCAACGGCCGCTTCAAGCTCGTCTGCGCCGTCGTGGACGCCCTGCCCTGTCCCCACCACCTGGCAGGCTATTCTCACGGACTTTTCCGCCCGCGCGGAGACCAACGCCAGTTCTTCCAGAAGCTCATGGACATCGGCGTGACCCAGCACTACGCGATCGCCGCGGGCGACCATACCGCCGTCCTTACTGAATTCGCCCGCATGATGGATTTCGATTTCCATAGGATCTGAGAGCGCGCCCAGGAGGAATCCGGATGAAAAAGAATCTGATCGATATAGCCGTGAACGAAAGCGCCGACCGTGTCGTCTGGTCGGCGGCCGGCACCCCGCTCGCGAACCAGGAGAAGGCCGATTTCTGGCGCGTATTCATGGACGACGGCTACGAACGGGAAATCCTCGTGAAATCCTCATCCCAGAAGGGCCGCGCCGTGCGCACGAGCGCGGGGATGGACCTGGTCTACGACAGCCTTGTCGACGAGTCCGGTCGCCGCTACGACGTGAGGCTCGTTGTCCACGTCGTGAAAAACGAAACGGAGATAGAAATGAGCGCGGAGATCGATAACCGCGACGACGCACGCGTGAACGAACTCCAGCTTCCTTTCGTCGACCTGAGCTCTGCTTGCGGAAACGACCGCGCCAAGGACGTCCTGTACCGCGGCAAGGGCTTGGGCGAAAGAATTGAGAACCCCTGGGCCGAGCTGGAGAAGAGCCACACCGAGTATATGGCCGCCGACAACTTCGAAATTTGGTCTCCCCTCACGTACCCGCGGCCCTCAAGCATGGCCTGGATGGGACTTGAGAGCTCCGGCCGTTTCCTCTACCTCGGCCGGCACGGAGCGGAACCGCGGACCTGCGCCTTCAACGCGGGCGTCGCGCCACGCAACGCCGAGCCGCGCCTTATTCTGTCCGTTTGCCATTATCCCCTAGCGCTCAAGGGAGAGCGGATTGAGACTGCCCGTTGCGTGCTCGCTCTCGCGGAAGGGGACTGGCGCGACGGATCGGACCGCTACGGAACGTGGGCGTGGGAAACATTTTACAGACCCGCCCAAAAACCCAAGTGGGTCAAGAATTTCACCGGCTGGCAGCGCGTCATTCTCCGCCACCAATACGGCGAGACCTTTTGGAACTACGAAGACCTTCCCCGCCTCTACGAGGAAGGAACGCGTTACGGTCTCGACTGCCTCATGGTCTTCGGCTGGTGGAAAGGCCGCTTCGACAACGGCTACCCCCTCTACGAGAGCGACCCCGCGCTAGGCGGCGATGAAGGCCTCAAGAAGGCGATCAAGAAGATCCAGACCAAGGGAGGCCGCGTCATTCTCTACACGAACGGCATCCTCATGGACGTCAAGTCCGATTTCTACAAAGAAACCGGCCGTCGAATAGCGACCAAGGACATCGACGGGAACGTGTACTTCGACCATTACCGCTTTTCGGGGAGCGGCACTACCCTGCGGAGTTTCGGCTATAAGACCTTCGCCAAGGCCTGCATGTCCGAAAGCGAATGGCGCGATAAGCTCCTGGAGAACGGGCGGGTGAAGCTATCCTTTGATCCCGATTCCATATTCTACGACCAGATCGGCGGCCACGACTGCTGGCTCTGTTTCGACGCCGAACACAAGCACGGAAACCGGGGCGACGCGGATCCCGAATACCGGGCGGCCGTATTCAAGGCGATGCGCGGCCTCTGCGATGGCGAAAAAGCCTTGGGCAGTGAAAACACGGTAGACCTCTTCGCCCCCTATCTGGACTACCACCACGGATGCGACTTCGGCAACTGGTTCGCGGAAAACGCCTACCCGCAGCTCTACCTGCGCACCTTTCCCGAAACCATCATGACCAATCGCTTTATCCACGACTGCCGAAAGGACTACAAGCTGCAGCTCAACTGGGCCTTCGCCATGGGCTTCCGATTCGACGTCTCCATCTACCGCGGCCGCGTAGTCGGCGTCGCGGGCGAACCCGACTACGGCGCCCACGTCAAAAAGCTCATCGCCATCAAGGAAAAGTGGCGACGCTTCTTTTACGAGGGACGCTTCGTCGTGGATACGATCTACGATCTGCCCGAATCCGTCGTCATGACCGAATACCGCTCGGGAAGCGAAACGCTTCTGGTATTCGTGAACAAGTCGGATCAGAGCGTGAGCTTCGCGGCAGATGGAAAGACGGTCAGTCTGGAAGCCGACGGAGTAGAGTGCCGTCTGAAAGTTTGATTAAACGGCGAGGAGGAAGCTTCCGGAAACGCGTTAGGGGACTTCGAAAAACTTCTGTTTTTTGAAGTCTACCAATTACGTCTTTACTTTGGTATTTTTCAACAGCGCGAGCGAATCGGCGATATGCTTTTCCATTGCGCTCGCGGCTTTCTCCGCTTCTCCCGCTTCCATCAAGTCCAGAATAACTCGATGTTCGTCGAGTTCCGCAAGGAAGATTTTCGGGTTGAAATGCTTCACGAATACTTTCTTGCGTACGGCGATTAGTTTATCATTCAGCTGATCGACGAGGCCGTTGACGATTCTATTGTCGACGATTTTGAACAAGGTGGAATGGAAGGAAAAGCCGAGTTCGAAATCGTACTTCTGTTCATGAACGGCTTTAACGCCTTGTTCCAAGATGCCGCGCAATCGGGTGAAGTCGTCCTTGCCGGCGAGTCTGGTTGCCGCGCGAACAACGCTGGGCTCTATGAGCAGCCGGAATTCCATGATTTCGTCGATCGAATAATCGTCTTCCGGTACATTCGAAAACTTTATCTGTTGTATTCTCGCGATGGCCTGGTCCGATACGTACGTCCCCCTGCCGCTCTTCGCGCGGAGGATACCGATCAATTCAAGGGCTTTTATCGATTCCCGCATCGAGTTTCGGCTGACTTCGAACATGTTGGACAGTTCTATCTCGCCGGGTATGCGCTCCCCTTCCGTCCACTTTCCCTCGGATATCATTTCCAGTATCTGGTTGGAGATATCCTCGTACAAGCTCTTGCGGCGGGCGGGAACGATCATCGAAGCCTCCGGTTTTTAATAGGGGCTTCGAAAAACTTCAGTTTTTTGAAGCCTACCAAATTTAACCGCAAATCCTGTAAGGATTTGCAAAGGGCACCTTAAAAACCAACCGGGTTTTTAGAGGTGCCCTAATATTATTTTAAATACGTCTTCTATGCAATCGGCGGGAGCTGCCGGGAAGCCCCCGCCGCGCGCGAGCTCCTATCCGCGGTCGATGAATTTCAGGAAAGCTTCTTTCGACATTTTCTCCAGCCCGAGGTTTTTCAACGTTCGACCCGTCGTTGAAAGGTCGCGGTCCAACAGAAAATTGCCCAGCTTGACTATCGTCTTCATGATCTCGCACGGGACTCCGAATTTGTCGGCAATCTCCGTCATGGGGACTAGGCCCATCGGAATATCCTCAAGCATGTAGCGGGTGTCGATCTTTTTTTGGCCGGCGATTTCCCAGTACGCCTTAACGAGCTTGACCGTTTCGGAAAGCGTGGGAGCTTCGACGTCGTACATGGCTTTGTAGGTCGCGATCACGTCGGGCAGGTCGAGCCCGACGGCCTTGCCGATAGCCACCCTTTCCTTATCCAGCCGTTCCACGAGGGCCCCGATGGATGGCGTGATGCCGTCCAGGTAATATTTCCAATCCCACTTGGACTCGATGAGGGACGCGTTCAGCAGCGAGGGCGTCGGATGCATGACGGCGTTGAGGTTCGTCAGGCTCGTCTCAAGCACGTTCCGTGCCGCGTATATCTGAGGGAACGCGTCACGGAGGACGGCGACGACCTCGGCTGTACGGGTGGCGGGAAGAGCGCCGACCGTGAGGCTTTTCTTGATGCCTTTGATCGATACCGTTCCATTCGTAACGAGCCTGGTCGCGTAGATGAGCGATTGGGCTTCGCATATCGTGACCGACCCGAACTCCACCCCCTTGCTCGTAAACACTTGGTTGAATTCGAGCGCGCCGAGGGTCGCTCCCGGATGCACGAAGACGATCTGGCCTTTCTTTACGTGAGCGGCCAGTTTTCCGGCGATGTCGCGGTGAGCGATCGCCGGCGCGATCACCATGACAATGTCGGCTCCGGTGACGGCCTTGGCCATATCGGTCGTCGCGAAATCGACCTTGCCGAATCCTTCAATGACGCCTTCGACCTTCACGCCTCCCTGCGCGTTGATTACGTTGACGGATTCCTCGAATATATCGTAGAGGCGCACCGGGTACCCGAGCATGCCCAAGTGGCCCGCGGCGGATTGCCCGCCGTTTCCCCCTCCGAGTATCGCCCAGGTTCGTTCCGCGCTTTTTTCTTTTCCGGAAACCACATTTGCCTCCATTTAATGTCTAGCTGTCCTACATTAATGGTTAAAAAGCGGGCCGAGCGGTAAACGCCCGGCCGCTTACTCTTATTTGGAAATGCTGTCGAACAATTCGACGCCGTAATCTTCCTTGATCTGCGGCCAGACGGTTTTTTTGATTTCCTTCGAAATAGCCTCGAGTTCTTCTTTCGTGAAGGACACTACGGTTGTTCCGTTGCCCGCGAGCATCTTTTCGTATTCGGCGGTTTCTTTCGGAGCGGCCAGGAAACGAGCGTCCTCGACTGCCTTCCCCGCATCTTCAATGACTTTTTTATCCGCGACGCTCAGCTTATTGTAGGTACCCAAGCTGATGTACAGGAACCACATCTCAAGATGACTGTTGATGGGTAGATACACTTTCGTGAGATCGCGGAAGCTGGACCAATATCCTTCCGCGCCCGATCCGATAGCTCCGTCGACAATACCGGTCTGCCAAGCGGTGAACGCTTCGGAGAAGGCGATCGGAGTCGCCATAAAACCGAGCGCGTCGGCGGTTTTCTCAAAGGACTTGATCCCCGGGACGCGGATCTTCATTCCTTTGGATGACATTCCTTTCGGATCCTTCGGCATCTTGGAAAGCGCGATTCCGCCGAAGTACTTCGGATACAAGCCGATAACCTTGATGCCTTCTTTTTCGAACATCTTATCGACGGCCTTCATCAAAGCGCCGCTTCGGGCAAACATGACGGGGATCTTGTCGAATCCGTCAACGAGATAGGGCGCGGATGCTATCCCCAAGGCTTTTGTGACGTTCGTACCGGCAGGCGCCAGTTGCATCTCAATGTCACCGAGTCCTACGCGCTCCTGCACGACGGTATAGTTGCCGAGTTGGCTCGCGGGATAGAGTTCGACCTTAATCCTACCGCTAGTTCCCTTCGCGACGGCATCGGCAAAGGCTTTCATGTCGTTGTCGGTCGGCGTCCCCGCGGGGCGGGGATGGCCAAGCTTGAATGTCTTCTGCGACGAACCTTCTTTCTTACCTTCCGCCGACGCCGTCAGAGAAACGGCCAACGCCAATAGGCACACGATCGCGATTCTTCTTTTCATGTCAGTCTCCTTTAGGGCACCTAAAAACTCGGTTAGTTTTTAGGTGCCCTTTGCAAATCCTTACAGGATTTGCGGTTATATTTTGTAGACTTCAAAAAACTGAAGTTTTTCGAAGTCCCCTCTATAAGGGCCCAGTTAAGCCAGGCCTACCATACGGGGCAGCCACAACGAGAGGTCGGGCCAGAAAGTCGTCAGGAACACGACGGGGACGTAGCCGACAAGTAGGAACACCATCGTCGGCCCAAGGATTTCCTTGAATTCGCACTTGCCGACCCTCATGCCGAGATAAAGGATGCTGGCGTAAGGGGGCGTAACGCCGCCCATCGCGAGATTGACGCCCATAATCGCGGCAAAATGAACGGGGCTGACCCCAATCTCTTTCATGAGAGGCAGGAGCAGAGGCGCGCAGACGATCATACCGCTCACGTCGTTGACGATCATACCGACGACGAAGAGAAACAAGTTCACCAGGATGAGGAGAACGACTTTATTCGTCGTCATGCCGAGCAGGATTTTCACGAGCGCTTGGGGAACTTGGAGAAGCAGATAGGTCTGACTTAGCATCAGCGTGAAAAAAATCATCGTCATGATGGACCCGATGGACTGCCCGACATCCTTTCCGAGCTTCACCATAGTTTTTCCGTTCAGTTCCTTATAGATGAATAGGCCGATCGGCAAGGCGACTACGGCACCGACGGCGGCGGCCTCGGTCGGGGTAAAAACCCCGCCGTAAATCCCGCCGAGGATGATGATCGGGAGGGAAAGGCCGGGTATGGCGATGATCATCCGGGAAATGTTCTGCTTGCGCTGTTCTGCTTTGGGAAGCTTTTCCGCGATCTTGAGATCGAATTTCCGCGCCCATACCAGGTTGATGGCGGAAAAAATGATGATGACCGCGATTCCCGGACCGACGGTTGAAAGGAAGGCGGCAAGGATGGAAGTGTCGGTCACCCAGCCGTAGAAAATCATGATGATGCTCGGCGGGATGAGGAGGCCGAGGATCGATGAAACCGTTACCAGGGCGGTCGCGTAGCCGCGGGAATAGCCCTGCTCAACCATACGGGGGATAAGGATAGGCCCGGTGGCGGCGACCCCGGTGAACCCGGATCCGGAGATAGCGCCGATGATGCCGCAGGTCACGACCGCGACAACACCGATTCCGCCCTTTATCCGGCCCACGAAGATATCCACGAAATTGAGCAAATGCTTCGCGATCCCGCTGCTTCCGATCAGAACGCCCGCCAAAATGAACATGGGGCTGCCCAAAAGCACGAGGCTGATGGTCTGGTTGAACCCCCATAGCATCATGCTTTTCATTGAGGCGCCGCCGAACACGGCCATGAAACCGAGAGCGCCGCCGAAGCACCACGGCAGAGGAACACTCATCATAAGAAGAAAAACGAGGAAGATAACGTCGAGAGCAACGATTGTCAGCATTTTTTCCTCCTATGCCTTTAAGCCCGAAATGTGTCTAAATTCGTTAAACCGGTCGATGAGCTCGATAAGCGAAAAAATGGTCATAAGTAACAGACCTATGAAAATAGCGCTCTCTCCGAGGAACATTGGAAGATACAAAAGGTCGCTCAGCTTCCATCTTGAGAGCGAATAGGAGAAGAACCAAAACGCCCAATAGGTCGTCCAGCATCCGACCAGGACTGAAAGTCCCATTCTCACTATCCTGAACAGCGCGAGGCTCCTCTCTTTTTTTATGTAGAGGACGAGGATTCCGCAATCGATATGATTACGTTCCTTGGACGCGGCGCTTCCTCCAAGGAAATACAGCCAAACCGCGGGAAACAGGAGGATTTCCTCAATGCCCATAAGCGGCGCGTTGAAAACGTAGCGGAGGACTACTTGGGCGACCACCAAGAGCGGTATGGCCGCAAGCAAAACTAAGATGATCTTTTCCTGCACTGCTCCCACAAGACGTACCAGACGGCTTTCAGACATACTATTCATCCCAAATAATCCTCCGTTTTGTCCTGCTGTTGGACAGCTGGACATTATCACAATACCATAATTGCTAGTTTTGTCAAATTCTTCACATTAATGTTAATTAAATCGTACGAGTCAATAAAGGATCGGACAGGCGATGGATGTAATCGCTTAGCGCCATCCGGAAATCCGTCTATACCGCGACGACGTCATCGGGTTCGTCGGAGTTGCCCGTCATGAATCACATTGATGCCCTAAGATTTTTCGAATTCTTCTTCCCCACCCCAACCCGGCCCGTCAGCGCAAAGAAGATGGTAGAGGCGCCGAGCAGAAGAAAGGTCCACGACAGAGACTTGTCCGCCAGCATGCCGACCAGCGGATAGAACAGCATTATCACCGCGCGTTCAAGCATGGAGACGCCTGATAGGACAGTGGCGCGGCCTGAGCTTTCTATCTCGGCGTTCATTAGGTCGGAGAGGAAGGGCGCGCGCAGATGTTTGAGGCCTATTATGACGAACACGGCGGGAAAGGCGACCACAGCCGAGCGGTTGAGAAAAAGGGCAAGGTATAAAAGTCCGGGAACCAATGAAGAAAGGAATAAGAGGCGACGAAGCGGAAAAGCCTTTTCTATTCGTGCCGCATTGAGAAGAAGGAGCGCGGCGAATACGTTCATCCCGGCGCCGACGAAGCCGTTTGCGCTTACGGGAAATCCCGCCTCGGCAACGAGGGGTTGATAGAACCAATAGACGAAAAAGGTCGTCGCTGAAATAAGGATGTAGTTAAGAGTAAACGAACGCATGCGCTCACGTCCGAAGATGAAGCAGACGCCGTCCATTCCCGAACGGAGAAAAGAGCCTCTCGGCTTCTCGCGCTCAGGCTCAACCAGAAAGAGCGCGGCCGCCGCCGAAAGAAGAAATACCGCGCCGGTGGCGACAAACGCCCAGCGGAGACCATCGGGGTATGCAAAAAGCGACGAACCGGCAAGAAGCGATCCGGCGGGAAAGCCGAGAACGATGCCCGCGGTCTCCATGGCGCCGAAAGTCGAGAGACGCCGCGCGCCTTCGGCTTCCTTGCCGTGGGCTTTGAGCGTGTCGTAGAGAAGAGCCTTATCCGCGCCGGAAAACAGAGAGAAGCCTATCGCGCATAGAAATTCGGCCGCAAGAAACACAGGAAACGTACGGGAAAAGCCGAAAAGGACGAATGCCGCCGCCGCAAAGACACCCCCGAAAACGAGCGACCACTTGCGACCGTACCGGTCGGCGACGACTCCGGTGGGAATCTCCAGCACAAACACGGAGAAGACGAAAAATGCTTCCAACGTGAACATGCGCGCGTAATCGAGCCCCGCCCAATCCCTGAAGAAAGGAACGGCGACAGCGCCGAAAAACTGGACGCTCTTTAAAAAGTTGAAGACATACAGGATGCGCAGATTTTTTGCGATGTAGTTTTCTTTCATATAGTTTTGTGCGGTAAAGTATAACGCGGCGTGAATAGAAATACCGGTAGCCGTTTCAGTCGATGAAAAGTAAATCAAAAAAGAGCCAAGAGTATTTTGCGCTTCGGGTAAAGCGAAAGCCGTTTTTCACCCTTATTCTAAGTATGAGACGACTTTACACACTTTACAGGTCCAAATGGCAGAGAAAAACTCGACTGACCATAATTCGACTAGTTGTAAATACAATATATATATTGTATGACGGGATTAGCTAATGACCGGCAAGGAAGTCATTAAGATAATGAGACACCACGGATGGGCACTGAATCGAATTTCCGGGTCTCATCATATTTTGGTGAAAAACGGGTTCCGATCGATCCCGGTCCCAATTCACGGAAATAGTGATCTTGGTGTGTGGGCCGAAAAGATCTTAAAAGAAGCCGGAATAACACGGCAGGAGTCTTAATGAAATATTACTGCTGTATCCAAAAAGAAGACGGGCTTTACGGTGTGCGGTTTCCTGATATTCCAAATATCATTACCGTCGGCTCATCGATTGAACACGCGCTCGAAATGGCCGCTGATGCACTTAACGGAACACTGGAATCGGATCTGGCCAGAGGACAAATGCTGCCGGAAACGCGAATCGGACCGGGACCAGGATTGTATCCAATAGACCTCGCTCCGCATATCGAGATCGCGTGGGAGTTGCGAAAATTACGCGGGCAAAGGACCCAGACCGAAATCGCCCAAATACTCGGCTTGACATACCAGGCCTATCAACGCTTGGAAAATCCGAGAAAAGGGAATCCTACTATCAAGACTCTTGAAAGAATCTTGAAAGCTTTTGGCAAAAACTTGGAACTACATATCGCGTAATCACATTCCCAAGCGAAATCACTTGGATATACGTATTTATATATAGATATTTGGTACATGAAGCTGATAAAGCCGTATAAGGTCGTTCCGGCGCTTTTTCTTCTCTTCTTAATGACCCCCGGAACCGGGTATAAAGCAGTCTCAGCCCAAACCGTCCCGCAGGAAAAGTCATGGGCCGGTACAAATAGCGGACCTGAATTTCCTTCCGGCCTAGAATGGCTCAACGTGAGCGCCCCTCTGACGCTCGACTCGCTTAAAGGAAAGGTGGTGCTTCTCGATTTCTGGACTTACGGCTGCGTCAACTGCATGCATAACCTTCCGTACCTCAAACGCCTGGAGGAAGAGTTCTCCAAAGAGCTGGTGATCATCGGCGTCCATTCGGCTAAATTCGCGACGGAAGGTAAAACCGACAATCTGCGCAACATCGCGCTCCGCTACGGTCTCACCTACCCTATCGTCAACGATTCGGAATTTGCCGTCTGGAAATTATGGGGACCGACCGGTTGGCCGACTCTTGTGTTGATTGATCCCGCGGGTAAAGTTGTCGGCGGATCGAGCGGCGAAGGCTTTTATGACACCTTCCGACAGATCATCATCTCTCTCATAAAAGAATTCGACGCGAAGAAACGGATCGATAGAACGCCGCTCGCTTCCGCTTTGGAACGCGATCGCGCGCCCGCGTCAGTCCTCTCGTTCCCCGGAAAGGTCCGGCTAGATCCGGAACGGGCGCGACTGTTTATCGCCGACAGCGGGCATAACCGGCTCGTCGTCGCGTCAACCGCGGACTCCTCCGTCATTGACGTGATCGGGAGTGGCGAGGCGGGCTTCGCCGACGGGACCTTCGAGGCAGCGCGTTTCGCCAACCCGCAGGGCATGGCGCTTTCGGAAGACGGATCGATTCTATACGTCGCCGACACGGACAACCACTCCATCCGCGCCGTCGATATGAAAGCCCGCACGGTGGCGACCCTCGTCGGTACCGGAAAGCAGGCGGAAGAATACCCTCCTGAAGCGGGAGTAGGTACGAAAGTCGCCCTCTCCTCTCCTTGGGATCTGGTCCGCGACGGGAAAACCTTATACGTTGCTATGGCCGGTTCGCACCAGATATGGACGATCGATATCGGAACCGGCGTTGCCGCGCCCGTGGCCGGCAGCGGTGCGGAAGGCTACCTGGATAAGAGCGGCGACAAGGCGGAATTGGCCCAACCCAGCGGGCTGACGCTCGCTCCCGCCGGAACACGAGCCACAGACGGCCAAAGCCTGTACTTTGCCGATTCCGAAGCCAGTTCCATTCGCCGCTTGGATCTGAATACGGCGGGCGACCCGGTCATCACCGTAGCGGGAAGCGGCAAAAGCCTATTCGAGTTCGGCGCGGAAGATGGAAAAGGCACGGCGGCACGCTTTCAGCATCCGCTGGGTCTGGTGTGGACCGAAGGGGCCGTCTTCGTGGCCGACACCTACAATCACCGCATACGGCGCATCGACCCGAGTACGGGAATGGTGACCACTGTAGCGGGCAGAGCAGCCGGTTATCGGAACGGAAAAGAAACAGCGTTCAATGAGCCCGGCGGTATCGACGCTGCGGGCGGAAAGCTGTACTTGGCCGACACCAACAACCACACGATCCGCGTATTCGACCTGAAGAAAGGCGAAGCGTCGAGCCTGGTGTTCAAGGGCTTTGAACGCTTCACGCGAGGCTTCGTCGTCGCGGCGGCCGAACCGATAGTATTGCCCGAACAAACCGTCGGCGTCGGCAAGGGAGAAATACGGCTGAGCATCGACTTGCCTCCGGGGTACAAACCGAACCCTGAAGCCGCTTCATCGTTCAGCTTCCGGGTGGAAGGAACGGGAGCCGATATCAACGGCCCGGCGGAGATCATCATCGCGGGTCCCTCGTTCCCTATCACGATTCCGGCTAACTTCGCCGTGGGCAAAGGCAAGATCGTCGTAGAAGTGAGCTTGGTCTATTGCGAAAGCGTAAACGAGACGCTCTGCCTTTTGGAGCGGCGAACGGTGGAGATTCCATTCCAAGTGAAGAAAGGGTCGCCTACGAACTTGGAAGTCAGGTACGACGCAGGCAAGACCGGTGCCGGAAATGAACTGCCGGCGGGGTCCACGACGTCGTCGTCGCAGGCCTCGACGCCGAAATTGCAGCTGTTTGAGGCGAAGTGACCGAAAAAGCTACCGCTTCGACCTCATTGCCGCCCGGTGCTCAAGCGTCTGATCGGCGATAAAGGCCTCATACTCGGGCGTCTCCCGTCCGACCAGGGCCACCCGCCCTTCGGCGTCGAAGTGGAGTCCCCAGCCGAATTTTTTGCCGAGCGGAGAAGCGCGCAAACAGGCCTGCGGCTTTGAGAAAAGCTCCTCGCGAGTCCCCGGTCCGCCGCGACTTCTATACGTTTCCCAAAGTACGTCGCTCTGGGTATGGGCGTACGGTGAGCCGGAAATATATTCGTACTGGACGGCGGCGACGGTTCCCTCTCTTTCCGGAACCGTGCCTTTGGGAACGGGGCAATCGGGCGCGACCGCGATGAACGCCGATCGATAATCATCCTCTTCCGTCATTTCAGCCCTTCAGCTATTTTAGCGATAATTCCCCGCCAATTCTTTTCCGCCGAGTCGCGGCTTTCAGGGCTCCTCAGGTTCGATTGGGTAATGAGGACCTTGGTTCCTCCGGCTACGGCTTGGAATTCGTTGCGGATAGGCTGAGTCGTATCCGGGGTGCGAGGAAGCCCCCAGAAAGAAGTCCAATAGGTATATTCGAACAGGCGCGGGCGATCGTAAACGGTTATGACGCCTTCATCCCTAAAGGCTTTCCCTTCCCATTCGCCGCTCCAAACAACTGGTCCGCCGACTTTCCAGTCGCTTTCAACTTTGATACCTTCATATATCCGGGCAAAACCGTCGCTCGTGGCGAAGGCGTCCCACACTTTTTCAATCGAGGCGGGGATCACGCCTTCCACTTTAGCTTCATAACGCGCATTCGACATGGTTACCTCCGTAATACAACGAATATAAGATTCGAATAGTCATAATTATTGAAAAAACGCGACACTTGCCGTATTTTTTACGCATGACCGTAAGTCCGGACGATCCGTCTAACGGAGTATTGAATTTCAACCGGGCGCTTCGATCTTTTGCCCTCAATAGATTGGAGCCGATGGAGGAATTGCGCCCGTGGATCGATTCCTACTGGGAAGTGAGCTGGAACCTGCCGACCGGTGTCGTTCACCGCCAGACGAATCTTTCCCACGCCTGTTTCAACGCGGCCGTGGAGAGCGACGGAGCTTGGCTGTATGGAGTACCCGGTCCGACGTTCGTTCGGGAAATATCAGGCTCGGGACGAGTCTTCGGCGTCAAATTCCACCCCGGCGCTTTTTATCCCTGGCTCGGCGAACCGCTCAATCCCTTTTTCGATCGGCGAGTTCCGCTCGCGGAAGCGATGGGAGGAAAAACCGCTCAATGGGCGGCAACAATAATGGCGGAATCCGACTTCGGGAAACGGAGCGCTCTCGCCGATGAGTTCTGGCTCGACCGCTGTCCCGCGCTTCCGGGCCTGGCGGGACTCTGCGCCCGGCGCATTGCCGAGGATCGGACAATACTCCGCGTCGGGGACGCTTGCGCGGTCCTCGGTTACGACGTCCGGAGCCTCCAACGGATGTTCCGCCGGGAAGTGGGGATCGCTCCGAAAGAAATGATACGGCGCTATCGGCTCATGGAAGCGGCCGAGCGACTCGCGAAAGAGCCTTCGTTAAGCGGCTCAGACCTGGCCCTATCCCTGGGCTACGCCGATCAGGCCCACTTCATCAGAGACTTCAAAGCGGTGACCGGAGAACCTCCCGAAACCTACCGGAAGCGACAAGACACGCCGCGTTTTTATTCCCCCTATATTACGACTTTGACGTTATGATATCATTTGTCAAATTCGATTATTGGGGGTGCCGATATGTTGCATGAACCGGCCGCGAAGAGCGGCAAAGATCCGGCGTTTGCGTATAAGCGAGGGTTGGGCATTAAAATGTTTACAGCCTACGCTCTATTCTACGCGGGCTTTATCGTAATCAATTTGCTCAAACCCGTCTTGATGGAAGCTAAAATCATCGCGGGCTTGAATTTGGCGGTGGTTTACGGGTTTGCCCTCATAGTAATCGCCTTGATTCTCGCGCTCTTTTACAACCAGGCGTGCAGCGCCCGTGAGGCTTCGATGGCCAAGAGCGGGGAGGCCTGATATGACCGAAATCCTTCCGATCGCCCTTTTCGTTATGTTCGTCGCCTTCGTATTGGGCGTTTCCTTCTATTTCGCGGGTAAAGCGAAGTCCGCCAGCGGTTATTACGCGGCCGGCGGCAACATCCATTGGGGAGTCAACGGCATAGCCTTCGCCGGAGACTATTTATCCGCGGCTTCGTTCCTGGGCATCTGCGGTATGATCGCGACCGCGGGCTACGACGGCTTCCTCTATTCCATCGGTTACTTGGCCGGTTGGATCGTGGCCCTTTTCATAGTCGCCGAGCCGATGAAACGCCTGGGAAAGTATACCTTCACCGACGCCTTGGACGCTAATTTCGATCACCGAGGCATCAAGCTGATGGCGGCGATAAGCACTTTGGTCGTATCGCTTTGCTACCTGATTCCGCAAATGGTGGGAGCAGGTGTGTTGGTGACGCCGCTGCTCGGCTTACCTCATTACGCGGGTGTTATTTTGGTCGGAGCGATCGTCATCACCATCGTAGCCACCGCGGGTATGACGTCCACGACCTACGTGCAGTTCTTAAAAGGAAGTTTGCTGCTGATATTCTCGTTGGTGCTTGTCATCGCGCTGTTCGTCCGGGGGCTTTCGACGACACCCGACCAGGGCGGACGCGTCCCGTTCCCCGAATTCCGGAACATGGCGGCGACCGAGTCGAACGGTGCGCTCGTCGTAGAGGACACCCAATACCGCTTCGTAGAGATGAAAAAGGCCGGAGGAGCGAATTTCGCGAAACTGGCGAAAGGCGAAGAAATTTCCTGGTGGAAGGCGAGTTCGAAGGACGGCCGCACGGAACTGGCCCAGACCCAGTGGACGGTCGCGCGGTCCGACGGAAGCAGCCTTATCAACGGGGCGCCGGCCTCACGGAAGAACCAACTTGCGCTGGTGGGAAATTTGGAGAAGATCGCGGGAAAAACCGGAGACGCCGCCAAGACGGGCAGCATCGACCCGTTCAAGTTCCTAGCGCTCATCGGAGATCCGGACACTTCGATAGTGCGTTGGAAAGACACAAAATTTTCGGACGGCGCCGATAAAGTGACGGTTTATTACCGCTCTTCAACGCCGGGAAACAAGGTAATGCGGCCGGGCTTGAAGTTCAGCCTGGAAGGCACGCCGCTTGAACGCATCGATTTCGTATCGCTCATGATCGCGCTATTCCTGGGTACGGCCGCTTTACCGCATATCTTGATCCGCTACTACACGGTACCGAATCCCGCCGCGGCTCGGAAATCAACCATCGTGGCCATCGCCGCGATCGGCTTATTCTATATCCTCACCCTCTTCATGGGCTTGGGAGCCATGACCGGCGGCGTAGTCAACCTGACGGACAATAACATGTCCGCGCCGCTCCTGGCGCGCAGCTTCGGCACTTTCCTCTTCTCTATGATTTCGGCCATCGCTTTCGCGACGGTATTGGGAACGGTGAGCGGCTTGATCATCGCGGCCTCCGGCGCGGTGGCGCACGACCTGCTGGACCGTTATGGAAAGGTCATAAAGGACGATAAACAAAAAGTCTTCGTGGGAAAGATTACGGCCTTCGCCGTCGGCTTCCTCGCGATCATTCTCGGCATCATCTTCAAGGGCGTGAACGTTACGTTCCTGGTGGGTTTAGCCTTCGCCGTCGCCGCTTCCGCAAACCTGCCGTCCATCGTGATGATGCTTTTCTGGAAAAAAACGACCTCGCAGGGGATTACCGCCTCAATTCTCGTGGGCATCTTTTCTTCCATCGGACTCATCCTTTTCTCTCCGACCTTGTTCGCGCTCTACGGGTTCGACCCGGCAACCGCGCCCATCCCGCTGAATAATCCGGGCATTGTGTCGATTCCGCTCAGCTTTGCTACCTTGGTTCTAGTATCTCTGGCGACGAAAGGGACACAGCAAAAGGCGTCATGATGAATTAAGGCGAAGGGCGATAAGATGAAGCTCAATCTGCATTGCCACTCCGCCTTCAGCGACGGGGTACTTTCGCCTGAAGCCTTGGCCGGCACCTTGGCCGACCAAGGCGTCGCCGTCGCCGCCCTTACGGACCACGATACAGTTGAAGGCTCCGTTCATTTCCGTGAAGCCCTGTCCCTGCGCGGCGTCGCCTACGTGGACGCCGTTGAATTGACGACCTTCTGTTCCTTCGGCGAAATACACATATTGGCCTACGGCATCGACATAGCCTCACCCGAGCTGCTGAAGACGCTTTCCTTAGCGCGAAACGCGGCGAAACGGGAACCGCAGGGGTTCCTCGACCACCTGCGGAACATCGGCGCTAGTCGTCGTCACGAGAGACTGGAGACCGCCGCGGCTATCGCCCTGACGCATCGGTGCGGCGGAATCGCCGTTCTGGCCCATCCTCTTGACATCCGTTTCGATTCCGGAGATCTCGGTTCTCTTCTGGATTCACTTTCGAGCGCGGGGCTTGACGGTATTGAAGCCTACTACGGGCCCTATTCACGAGAAGACAGGGCGAAGCTTGTCGCCCTCGCTGAAAACCGAGGGCTTTGTGTTTCTATGGGTACGGATTTTCACGCGCCCGACGATCCTTCCCATTCAGCCGTCCTGGATGCGGATGAGAAAGTGTGGCGCGCTTTCCGCGACCGCCTGTTGCGTCGCCTTGATGGTTCGGCCGTCGTTTCAACGGACGACAGTCCGACGGACGACAGTCCGACGGACGACAGTCCGACGGACGACAGTCCGAAAACAGCGCCGAACCCGGATTCACTTTCGTCCGTCAAACGACGGACCGCGCATTCCGGCTTCAAATTCGGAAAATTCAGCGCACGCATCATAGCGGCATCAATCCTCGCCTTAGGTTTATTCGTAATCGCGCTTTTCGCGATATCGATTCCCTATTTTGAAAAGACGCTTCTTGATCGGAAAAAAGAAATGATCAGGGAACTGACCGCGGAAGCCGTCAGTTTGATAGCCGAATACGCGGCGGACGAAACATCGGGACGCACCAGCCGTGAAGCCGCGCAACGCGACGCCGCCGCCCATATCAGAAACATCCGCTACGGACACGAAGGAAAGGACTATTTTTGGATAACCGACAGCATTCCCCGCATGGTGATGCATCCGTACCGAACGGAGCTGGAAGGTACCGACGTATCCTATTTCCAGGACGACAACGGCCTGCGCGTTTTTTACGAATTCACCCGCGCCGTACGCGAAAAAGATGAAGGTTATGTCGAATACCTATGGCAATGGAAAGATGACGCGAGCCGGATCGTTCCCAAACTTTCATTCGTCAAGCGATTCGAACCTTGGGGCTGGATAATCGGAACGGGCATTTATCTGGACGACGTAAAACGGGAAATAGACGCCTTGTCCGGACGGATGATCCTACTATCCGTACTGATCGCGATGATTTTGCTCTGCCTCCTCGCTTTCATAGCGCAGCAAAGCGTCCGCATGGAAAAGGAAAAAAGTTTGGCGGAATTCGCCGTTCGCGAATCCAAAGAACGTTATCGTGCTTTAGTCGAAGCGTCGAGCGAGGGAATGGCTATCGTCATCGACGGTGTCTTCACCTTCGCGAACACGCCGTTCCTTGAACTGAGCGGCTATTCCGCGACCGAGATCGTCTTGCTCAGCATATCGGAATTCCTTGTCCCCTACGAGGACGAAGGGGCCTCCGTCACGACTTTTTTGGCGTCGTTGCCGATAAACGCCGCCCCGGAGTCGGTAACCGACGCGGAAGCTTCCTCAATCGCCTGCCTTTTCAAGCGTCGTTCCGGCGAACTCATCGACATTGTCGCGCATTCCTCATTTTTTTCTTTGGCGGGAAAAAAAGGGGCGGTATTGTCGGTCAAGGACGCGAGGGTAGAAAATCCCGAAAACGACGTCGGACGTCTTTTTTCGGCTACCATTGAAGTCCCGGCCGACAATGCTTTCTTGTCCTCCAAATTCCGCGAAGAGGCTTTGCGGATGGAAGCCTCTTCACGCTTTCCGGATGAGCGCCTGCCTCTGCCACCTTCGAGCGTGACCAGAATATTTTCCAACGAAACGGTGCGTAGCGCCGCCGAACGAATGACGAGAAACGGCTGCGACGCCTTGATCGTTCAGGGCGCGGCCGGAGAGGATATCGGGATCATCACGGACAAGGATATTCGTTCCCGAATCGTCGCGGAAAACCGAGATGCCGATTTGATGGTAGGCCAGGCAATGTCCGCGCCCTTGGTTTCATTAAAAGCCGACGCGACCTGCGGACAAGCGTTGTTCTTGATGCGCGAGAAAGGCGTGGGCCACATCGTTGTCCGCGACGCCGCTAACGTCGTGACCGCCGTCGTCGGACGCGAAGACCTAAGCCGCGTGCAAGCCGACGGCTTTTCGGCGCTGATCGCGGCGGCCGCTTCGGCGCGGGATCCGGGCGAACTAGGCCGGATTAGGGAACGAATGGTCGTTCGCGCTCGACTTTTGGCGGCGGACGGCTTGAGGCCGAAGATTGTCACGGGCCTTGTCTCATCCGTCGGAGACGCTATCATCTCCCGGTTGCTGAATTTCGCTGAAACCGATCTGGGCCCGGCACCCGCGCCCTACGTTTTTTTGACGCTCGGAAGCGGCGGTCGTTCGGAAGCCCTGCCCGCTTCCGATCAGGACAACGCGATCGTCTACGAGACCCCCCGTGCGGACGATGGGGGTGAAAAAAAACCAGACGACGCCGTGCGCGCTTATTTCCGACGACTCGGAGCGTACGTTTGCGACTCCTTGCATGAGATGGGCGTTCCCTATTGTCCCGGCGGCGTTATGGCAAAGAATGAAAAATGGTGCGCGCCATTAAGTGAATGGGAGCGAAAATTCGCGGCTTGGATCCGGACCCCCGAAGCGGAGGAAATGCTCTCCCTGAATTTGAGTTTCGACTTCCGCGCTCTTGGTGGAGATTTCGCGATCGCCGCATCCTTGAAGTCGACCGTCTCCACGTTACTTGCGGAAACGCCTTCGTTCTTCACGCATCTGGCGCGCGACGCCGTTCGCCGCCATACGAATTTCCCGCAGGCCGGTACCATTTTCCAGGGTGGAGCGGGTGAACCGGAAGTGGACCTCAAAGAGATAGCGGCCCGCTTCGTAATCTATGCGCGTTTATACGCTTTACGCGACGGCATCGAAGAGACGAATACCTACAAAAGAGTCGAAGCCCTCACTAAAACGGGCACGTTCGGTTCTTCTCTTGCCGAAGAATTCCTGGACGTCTATGAAGTGCTGTCCGGCCTGCGCATCGCGCGGCACGAAGGCTTCAAAGTACCGCTCAAAGCGCTAAAACCGCGCGAGGAAGCGGCCCTGCGGACGGCTTTCGCGCAAGCTTCGCTGATCCAGAAAAAAATCGCTTTCGATTTTCCCGGAGCCGCGATTTAGGGAAACATATTCCGCTATCGGGCCACGTTGAACGCGAAGGTTCGCGGCAGAACGAGGTTCCCGGACCTATACGCCGCATCCCGAATGTGGTATTACCGAAATAAGCCGTTCACGCGGCCGCTCACCCAAGCTTACCGGAGGTATCGAATGAACAGGATAGTGGAGATTGCGCTCAACGCGACGGAACGCCGTATCGCCCGCGCCTGACGAAAATCTTTCCGACGCTCGATACATAAGCGATTTCCGTCGCACCGATCACGCGAACCGAGCGCAGTCTCGCCGTAGGCGAAAGACTTCGTATGGGGGCCGCGCGAACGCCCCGCCAACCTTTTACGACGGAAGCATACTCAGATGAATACCGATCCTCAAAATGAAAAACCAAATCGCGACGATTCCGGCATTTCGGAAAAGCGCGGTTTTCGCTCGCGCGTTATAGCCGTGCATAAAGACCGCTGGGAACTAACGCCCGCGAAGAACGAACTCCCGCCCCCCTTCGGCGCAGGCATTTTGTCCGTTCAGGCCGTGCTCTCGGGACGGTTCCGAAACGCCGCGACGAGTCCCGCCGATCTGCCGGTCGTCGGGGACTGGGTGGACGCCGAATGGACCCAAGGCGATTCGGTCGCGCTCATCCAAGCCGTCGCGCCCCGGTCCGGCCTCCTGGCAAGAAAACGACCGGGGGATGTCGACGGCGACGCGATTATTGAACAGCCGATAGCCGCGAATATTGACCTCGCGCTTTTAGTCATGGGCGTGGATGAGGATTTCAGCGTACGGCGCATTGAACGCTATCTCACGCTCGCCTGGGACGCGGGCGCCAAGCCCGTCATCGTCCTGACCAAAGCGGACTTGGCGGGGACGGAGTTCGCGCCGGATTTGAGCATTCGCCTGACGGAAACCGAAACGGTCGCCTTCGGCGCGAACATTATCGCCACCAGCGCGAAGACCGGGGAAGGCATTGAAGAGTTGCGGGACATATTGAAACCCGGTCTCTGCGCCATACTCCTGGGTTCTTCAGGCGTGGGCAAATCGAGCCTGTTGAACGCGCTGGCGGGGACTGATCTACAGAAGATAGCTGAGGTCCGCGACTACGACGGCAAAGGACGCCATACGACCACCTCGCGGCGCTTGATCGAACTTAGCTGGGGAGCCTACTTGGTCGATACTCCCGGGGTCCGGGAAATCCAATTGTGGGGGGGCGAGGACTCGCTCGCCGGCAGTTTCCCTGACGTTGAAGCCTATGCCGAGCACTGCCGTTTCGCCGATTGCGCCCACGAAAGCGAACCCGATTGCGCGGTGCGCGAAGCCGTTGAAAACGGAGGCCTCGCCGCGGATCGCCTGGAAAGCTGGCATCGGCTGAGGCGGGAACTCGCCTATCTCGAGCGGAAAACCGACACGAGCGCGGCGCGCGCGGAAAAGGAAAAGTGGAAGCCGATCATGAAGCTGCAGAAAACGATGTATAAAAAACGAGGATACTGAAAAGACAGGGCTGTCCGAAAAGTTTGAAGAACTTGCTCGGCCAGCCCTGCATCCGCGCAGACGGAGACCGGATCGATCTCCTGGATGACGGAGACGCTCGGCCGAGGAGTCTCCCGCACCAGAGCGACCACAAGGAGAAGCAAGCGCGTTACCTTCTCATCGCCAATCCGCTGGACTTCTCGCAAGGCAACCCGCCGACACCAAGACCCATCCGGCTTTTCCTTTCACGCCGAAGAGCTGCCAATGGAATCTGAAGAACTTGTCTACTTGTATATAAACTATCCGAAAGTTTTGATAGTGACCCAACTTGTCAATTCATCAATTGGGCTCATTATGGTAGGTGTAATTATCAGTTTTGCATGGCTCAAGTGGCCGGCTCTACTTATGGAGGCATGATAATGCTTAGCGAAAAAGCCATCGCCTGGCTACTGGATGCGCCCGAAACCTATATCCGTTACCAAGCCTTACTGTTCCTTAAGCCCGAAGAGGCGGACCCCAGACTCCTTGACGGCGATCCATTCATTCGAAGAAACATTCAGGAAGTCGCGCTCTGGCGGGATTCCATTCTGGAACGGCATGATAAACCCGATCTTTTCATCCACAGGCTCGCGATGCTCGCGGATCTTGGAGTCACGCCGGCTACTGAAGGTATGCGTTCAATTATCGATAACCTTCTTGCGAACATCAACCAAGAGGGCGTGTTTCCCATCGCCATTAGCATTCCCACGGCATTCGGAGGGACAGGCCGGCCTTCAAAAGAATGGCTGATCTGCGATTTTCCCGTCGTGGTATACGCGCTTCTGCGAATGGGGATTAAGGATGATCGGCTCGAAAAGGCCGCCGGAAGACTTGTCGAACTCGCGGGAGCAGAATTTTATCCCTGTTGTGGCAGTATCCCCAAATTCAAGGGCCCGGGGCCGAAGGGCGGCATGTGCCCCTATGCCAATCTGCTTGTCGCCCGCGCCCTAGCGCTTCATCCGGAATACCGCAAGTCAGCGGAGGCTAAGCGGGCCGCGGGGGCCGTCCTTGGTCATTGGGCAAAGCGGAAAGAAAAGAAACCCTTTCTGTTCGGCATGGGAACGGATTTCCAGAAACTCAAGTATCCTTTCGTTTGGTACAATCTGCTCCATGTGCTCACGGCCCTTGCGCCGATCGAGGGAGTCAACGCTGATTCCGGTTACCAAGAAATGCTGGAACTACTTGGCGCGAAACAGGATGAGGATGGCCGGGTCAAACCAGAAAGCATCTATATGGTTTACAAGTCAGAGGAATGGAGCAACAAGAAGGCGCCAAGCCGGCTCCTAACCATACGCGCGCATCAAGTGCTGCAAAGGGCTGGAATGCTCATGGTCAATTAAATCTTCGACAATTTTTCAGTTTCTGTTATCCTGGTAGAAAGGAGCTTGTATAAATGCGGTTATCTGCCATCCCCAGTACGTCAACTACGAAAAGCACCATATAGTCGCCTTCATTCTCTCACTTGACACCCATAGTGAACTAAAAGAAGATTCATCCGAACCTGCGGCAGTCGCGGAGTTTTATAAACGACTTCATCTTTTCCCACCAACAGCAATAACGGCATAGCGAGGCGGGAGAATTTTTCTGTCCAGTCGTTTTGCGCCCGGACCTTTTTCTTTCCAAATGCGGTCTTTCGTTGGAAAACGAAGGCGACCGGCGCACCTTCGCGACATATCTTGCTAACTTATTATCTTTTTGCGCGGGTCGAAGAGATCGAGGCTTACCAGCTCGCGCCAAAACCAACTCCCTTCCTGCATGCCGGGGTAAAGTATGGCTCCTTCGTAAATGGATTTTTCCCGATCAAAAAGCATGTCCCTGTATTTGACCTGCTGCGCGTCAAAGCATCCGCGTTGACAGCACCAGACAGGAAGGCCGGGCGGCGTCGGCGAAGACGGTGTTGGCCGCGACGCGGAAACCACGACCGCGGCCTTCGGCTTCAGCGGTGTTGGGATTGACGTCGAAGTGGGGAAAATTCGAACTTGAAATATCCAGCCGCAAGCGGTGGCCGGGGCCAAAGAGGTTGCTCGTGGGGAAGGCTACGACCTTTATCCTGTATACGCGGCCCGCTTGCATGAAGCCCGGATGTTCCCAGGAATCCCGGTACCGGGCGCGCAGGATCCCGTCGCAGAGGTTCATCGCGAAGCCGCGCGGCCAGTCGGGGCTAGGGGGATAGACGTCGATGAGCTTGATCGTGAAGTCGGTGTCGGGGGAGTCCGAGGAGATCCAGAGTTCAGCGCTCACGGGACCCGTCACTTCCAGCGCTTCGGCCAAGGGCTCGGTCTGGAAGACGAGGACGTCGGGCCGCGAAGCGAGGGGAAGGTAAGGCGGAACGCAGCCGAAGAAGCGCTGGTCCTCCACCTGGTCGAAGGCGCCCCCCCGCATCACCGGTTCGCCCGAGGTGAAGCTGCCGCCGATGGAGGGTACGGGTTTTCGGGGATCATAAGCATAGGCGAAGGACTCTCCGTCGGCCGCGGGAGCTTCCTTCTCCAGCCTGCCGTCCCGGGCGAGGTAGAGCCGAAGCTCGCTTCCTTGCGGCGGGGGCCAGTCCGAGGCGGTACGCCAGCAGCCGCCGTGATCCAGCCTCCCCTCAGCGTTCTTCCGGCCCGAACCGCCCCCCATTCGGAAGTAGCGTACCTTCGGGTCTTCTTCCGCTCCGTTTGCCTTTCCCCGCAGCCAACGGTCGAACCAGCGGAGACGGAGCTGGAGGAAGTTTTCAGCGAGATTTCCTTCGAGTGTCGCCGCTTTGCCGAAATCGACGTCGCCCGAAAAGGTCAAGCAACGGTCCCCGTGGGTCCACGGGCCGAGGATGAGCTGAACGGGGGAGCGCAGGCGCGCTGAGAGGCCGAGGTAGTTGTCGGTCGCGGTGCGGGGATAGGGATCGAACCAGCTGGAGAGATGGACCATGGGCACATCGGCGAAGCGGTCGTAGAATTCCCGGGCGCAGATGCCGAGCTTTTTCCAGAAACCGTCGTAGTCGCCGTGGGTCCACTGTTCCAGGAGGTAGTCCTCGTATTCAGGCATCCACTTGCGGGGGGATTGTCCCCGTCTCCAGGGCATCCGGGTGAACCAGGCGCGCAGGTCCTCCGCCTCCAGAGCCGCGCGGACGAGGGGCTCGGTTTGGGCCTGGGGGCTACCGAGAGCCTGCCGGTAGGCCCAGGTTGCCTGTTTGAGTTCGAAGGCTCCGCCTTGGCGGATTCCGCCCTGGTAGGCGTCGGAAAAGCCCCCCGAGTCGACGAACATGGCGGCGAGGGCGGGCGGCGCCAGGCAAGCCGCGGCGACCTGGGTGTGGGCGGCATAGGACAGGCCCATGGTGCCGACCTTCCCGTCGCACCAGGACTGGGAGGCGATCCAGGCTATCGTATCGTAGCCGTCTTCGCCTTCGGAGAGGTATTTCGTAAATTTCCCTTCGGAACGCTTGGTGCCGCGGCAGTCTTGGTAGACGAAGGCGTACCCGCGCGAGACGAAGAAGGCCGCCACTTCGGCTCGGCCGAGGGGCCGGCTTTCGGCCACGCTGCGCTCCGAACGGGACGGGGCAGTCTTGTCGTAGGGAGTCCGCTCCAGGATGACCGGGAAGGGCCCGGTGAG
>JBAYHM010000023.1:0-25207 GCA_041666155.1 Treponemataceae bacterium
CACCGGACGCGGGACTATTCATCGCCAGCGCTCGGCAGGGCCGGGATATCTACGTGACCGGTCATCTCGAATACGATCCGCTGACGCTCGACAAGGAATACAAACGGGACGTGGCAAAGGGCCTGCCGATAGCGGTGCCGAAGAATTACTATCCTGACGACGACCCGGCTAAGGCGCCGATAGTCAGGTGGCGGGCCCACGCGCACCTCTTTTTCTCCAACTGGCTCAACTATCGTGTGTATCAGGAGACGCCGTATCGCTTGGAAGATCTCTAAGACTTTCTATCGATAATCGATTTGTCCGGGTCCCAAGCCGCGCTTTCACGTTCCGCGCGGCTTGGGACGTGCTGTGGGTTCGGCGACCAACGGATCCTCCGGCCAGTAGTGGCGCGGGTACCTTCCGCGCATTTCCTTGCGAACCTCAGCGTAGGTGTTCCGCCAAAAGCCGGCGAGATCGTCTGTCGTTTGGAGCGGTCTTTCGGCGGGGGACAATAGACGCAAAAGCACGGGGATTCCCGCGACGCGCGGAGTCCGATCCAGGCCGAACACTTCCTGAATACGAACTTCCAAAGCGACGGAATCCTCAGAATAACGGAGGAGTCGTTTGGTTCCCGCCGGCGTTTCCAAACGTTCCGGAGCTTCCTTATCGATACGTGTCGCGTATTCCCAGCCTATCAGGGCCCGCAGAGCGTCCAATAACGAAGAGGAATCAATAACGCTCGCGCCGGCCTTTCCATCCGCGCGAAGAAACGGTCCGAGCCACAAAGGGGCATCGCCGATCAGAGAGCTATCGCTCAGCTTGTTCGTGAATTCTTTTTTTCCGACCGCTTTTGCCCAAAAAAGCGAGCGGGAACGAAAATTCAAGGGAGAACCGGCTCCTTCACCCCAAGGAAGAACGGCGAGACCGCCTTTAACAAGAAGTTCCGCGAAGGAGGCGGCCAACACATCGGAGGGAGCCGGCGCGCGCCGCTCACCCAGGGAAAGGCGCCCAGCACGTCGAACCAGCTTGGCTCGGGGTACCAGGCCTTCCCACTCAATCCGCCATTCACCCGATTCGGCTTCCGGGTATGTTTGAACGAGGATCCGTTCCGCGTCTTCACGGCCGATCGGAGCGGCAAGACGCGCAATGCCCGTCCGCTCTCCGGCTTCGGCGTCAACAATAACCAGCCATTCTTCCCCTTTGAGAGTTCCGTCAACCCGAACTTCCCTGCCGGATGGAAAACGGAACGTGAGCGCTTCCTGCCTGCGCGCGACGCGGTCGGGAAAACCTGCCAGCAACAGAAGGCCGACGGAACCCTCCGCCTCCGCGTTCCACAGAAAACGGAATCCCTCACCGCTATCCTTTTCTCCTAAACGGGAAGAGAGGTCGGAGGCAAGGTCCGCGACACGTGAACGCCAGGAAGCAAAACCGGCCGCGGAAGATTCGGATCGGTCGCCTCCGCGTAATAAAGACAAGCGGCGCCGTATATCGGCGTCGTCGCGAATGCCCGAGCCATCCCGATCCGACAGAATTGCCGCCGCCGCGAACGCGAGAGCGCCCTCACCCTCTTTTTGCCCTTCCAAAGCGATGGCCGCCAAGCGGGGATGAACTCCCAGGCGCGACATGCGTTCCCCCCGGGAAGTCGGCGAACCAGACTCGTCCAAAGCGCCAAGACCACGAAGGAGTTCACAAGAGGATTCCCAGGAAGAAGTTGATGGCGGGTCCAGCCAAAACAGATCCGCCTGCTTCCGTACGCCCCAAAGCGAGCAATCGAGTACGAGAGAAGCGACGTCGGAGCGCAGGATTTCGGCTTCCGTCTCCCGCGGCCGCGCATCGATGGGGTCCCAAAGACGGATGCAACGCCCCGGACCCAGACGCCCCGCGCGACCGGTACGTTGATCACAGGCCCGTTCGCTCGCCCGTTCAAGCACCAGTCGATCAAGCCCGGTTGAGATATGGAAGCGCTGGGTCTTTACCATGCCCGCGTCGATCACCGTCGTAACGCCGGGAACGGTCAGACTCGTTTCGGCTATGTTCGTCGCGAATACCACACGCCGCTTTTTCGTGTCCGCCGCTGCCGCACGCGGCCGCAAAAGATCCCGTTGCTCGGACAACGGCATTGAGCCGTGCAGTATCCGAACCTCCACCGAGGTATCGCCGGAAACCGAAAGGGCGCCTCGCAAGGATGAGGCGGCGTCATCTATCTCACGGCGGCCGGGAAGAAACACGAGCGCATCACCGAAGTTTCCCGTAGTACCGCCGCCTGATCCGCCACTAAGGTTTGTTCCGCTTTCAACAAAGTAACGCAACACCGCGTCGGCGGTTTCCGTACCAAGCCAACGCTTACCGGGAAGCGGACGGTATTCGACGGATACGGGATAGGGCCGCCCTGGACAATCGATAAGCGGCACGGGCACAGTGTTCCCACTCGCTTCCGTATCGGCCCCCGCCAGAAAGGTGGATACCCGTTCTCCATCCATCGTCGCGGACATCACCAGGAGCGCAAGCTCCGGCCGTAGGCGGCGCAGATCCAGACACAGCGCCAGCGCCAGATCGGTATGTATCGACCGCTCGTGGAATTCGTCAAAGATGACGACCGCGACCCCTTCGAGAGCCGGATCGGCTAAAAGCCGCCTGACCAGAAGACCTTCGGTTACGACCTCCACGCGGGTGTTTTTTCCGACCCGCCTTTCCAAGCGCACCGAATATCCGACGCGTTCGCCGACAGCTTCGCTCAGAAGGTCCGCCATACGCACGGCGACAGAAACCGCGGCCACGCGCCGAGGTTCCAGCATCAAGACGCGACCTTCGGAACAGAAATCGGCGTCCAGCAAAGCAAGTGGAAGCAGTGTGGATTTGCCGCTACCCGGATCGGCTCGAACCACCGCGAGGCGCCGGTCTGCCAAGGCGGAAACGATTTCCTCCAACCGGGGTACAAGCGGCAAATCGGTCCCGTTCACCACGGCGCGTATCGATGGAGTCATGAAGCGTCCCTATTCCCGCGTGAAAACGATTCTACCGTCGCTGTAGGCAGTAAATTCGTAAACAGCCCCCACTTCAAAATCACGCAGCCTTTTGAGATCGCGCTTTGTTCCGCCGAAGGCTTTTATGAATGCGAATAAACCGGAAAACGCCGAATAAGTCGACGGATTCAATGATGTAGAGGCAAAAATGGCGGGAAAGCCTTTAGTGTCATAATATCCGAATAAATCTGTCCCGCCGCGAGGAGCGCTTTGACCGGTGGAGATTCGGGAGGGAAACACGAAAATCCGGCCGGCAGAGGGAACTAATATCGATTCAACATCGAGCTCCCAACCGTTCCACGATCGTTCAAATGAGGCGATTTCCCGGCCATCGGCGTCGTAGAAAAAGCACCGGGCGGACACAGCCTGATCACTGCGGGAAAGAATCAATACGCGCAACGGCGAATACTCAGTCTTTAGCGTTTCGGCGTTCTTTTCCAGAACATGGACGGCAATTTGCTTGCGAATCAGAAAGTATCCTGAAACAATTAGCGCCACCCCCACAACCGAAAGAAAAGAAATGGCCGCAAGAAAAAGGAAGCGTCGGTAGTTCATTGATTTCCGCTTTCAGAAAAAAGATCGCCCTGATGCGTTATGGAGTCCCCTTTCGGGATCAAATCGGACAATTCAGGGGATAGCCCGGCAATAGAAGCTGTCAACGGACGCGCGGAAGAGGGATCGGCGAGGATTGAAACAAATTGCGTCTCATCGATGATGGAGACGCCGAGTTTTTGCGCCTTTAGGTTTTTTGACGATTTGGAAAACGGATCGTTATTCACTAGGTACGTGAGATCCTTGACGACGGCGGACTTGGCGAGTCCCCCCAGCTTCTTTACGCGGGCTTCGGCTTCGGAACGCTTCATGGTGGTCAGCTCACCGGTGAAACAGAACGAAACGCCACGAAGCGGACTTTCTTCGGCCGTGGGCGGCGGCGTAATCGATACGATGCCCGCTCCCAGAACCGCGTCCATGTCCGCCTGAGTTTCCGCCATGCCCTCTACTATCGTGCGCGCGGTGATTTCGCCCAACCCATGTACGCCGGCCACATCCGCGACGCTCGCCGCCCGAAGCTTTTCCAAAGTGTCAAAACCCGCCCCCGCGACCTTGTCCATAATGGTTTCGCCCACGCCCTCCAAATCAAAGCCCGCGACAAAAGCGGCAAGGGACACCGCTCGCGGCGTACTGAGACTCCGCAAGACCTTTGCGGCGGAAATTTCGCCCATGCGGTCCACGGCGGCTAGTTCCTCGGCGTTCAGGGTATAGAGATCGGCGACGCGTTCCAGACGACCGGCATCAAACAGGCGACGCAGCAGCAGGTCGCCGAACTCGCGGATATCAAGGGTCGCTATCCATTTTTCGATGCGATGATGCGTACGTTTCGGACAAGCGGTGTTCGGACAATAGAGCCGGGTCCCCGCGTCGACAAGTGCCGACGAGCAGACGCCGCAGGTATGCGGGTAAGTTATTTCGGTTTCGCTTCCTAATTCGACGCTGAAAGCGGCGGCTTCCTCGGGACTGGCTTTACGTTCGATTTTCGGAATGATCTCTCCGCGCTTAACCACGATGATAGGCGAACCGAGGTGGAGTTCCATTGTGCGCAGCATATCAGGGTTGTTCAAACTCGCTTGCTTGACGGTCGTTCCGGCAATACGCACGGGATCGAAGATGCCGATGGGGGTATAGGTCGCCCCGGATTCGCTCCATTCTACCGAGCGCAGAATAGAGACTGCTTCTTCCAAGTCAAACTTAAAGGCGATCTGGTGTTCAGGCCTTGTACGGCGCAAGTCTTCAACATCGGTTTCCGGGTCCTTGATCACCAAGCCGTCAATATCGTAGGGCAGATCCAGGCGTTCTTCCGACACTTTTTCCCGGTACGCTATCACCTGCTCGGCATCGGCGAAGATTTCGGTAGGCGTCGTCCGGAAGCCTCTAGCGGTGAGCCAAGAGATTTTGTCCATTTCCCGAGAGAAATACCGATCATCAGCCAAAGCGGCTACGTCGTAGCACACAATCTCCAGGAGGTCCGTGCCCTCCCCGTCTTTGCGCCTCATGAGGCCGTTCGCGGCGTTCCGACAATTCGCTTTATCCGGGAAATGGTCTTTCCAAACTATACGCGGCATGATGACCTCGCCCCGAACGCCACCTGAGAACTCCAGGCCGAGGTCGGCAACGCAGCCTTTCATGCGTTTCGCGTTGGGAGTGATATCGTCTCCTACCAAACCGTTCCCGCGCGTGACCGCGCGCACAAGCATACCGTTCTCGTATTGGAGCTCAAGACTCGCCCCGTCAAGTTTATGTTGGACGATGAAGCTTGCAAGCTTCATTTTGTCGGCCCAAGCACGAAAATCCTCAGGCCGCGCAGCCTTTTCCTGGCTTCCCATGGGAATAAGGTGCGGCGCTTTTGGAAAGCCGTCGACCGCTTCCTCCTCAACACCGACGCGCGTAAGGAGGACATTGGTTGGGTCAAGCGCGGTAAGCTCGTCCCAGAGCGCGTCAAACTCCGCGTCGTTTATTTCCGCTTCGCCGCCGTAATATGAGTCCTGATAGCGGACTATAAGCGCTTCCAGTTCGGCGATGCGCCGGAAGCGAGCCTCGGAGGAAACATCACTCAACGCGAATTCCCCTTCAAAAAATAGAGTTCCTTCACTTCGTGCTCTTTGTTCAGACCCTTTCGCTCAAACTGAGTTTCAGGCCGCCAATCTTGGTGCGGCGCAAAGCCTTCGTAGCGGTTTACCAGACCCGCGGTCGCGGTAAATTCATCCAAAGCCCAATCCCCGTATTCCGACCAATCGGTAGCCATGTAGACGTAAGCGCCCGGCGCCAGTTTACGCGCAAGGAGATCGGTGAACGGTCGTTTTACCAAGCGGCGTTTTTGGTGGCGTTTTTTCGGCCAGGGATCGGGGAAAAAAATATGGAAAGCCGCGACGCTTTCGTCTTCAACCATATCCCGGAGAACTTCCACAGCGTCGTGCTCTATGATGCGGATATTGGAAAGCTTTCGCCTATCGATTTCCCACAGAAGCTTACCGACTCCTGGAGTATGAACCTCAAGGCCCAAGTAGTTCCCTTCCGGATTAGCCTGTGCTATATCGGCGGTCGCAATGCCCATGCCGAAGCCGATTTCCACCGTCAAGGGCCTACCGCGTCCGAATGCCGCGGAAAAATCCGTACGTTCATTGGTGTACGGCAACAAGAAAAGAGGTGAAAGCGTTTCGTAGGATCTTCGTTGAGCTCCGCTCATCCGACCGGCGCGTAACACAAAGCTCCGTATCCCCTGGACCGCGTATGAAAGTTCGTTTTGTTCCGTATCGTTCGTCATCGCGCGCATTGTACGAGTGGAGGGATGCTTAGTATAGAGCTTTTATGCTCACCGGATCGGTAAGAGCGGCAACGCGGCTTTCCTCGTCTTCCGCCCACAGCGCTATGGATTGGATAGCCGGGCCCAGCTCAAGTTCGGAGAGTAAGCCTTCCTTGGCTTTCAACTGCACCGTGCGCGATTGAGCGCCGGATGAATCATACCCAACTATGACGTTCTTTGGATATTCGGAAATAACACGGTACCGACCCTTAGTCCCTGAAAGCGAGGGGAAGCGACGCGCGGATGCCAGAGGCGGATCGAACGCTACCGTCCGTTCAATCCGGTCCCCGCCTTTATCTACGAGAACCGCACGGTACGCGCCACGCGGAAATTTCGCGTCGTCCGCCATGGCGATCGTATGGGACCCGATCCAGGTTTCTCCGGTCCGTTCCACTTTGAGCCAATCCTTCGCGGAAAGGGACCAATACAACTGAGAAGAGTTGTTTAGCAGATGCAGCGCATCAAGGTCGAGAAAACCGTCTTCATCGGCGACCAAGGCGAAAAAAGACAGACGCTCGACGCCCGCGGCACGATACACAAGACGGAGAGAGACGGAATCCAAACGCGGAGCGGCGTGTGAACAGGAGAACAGCAAGGCGCAGGCAACAAGAAGCGAGGCGGCGGCAAGAAACGTCCTTTTCATCTTGAGTACAGTATATATCTCTTGCCCGTTGAGAACAAAGGGGGTTACTTTTAGGGACATGAGAAAAGAGCGCGTTAGCGAGGCAAACGGAAAAAGCGAACGCCCCGGGGCCTTCGTCCTTTATTGGATGCAGGCTTCCGTGCGGGCGGAAGAGAACCTCGCGCTCGATTGGGCGGTCGCTCAGGCGAATGAAAAAGGTCTGCCTCTCATAGCGCTCTTTTGTCTGGTGCGCGATTTCCCCTATGCGAGTCCCGAACATTATCGCTACCTGATCGGCGGTTTGAGGGAGGTTTCTTGTTCGTTAACTAAAAAAGGCGTTCTCTTGGTCGTTTCACGTGAAAGTCCGGGAAAAGCCGTCGGAGAGTTCGCCGCGAACGCGGCTTTGGTCGTCACCGACTGCGGTTATATGCGCATCCAACAAAAATGGCTCAAAGATGTAGCGGACGCCGTCCCCTGCCGACTAGTCCGTGTGGAGGGAGACGTCGTCGTCCCTACCGCGATCGCGTCGAACAAGGAAGAGTGGTCGGCTTTTACTCTTCGTCGCCGAATAATGCCTCTGGTGGATTCGTTCCTGGATGCCGCCGAGGAACGCACGCCGCGAATCTCCTCACTCGGCTTTGCGATAGCCCCTTCATACGCGGCGGACCTTGAAGGCTTGGCAATCGCGCCACCGGGAACTCCTGCCGCAAGAGCCGCGGATACCCGCATAGCAGAAACACCGGGGTACAAGCCGGCGCTTCGGGCCTTCACGGATTTCCTGAATACGCATCTTTCTGAATACGACGAGTGTCGGAGCGACCCTAACCGCGGCTACGCGACGTCCCGCATGAGCGCGGCTCTTCATTTCGGACATATCTCACCCATCAGCCTTGTGCGTCGCGCCATGACGGCCGCCGGAGAAAAGTCCGCCATGACCTGCGCAAATAAGTCGCTGGCCGCCTATATTGAACAACTAATCGTGCGCCGTGAACTCGCCGTTAATTTCGTCGCGCATCGCGACGATTACGATGCCTACTCATCTTTGCCCGATTGGTCCCGAAAAACGCTCGCCGAAGGCGCTCTCCATAAGCGGGACGCACTCTATTCCTTTGCCGAGTTCGAAGCCGCCGCCACGCACGACCCCTATTGGAACGCTGCCCAGGACCAGATGGTCATCACCGGGCGTATGCACGGTTATATGCGCATGTACTGGGGCAAACAGATCCTCGCGTGGAGCCCGACCCCGGAGCTGGCGTACTCTACCGCGGTTACCCTCAACGACCGTTATTCCCTGGACGGGCGCGATCCGAACGGTTACGCGGGTATCGCCTGGTGTTTTGGAAAGCATGATCGCCCCTGGACGGGACGGCCTGTCTTCGGTACGGTAAGATATATGAACGCAAACGGGCTAAGGCGAAAGTTCGACGCGGAAGCGTACGTTCGGTCCATAGCGGCCCTGAAGGAGGTTCCTTGTTCGACTACCTTGAATACACCCAAGTTGCGGGTGAAAAAACGAGCCACGACATTGAAGTCTACGCGCTCTCTACCTGTGGATTCTGCAAAAGAGCGCTCGCTTTTTTGAATGCCCAGAGTATCGCTCATCGATTTGTCCATATCGATCTCGTACCCTTGGAGACAAAAAATCGCGTAAAAGAAGCCCTTTTCGCTAAATTCAAAGAACATGTGTCATTTCCCTACGCGATCATCGACGGAGAACAAACGCTGGTCGGTTTTATCGAGGAAGACTGGAAAAAAACGCTTCTGTAAGTCAGAGGGCACAAAAATGGCGGATAAGACGATTGAAGAGACGAAACGATTCACTGAAATGGTCGCCCGCAAGCAAGGGTGGGTTCTGACCAAAGACGAATCATTCTATGACGACCTCGTCTCGGGACTGACTACCAACTGGAACCGCTACGGCTACTACCTCTGTCCCTGCCGGGATACTGAAGGAAGTCGGGAAGCGGACGCCGATGTGCTCTGTCCCTGCGCGTACGCGAAAGACGACGCGGAAAAATATGGGCACTGTTATTGTTCTTTGTATTGGTCGTCGGCGTTTGCCGCGTCCGGTAAGGCGCCTTCAGGCATTCCGGAGCGCAGAGGCGGCAAATAAAGCGCGTTGTAAGTGACTTACAGATTAAAGGAAAGACTTATTACCGTGGTGTCGGAATCCTTGAGTTGGCTCACCACTGACTCGAACTTGACGCCGACCTTCTCGCAGGCTTCATTTAGATACGACAGGTAATACAAACCGAGTTCGGTGTCGGCTTCGCCCGCCGGTATTTCTTTATAAAAATCGGATAAGGACTTTTTTTTCAGGTCTGCCGATTTTTTCGACTCGATGCTATCCCTTATTTCCTTATATTCCTTTTCTCGGCTGTAAAGCGTGACCTGCAGTTTGCCGTGAGTTCCGATGGACGAACTGGTACCCCCGATTTTCCAGGCAAGGTATACGAGGTCACCCTTTCGCGTCAGCTCATCGACAACCTTTTGCCGAACGGCCGCGTCGAAAAGAGCCGCGTTCGCGTCGAGCCCCCCTCGCGAAAAGTTTTTAGCTTCTCTCCGGAGGTTCGCGTTTTCCGCGTTTACCGCAAGCTCGATTATCATGAGCGCGACGTATTCGGCGATACGCGACTTCTCCATGTACTCCGAAAGACAGGTGCGGACTTCCCGGATCAGCGCGTCGTATCCTTCTATGCCACGAAATTTGGAAAGTAGAAACCAGGTGATGGGGCGCAGGTTATTCAAGAATTTTTCACAGAGAAAAAGCTGGATATTCATTTCGTCCGGCAGGAGATTCGAGTTCTTCATAATGATCGAGCGCAGCGGCGCAAGGATTTCGGTACGGATCTCGGAAGTCGCGCTTTCGTGGTCGCGCAAAAAAGTTTGAAGGAAAACATCGTTGAAACGCGTCTTGTCGTCAATTATGTTTCCCGGATTCGCTCGGTTCCAGCGTTTGATGACGTCGGAATTGAGCGTTCGATTGAACAGAACGGCATCGTATTGGCGATACAAAAGCCCGTAAACGATGAGTTTAGAAAGGTCCATGACTTCCTGCCGACAGGAAACGTATTCCGCGCGGGAAATCTCAATTTTGGATATGTAGTCGATGAGTAAAAGCCTCTGGATCGAGGCTGGAACGAATTTATCCAAAAGGAGGCCGCTTTCCTCGACGTTATCAGCGAGCTTAAACTTGTTGAGTTTCTTATTTTGGCGAATAAAGACCGTTGTGCCTTCCTCGGTCATGACAACCTTGAGCGGGAGGTCGAGAACCGTCTTCCGTTCGTGCGTCGACATCGGCCGAATGTACTCCTCAGTTTCCCGATTATAGACGATTGACACCAATCTGTCATCCGTCGTTGCTATTGACCAAGGCGAGAACCCATCGGTATTCTTTTTCCGTGGCGACTTGTAAGCCCTTTGGGCTATATGCGTGTATAGCGCTCTATTTAACGGCATCAGTAGCGTTCGCATCCCAAAATACGGACGTATTCGGGGAAAAGGCGGCAAGGGAACGTATTTTTTCCTACCTTTCCACTGCCGTCAAGGCCGACGGCAAGGCCGGGAGCGTAACGGTATCACAACGCCCCTTAACCACGACCACCGGTGGTTTCGGAACTTCGGTACTTGCTGATTTTCCATCTTCAACGAAAAAGGAAGACGCCGAAGGCATCGTATCCCTTGTAATAGCGGTACCGCTTTCGACCCCTTCGCCTTCAGAGAACAGTCAAGAAGGTTTCGGTATACGAGTTGCCCTTGCCTTGGCAGATCGGATTCTCCGGAAAGGAACACCGCTTCCGATCCGTATCGCCTTTCTCGCGGATGAACGGAGCGAACTGCCTGCCGACCTACGTGGTAAAACAAAACTTGGTTTACGAGACCTAGTTGATTCGCTTGTCGATAGCGAACGAACCGTCGTAATCTATATAAAACTTGCTAAAGACCCTTCCCGCCCCGTATTGGACCACGGAACGGCAGGTAGCATTGCCCCACGGTATCTGGTCGGTTCTCTTCAAAAAGCATTTGCGGATAACGGTGCCTCATTGCCGCTTCATATTCCGTACAACGAACTCTATCGCTTAGGACTGGTTCAGGGCAGCGAAGAATTAAAGATATTGCGGGAACTTGAAATTCCCGCCGTCGTTTTGACGGATTCTCGACTCATCAGCACGAAAAGTTTTAACGATGATGGGCTTTCCGCGGAGCGTACGGCGGACGCTCTTTATGCCTCAATCATTCGGCTTGCGTCCGTTTCCGCGGAACGTGACGAGCGATACTCAATCATATCCTTCGCGTCCTTATCGATGATGCTCTCGGAAGGCTACGCGGTTATCGCATTCATCGCGATTGCGTCTCTATTTCTACTCGCGTTTCTCGTGTATTCACTAACACACCGTCATTTACTGGTTGCCCGCTGGAAAGTGTTCCTGCGACGGTCCTGGGTCGTATTCGCGTTTCTGGCAGTTTTATTTCTCTGTGTTCACGTTTCGGGACTCATCCTTTCGTTTATTCTTTCAATTGCTAAAGCAAACACATCAGTCGCCCCTTACGGTGCGGCAACGCTGAAAATACTCTTAGCCATCGCGTTCTATTATGCCTTGTCGCCGCTTTTTTCGTTCCGCGCGATTCCCCGCCGCGCACACTTTTTCGGATCAGCGGCTGTTTCGTGTCTAGCGATAGGCGCACTCATGGCCGCAACGATGGATTTCACCTTTGTGCCGACTTTCATGTGGGCCTTCACCCTCGCTTTTCTTTCTGTTTCAATTCCCTCTCCAACAATAGCCGCCCTTCCGGCTATTCTGGCGCCTTTACAAATTGTGGGTGCCGCGGCCGCGGCCGTCGGATCGGGCGATACGGGCGCGGCCATGGCCGTACTCAACGGCGATCCAATAATCGAATTGTACCTCGCTTTTATCGCACTTCCGATTTTGTTCTTGTTCAGGCGCCTTTCAATCATGTCCCGAGCCCGTACCTTGCAACGGGCCGGAACTAATGTCACAGGGCATAGATACCGAATATACACACGACCTATTTTTATAGTCGGAGTCCTTAGCGCTATGACCGTCCTCGCACTCAATACCACACAAACCCAAAAAGAACAGCAAATACCAGTCCGGGAAGAAACATCGGATGCAAAAAAATTCAATATAACGGTTAGCGAATCAACCTTTCTCGATCGAAGAACGGTGCGGCTTCAGATAAAAGCCGAAAAGCAGCCGATCCGCATCGACCTTTCTTTTTTGACGGACGAACGCCTTACCATCTATGAAGCGCCTTGTCCTTTTATTCTCTCCGATAATGGCAGGTCAGCGTCCTTCGTTCTAGGAGAACGACCGCCCGATCCACTCACGCTTGAAATTACCCTACCCGCGACCCTTCGTGGACAGTTCGAAGCCCGCGCAATCTTCTACGATCAGGCTATCGATCGATCTATCTCTTTCCGCGCTACAGTACCGGTCGGTCCGAACGTCAAACCATGATCTCGGTCATTTTTCATGCCGATATGGATGCGTTCTTCGCCTCAATTGAACAGCTGGACGATCCGAACCTCAGAGGAAAGCCCGTTGTCGTAGGAGCCGCGCCGGGAAGACGCGGCGTCGTATCCGCCTGTTCCTATGAAGCCCGAACTTTCGGTATCAGATCCGCCATGCCCATATCACGCGCGTATCGGCTCTGTCCCCAAGCCGTCTATCTTCCCGTACGTATGGACCGCTACCGGGAACTTTCCAACCGCGTCATCAACCTTTTCGGGGAATTCACGCCCGATGTCCGTCCTATTTCCGTGGACGAAGCCTTCCTTGACATGAGCGGAACTGAACGATTATTCGGACCACCGCGCGCCGCGGCCGCGCTTCTGAAAAAAAGGGTGCGGGAAGAGATTGGACTCACGGTATCGGTAGGCATCGGCCCTAATCGCTATGTGGCGAAACTGGCTTCCGCGCGGTCAAAACCAGACGGATTGCTTGAGGTCGATGCGGAGCGAGTAAAAGCGTTCATGGCCGCTCTCCCCCTCACTTCGGTATGGGGAATCGGCGATAAAACAAGGGAACGTCTTCTCTCCCTGGGACTCGATTCAGTCGATCGAATATGTTCCTTTTCCCAGGAAGCGCTTGCCGGAATGACAGGGGAGGCCTGCGGAGCGTTTCTTTACAACGCGGTCAGGGGAATAGACCCCGGCATCTTTTCCGACGAGCCGAAATCCCACTCGATGAGTTCTGAGGCGACGTACGAACACGACGTCACCGACGACGAAGTGCTGGAGGCGACGCTACTGGCACTTTCTCAGGAAATTATGTGGCGGCTCATCGAAGAAGGCGCGCGATCTCGGACGGTCCACCTAAAACTACGTTATGACGATTTTGAAACAATCAGCGCGCAAGAAACGCTCGGGAAATGGATAAGCTCATCGGACGATATACGATTCGCCGCTATCTCGCTTCTGGAGAAAAAACGGGACGAAAACCGTGCCGTCAGACTCATAGGAGTGGGCGTAAGCAATGTGGAAAGCGAAAGAGGTGTTGAACAGGGTGAATTGTTTGAGGACGGCTCCGAACGAAAAGCAAAGGTGGAGCGGGCGGTAATGGATCTAAAACAGAAACGGGGCGCATTATTGACGAAGGCGCGGCTGATCGCCGCGCCTTCAAAAAACGGATCTAGTCCAGGGAAGACTTGATAGTTGACGACGCGCCGACAAGGTCTTTCTCAACCCCATCGCGAACCGCTTTAAACGCGGCCTGAACCGCCTGGTCGGGCGTACCGCCTTGCCCCCGCGCCGAAACCATTGGCCGGGAGTCTACGACGCTGCCATCGGAGCGAAGCAAGCGCACGTTGGCACGGACGTTTGTCGTATAAATTTCATACGTCTTGCCCTGCAAAACCATTTGCCGAGGTTCGTCGCAATCAGCCACGGCGATTGCCAGAAACGAAGCAGGAGTTCCGCCTAACGCAAGAGCTTTTGAAACGGCAGCAGGGTCTCCATTGAGGGCGGACATGAAGGCGGCGGGATCGAGAGCGCCGTCCGAGGGCACCAAGTCCAGCCCAGATCCGCTCAAACCGCGAGTCACCGCGTCCATCAAGGGAGAACGATCCGCCACGGTTTTTACCTTTTTATCCGCGGCTACGACTCGCTCTAGCGCCATTACCCGAGCGGCTCGGCTTGAAGGCAGATAGGAAAAATCGCGGAATACTTCGCTGAATACTTTTGTTTTGCCGCGGTTCGATACGGCGAGCACGGCACGAATAACAACCGGTTTATCGGCATGCGCAAGACCGCGAACCGTCGCCGAAGCGACGCCGTAGGAATCGGTGGTCCCCGACACGCTGATATCGCCGACTCCGTCGACGAACGCGAAACGAACGGGCGCATCGGCAACAACGGCCTTTCCGTAATCGTAATTGATGACCACGCGTACCGCCGGCTTGAGCCCGGCGCCTTTGGACAGATCCCGGACGTTGCCGGCCAATTGTTTGCTTCCCGACATCCATTCATCGGTCGGCTCCATCGTGAACCGAGCTCCGATTGCGGTCAATTCCGCGTCGGCCTTTCTGATGAGTTCGGCGCGTTCGGCCCCGCGGCCTGAGTCCTTTTCAGGGGCTGCCTCTCCGTCCACGGCGATGAGCCCGACCAGGTGCCGGAGCGCTTCAACCGGATGATTGGCGTCGAAGGCGGCGCGAGCCGCATCGCGAAGCTCACGCATAGTCTGAACGGCGTCTTTCACGTTGCCCGAAGCGGATGAAGGAACGGCGGAGGCTGCAAGCGGGGGTGCCGACGAAGAAGCCTGAGGAGCGGCTGCCGGCGTCGATGCGCATGAACCGAGAAGGATAGAAAAGCACGCGACGATAATCGGGAATACCTTTTTCATGTTCAGACTCCTACCAAGTAATAATCCACGCCAAAGGCTTTTCCGTCGAGAGAATTTGCGCGACGGGGGATGAAAAAACAGCGGACCGGGTAGCGGCGTCGACCGACCCGCCGCCCTGAACGACCGGAATTGAAGGAAACTTAAAACGAAGAGAAACGACATACCCCGCGAATAAGGTATCGACTAAGCGTTTCAGATTTGAATCAAGGGGACCGCCTCCCTCAGCCAAACGAAGCGTAAGCGATCGCTTTCCTCCCTCTTCAGCCAAGGTTGCCTGCCTCCCTGTAGAGTTCAGAAAGCGGGAAAGTACGCCTACATCGGAAAAAGACAGGCCGGCCTTCACCGTTATGTCGGTCTCGTCTTCTTTTGCGGTAAACGAATTGAGAGAAAGGCCTTCCACGCGAGAAATGGTGGTTTCCATATCCGCGCGGAACAGCGGCAACGGGAGCCAGCGCTCCTCACCCTTCAGTTTTCCCATGGACTCGACCAAGCGAGAAATACGATATTCAAGCGCGATCGTTCCCGATCCGTCGGCACGCACCTCTACATCCGAAGAAATGCCGATACAGGAAGTAAGAGAAACCGTAAGGATGAGGGTTAGAAATAAGAAGAAGCGCGACGAAGAAATCATCACTTCTCCTAAAATTCTTCCGAATAGATGCTGACGTCTTGAATACGGACGGGAAGATCCGCTTCCACCATCGCAAACGCCTTGTTCAATACGGTTTCTCCAAAAGTTTTCGAATTGGAGACAAAAGCGCCGCCTATCTGGGCAAAAGAAATGGAATCCTGCAGATCCACTTCAGCGGCGGTCATCTTGAATTTCTTTTGAAAACGATCACGGACGGACCGGACAATCTGCCGTTTATCCTTCAAAGTGGAGGCTTCCGGCAATTCGATGATGAATTGGATCATGGAAACAACCATCTTGAGACCCTCCTCCCTGGACGCGCCCCGGCGCGCGCGGGATATACTATACACCATTGATGGATGCTTTGCTAAGTCGCATTAGGTGCTTCGCCCGCGTACTCATCTTCATCGTACTCCCTCTGGCGGCGTACGCGACGCCGGTATCCCCTATCCCTTTTCCGGGAGGGGAATCACGGAGCGAAGCTCCGTCGACGCTACTTTCGGTCGATATCGAAAAAGGAGAGGCGGAGCTTTTTATCGGCGGATCCTGGAAAGGCGAGATAGTCGCCGCGAGCGGAATTGCCCTGACGGGTCTTGGAGCGAGCCTTTCACAAACGGACTCCCCCTTCCTTTTTACCCAAACGATAGATCTCACGGTAAGCGCGACCATTTTGAAGCATTGGTTCGTTGAGGCAACCTTCCTTGACGACTACGCGCTCAATACCTACCGGGCCGGCTATCTCGGGGCGGAAGGCGACGCGATACGGTACGTAGGCATCGGAAACGTCGGCCTCGATTTCCCTGCCTTTCCCTACGCCGATATCTCAGGCGGTACGCCGAGTTCCTTCGGCGCCTACGCCGCGTTCGGCGCGGGACCGCTCACGCTCCATGCGCTGGTCAGATACGACGCCGCCACCCGTGAAGAAAAAACGTACGTTGGATCAAGCGAACGCACCATTTCAGACATATCCCCCGCTAAACGGCTTCGGGGCAGGGCTTTCGCCCTCCCGGATCGGAACCTGGACGCGGTACCCGTTGTATATCTCGAAGATACCGAGGGCACCATCAGCGGATCGGACGGAAGAAAATATCGCTCGGCGACGGCGACCGAGGCGGCGGGATCGGCGATGCTCGGCTTAGTGGAACTCGCCTCAACTCCTACGGGAAGAGTTGTCGTCGCTTACGCAAAAAGCGGATCGACAACGCCCTGGAACTCCTCACTCGGTTCCTACGGTGTAATCAGTACAAGGTCCGGCTTTCTCGGCGATACGCAGACCGCGTTTGATACGAGCGGCGCGAGTATCGCCCTTTCCGCCTACCCCCAATGCGGCGGTGGCAACGGTGAGCCGGCGGAAATCACGCTCGGGGGTACGAATCCGGCGCTCGTCATCTACGAAAGCGGCGCCTTCTCACCCTTTGAATTCGCAAACCGTTACGCGCCGACTTCCTCCGCCGCAAGCGACGCGAGCGCGCGACTCGTCTACGCATCATCGGGCAGCAGCGTTAAAGGGTTCGAACTTGAAGAATCAAGCTCGTCTTCTTTCACGATAAACACGAATGCGGATGGTGAAACCGTCGTATCGACCAGCGGTCGATTTTTCATCTTATCCAGCGCTGTATCAACCGATACGCGCTCAATCGAATCCCGATTCCCGTTAGTTTCTATAGATCCGGAAGTCTACCTCCCCGGCGCGAAGGGGCGCGCAACCGACATTGTCGTTCGCTATACCTCGTACGGAGCGTCAGGGGCGTACAACATTGGAACCGACGTGGTTGCCGGGTCCGTAATTGTCACCCGCGGCGGAATCAGGGATCCCCTGGCGACCTACAACGCGGAATCGGGGACCGTTGCGCTGAATTCGCCCGCGGGAACCGGAGAACTTATCCGCATATCTTATTTAAAAACCTCGCAGGACCGCCGTTTCGGCAGCTTGGCCGCGGGCTTGGGCGCCGTCTATACGCCCGATCCTTCGTTTTCGGCCCGGGCCGCGTTGAGCCTCCGTTGGAACGTGTCCGGCAACGCCTTCACCGCCGACGATGAATCGAGTCCCGGTAACATCGCCCTTTCCGGATCCGCTAAATGGAAAAAGGAAGAACTCAAGGCGGAAATCGCTGGAGCCCTCACCTACGAAGCGCCGGACACGACAGGGCTCTATCGCGCGGTGAGTATGGAAGGCACCGAATTCTCGCTTGGAATGAGCGTAAGCGCTTCCTCGGCCGCCTATCCACCTCTTACCCCGACTACTCCTGATAGCGCTTTAACCGGGCTCTTCGCCGGTTTTTTAAGCTACGTCGACATCCCGTCGGCCGATAACGCGGGAAAACTGGTCTACCGCGACTATTCGTCCAACGACGTGCTGGGGAATAAGACACTCAAGACTATAAGCTGGACGGGAGCCTCGATAGATACGTCTAAAACCGGACCGTATCCGGTTTCCGTCTCGGAACTGGACGACAAGACGGCCTACGTCGCCGAATACGCTCTGGGGGAAGGTAAAGCAATCAACGGAGGTTTCGCGCTTTGGTCGGGCTTTCAGATGGAGCTTGCGGATGAGGCCGAAACGCTCGCGGAAGCGAGAACGATCATCATCCCTTATCGATATTTCGATCTGGATGGCGATGATCCGGTGCGGACCTATCTTCAAATCGGGGCCCTCGCGAACGAAGACGGTGAAGCGGAATCGAAAGAATTAGTCTGGAGCCGTCCGCTGGGAGCCACTGTTTCGGATTCAGTGTCGGAGACAGCATGGGCCTACGCGTCCTACGATCTTTCAGACCTTGATCGCGCGCGGCTTGCGTCGGCGCGGGCATTAAGACTCGTCGTTCGCTTGGACAAACCCGCGACGACTCCCGCGTCCACCGTCGCCGCCTCCGGACGCGTGCTCGTTCTTCCGCCGGTGGTCCAGGGCGCCGTATTCCGTCCGGTACTTGTGTCCGGCGGCAGCGTAACGACCGCAAGCGATAAGGTTAGCGCCGCCGAAAAAATCGACGCGACACTCGCCGCCACCTTCTCTTCGGAAATTTCCCGTCTTCATCCCGACGGGGAAGCCCAACGGGTACTCACAAGCGCATGGTCGTCATTGACCGCCAACGAAGCGGCGGGAATCGATGGGTACCCCTCACCCTTTCCACTCTGGTCGTATCGGAGCATCACTTTCTTCATGCGCGGCCCCGTCGCCGACGTCTCATCCGACGCAACGGCGCTAAAAACATCCACAGTGCGCCTGATTATCGGGGCAAACTCCGAAGCTCTCGCATCGAGCGGAGAAACCGCGCGTTTCATCGACGTTTCGATCCCCTCAAGCGCTTTCACGGCCGGATCCTGGTCCCGCGTCGTCATAGATTACGCAAAAAACGATACGGGGGTAACCGTCAACGGGACAGCGGTGGACGGTGCTACCGTGACCTACCGGCCCGCCCTTGTCCGTTCCTTCCGTTCACTCGCGGAAAAAAACGGAGAATCCGCGGGCCCTCGTTATTTCTCCGTCGTCCTTGAAGCGCCGATGAACACGGTTCTTCCCTCCGGAAATTTCGCCATCGATGAAGTCTGCCTTTCCGATCCGATTGCCTCCTTCGGCTCCTACGCGAGCGGCGCGATCGCCTGGGACAGAAAAGGACCGATTTTACAGCTCGGAAATACGATACTAGTCTCGGACCTTTCGGCGGAAGGGCGATCCGAATTGAGCGCCGTCGGGAACCCCCTTGAAACCGAGTCGGCCGCGGGAACCGAAAGCGGCGCAAAGGGCGGCGGAAAGGTGCAGGCGACCATCCTCGGCGCGAAAGTCTCCGCGGAACTCGGCATGGCGAACTCGGGGGATACCTTCAGCTGGCTCGGTGCTCACGGTATCGTTCTGCCCCTCGGTCCGCTAAAAATCATGGAAACGTTCTCAACCGACCCCGAAACGGAAACCTTGTCTCACAAAGCGACCATCGCCGTTTCCGGTCCGGTTTCCGCCGAAGCTATAAGCGCTTTAGACATTCTTCCTACAAAAATCACCCGTAGCTGGAAAGCCTCCATGTCGACCTCCGCTTTTGAACGGGTGAATGCCTCGGCATCGTTTTTATCTTCATACATCGGGCCGGCCGATTACAGCCTGTTTCGACTACCTTACCAATCAGCTTGGGCGGAATCGTGGGAACAGCTTCTTCCGGACGCGGGGACAAGCGAACGGCGCCGCGATTTTTCGGCTGATGCGAACTTCGCGGTCAAAGGCGATACGATCGGTTTCACGACTACCGCCGCGGCAAGTTCCAAATTCAACGCCTCGCTGGATTCTCGAGTCGAATCAGCGGAACTCCGACTCGGTCTTCCGTTCAACGCGGCGGGGATCGACGGCTCGTTCGGCTTCGTGCGTTCGTATTCACTCACCGAAAAGGCCTCCGATTCGGCAGGAAGCATGGGAAGCGCATCTGAAGACGCCGCGGCCTTTGCGCGAATTCTCTCGGCATCCACTCCACTCTGGGTTGCTGTTCCTTTTTCGACCTTAGGCGATTCGACTATTTTTGATTCGTTCCAAAACGTCGCGCTTTCTTCATTGGCCTCGTCCTATTCCGACGGTATAGAAACCGTCCTCCGCCTTCCTCGTGCCTCCGGATGGATAGCGGTAATCCAACCTTCGGCGCTGAATTTCACCCTTGCGCGAGCCTTCGACCGAACGCTGGACACCACGGTTGATTCGATAAAAACCAGCGCGACCGTTCAATCTTCGGCGGTGAATGTTTTTGGAGCGTTTGGCTCTTTTCCCATTTTCAGCTTCTATAAGAGCGATGAATTCACCCATGCCCTGAGTACGACAGCCCGTTTCCCCAAAAATGAGGAAGTCGATTGGGAAATCGCCCTGCGGCAATCGCTTTCATTTTTCGGTTTTTCCGACGCAAAATTGGTTCTTTCCAATATCGTAAAAACCGGCTCGGACGGATGGAGCGACGGAACGGCACTGAGTTGGACCTACCCTCAGGAAAAGAGTTTTATGAAATCCCTTTACAGTTTGGCCTTGAACAAAGCGACCGGTTGGAAAAACGGACCGCTGTTTGCCGAACTTGCTGTGGCGGAAGTACAGACGGAAAACCGAGAAACCGTCGAATTAACCATTTCTTCCGCCGTCAATGTTGCCTGGAGCCTTCATATGAAGCACGAATCGATCATCCGAGCCACCAAAAAGCTCACTTGGATAACCTTCGTTACATTAGGAGCGTCCGGAGGGCGCAGCGACGGCGATGAACTGGGCTTAACCATCAAGGGTTCCGTGGGCTTATCATTAAGTTTAAGGTTCTAGCGAGTTTTCTAAATAAATAGTAATATAATTGACATATCGCGTAGGAGGATCGGGAATGAGAACTATTAGATTGATCGCTGCCTGCATGCTCTTGGCTCTAGGCGCGACCGCGTTTTCCGCGGAAGACGCTAAGGATTCACCATTCGGTTTCGGCTTCCAGCTCGGGCTGGGAACGGAAACGCTATCGGCCGATCCGACGAACGCCGCCTCCAGCATGGTCACTTTCCAAAAACTCGCTCTACAGCCGGACATCTCGTTCGGAAAATTCGGTTTAGGGTTGGATATCACTGTTCACTTCAACCTAAAACTCGGATCCGGGGGCGAAGGCGTCGAGTTTTACCAGCCTGATTGGATACCGGAAAAAGCCGGAAAAAGTTTTCTCGAACTCTATTTACCCAAAATCGCCTATGTCCGCTGGGGACAAAAAGGCGAACCTCTGTTCGCTAAGTTAGGATCCTTCGATGACGGCACGCTCGGAAACGGCTTCATCATGGGGAACTATTCCAACACGCGTTTCCTTCCTACTACGCGCATTTTCGGCGCCGCGCTTGACTTGGACGGTAAACTCTTCAACTTCCCCATCGTTGGAATAGAGACTTTCGTCGGAAACTTAGCTCGCTTTGACTTAATCGGCACCCGCATCTACGTGCGGCCGCTCACGTTTACCGAACTTCCCATATTGAAGGAATTACAAGTCGGCGCGACAGTCGCGGCTGATCGTGATCCACAGCTCTATGATGGAATCGACGGCAACGACGCCGATTCAGACTCCGTGGCGGTTTTCGGTGGCGATCTACGCTTGCCGATAATAGCTAACTCAATGGTCGTCATGGCAGCCTTCGGCGACGTTGCTTTTCAAAACGGCGGTAGATGGGGTTCGGCTGTCGGTGTAGGCGGTCAGTTCTTCTCTTTCATGCCGTATACCGCTCAGATTAGACTTTTGGGGTCTGGTTTCATACCGACTTACTTCGACGGCTCTTACGACCTTTTCCGTTCATTGAAGTATGCTTCGATAACCACGACTCCCTCATCAAGCGACCCCAGCTTCGGATGGCTCGCTCGGCTCGGCTTCTCTCTGATCAACAATCTGGTGATATTCAGCGTCACGGCCGACGGTTCCTTCAAGGCACCTCCGGCTAATGGCGGAATTAACGATTATCCGCATATTCGCGGAGTATTCACTCTCGGAGAAGGGCTTCTGGCCGGGTTCTCCATCGATGCGCTCTATGAAAAATATTTCCTCGGCTCAACCGGCGACTTCTGGGGAGACCTTGTAAGCGCCCAGAACGCGGTCATCGGAGCTAAAGTGAATTATCGTACCGGTCCGGCTATGCTGTCTCTTCTCTACAATTTGTATTACGATCCCACATCGGGTTTCATCGTTACCTCGAGCCTCATGAGCTCGATCCGGTTCTGATCCAAGGAGGGAACCATTTATGTTAAACCGACGTAACGTGCCGCTTATGCTCGCGGTATTAGTTCTCACACTCGCATCGCTCCCCTTTTCTCTCGTCGCGCAAGCAGCGGGTTCTACAGCTGGCACCGCGGCGCAGAAAGCGCCGGCCGCCATGCTTATGTACGCCGATAATCCCGACGCGGTCGAAATCATCGATGCCGCCGGAGTCGGTCGTATAGCCTCGATAGGTGATGAGATTCGAGGCGGCGAAACCCTCAAGACAGTCGCGTCCGCAGCGGAAATCAAACTCACTCCGAACGGATCCATCATCAAGGTGGCTCGGAACACGCAGTTCAAAGTTACCGCCCTGGCAGGAACCACTCAGGGAGCGGATACGAACGAGTTCGCTTTGATGGGCGGAAAGATCCGTACGGTCGCCGCACGAAGTAAAGCAGGGAATAAATATCTCATCCGCACCCCTTCCGCCGTCTGCGGCGTTCGCGGAACGGATTTCTCCCTTAACGCGGTACCGGGTGAACGCGACGCGGTCATGGTTAAAAACGGCCTTGTAGAGTTCGCGCGCGTAGGCGCCGACGGCGTAGCCCAACCAATCATGGTAGCGGCCGGACAATTCGCCGACGCGTTCTCCCAAGTTTTCGCGGCAGCGGCGTTCACGGCCGAACAACTTTCCCAGGAATTCTCCGACGTCGAGTTCACTAATCTCGATCCGGCGACCGTTCCTAATGAAACAACTGAAGCAACTCCCGTCGCTGAAGAGAAAAAAGTGGAGGAAACGGCTCCCGCCGCCGTCCCCGCACCTTCTCCCGCTCCGTCCGCATCCGGTGACCCAAGTCCGTTGCCCACGCCGAAACTCGATACCTCCAAGTCCAAGTTGATGACTTGGCTCGGCGACATGGTCGGCTTTGAAATCGGTTCGGTGGTTATTGACGGTAAGACGTATTCAAAAGCCATCATCCAGCCGACTTTTACGATCAGCAAGCTTAAATTGAGCCTCTACTTACCGATTATTTACACCGCCGACCTCTTTGACCCGAGCAACTGGTATAAACCCAATGGGAACAACGAGTGGTCTTTCGGTTCGGAGTATTGGAGTACTGATCCGCTGAAAGGCAGCTTAGATGTTGTCAGAGACTTGGCGCTTAAAATCCGCTTTGTCGAATACGGCAACCAAGCCTTTGACCCGGTTTACCTCAAGATTGGTAACCTTTCTTCCATGACCATCGGCCACGGCATCATAATGAGGAATTTCGCCAACGACTCCGATTTCCCCGCCGTTCGTCGTGTTGGTTTCAACGCCGGAATCGATTCTGGTTTCTGGGGTATTGAAGGTGTTGTAAACGACTTGGCCGAGCCGGAAATCTTCGGCGGCCGATTCAAATTCCTTAAATTCGTTGGCCTTTCACTCATTGCGGATATCGATCCGGCCGGCGACCTTTCCGGTTCGGATGCCGATGTGACCGGCAAACCGGTATTGTTGGGCACCGGGCTTGACCTCGACTTCCCGATCCTCAATAACCCTGCCTTCGGCCTCCGCGCCTTTGCGGACGTCGCGGCTATTCTTCCCATCACCCGAAAGAGCGTCACTAACGGGACTACGACAGTATCGCCCGGCTTGCAGCTGAAAGCCGTTTACGACCCGGACGCGGGCAGCGGTTTGGAAGCGTTCAATAACTACGGAATCGTCGCCGGCTTCATCGGTAAGGTACTTTTCATAGATTGGCGCTTGGAATACCGCCAATATCGCGGCGCCTATCGACCGACGTTCTTCAATTCCGCCTATGAGCGCAATAGAGCCGTATATGCGCAGGAATTCAAAGAAATGCTCCTGAATCCCGCCGGCAATAAATTAACCCACGGCGTGTACGGCGAAGCAGGTTTCTCCTTCTTCAACGACAGAATTTCCTTTAACGCGGGCTATATGATGCCGTGGAGTTCGGACAGCGCCACCCCCACGATGGAAGTGCTCAGTAATGACTACATCCAGGCGAAATTGCTGATCAAGAAAGGCGTGATCCCGGTTCTGGATCTGTCCGGCTCATTCAGCTACGAGCGCACCGGCTTTGCCTATGCGATCGCCTCGAACGTCGCCGGTGTAAGCCTCTTCGACGCGAACACGGTCCTTAAAGGCGAAGTGATCTATCCGATTGCCTCAACGGTGGATTTCGCGATCGTCGTTTCCACTGCGACCTCCCACAATCCTGATGGTTCTGTCCGTTTTGAATACGGACAACCGAAGGTAGAGCCCACGGTTACTTTCGAGACTCGCGTTCGGTTCTAGTAGTTTTTGTAAGACGGGCGGCCTGCCGGAATCCCATCGGATTTCGGTAGGCCGTTTTTTATTTACCGTCCCACTCGGGAGCGAGATCGCAATCGACGCCGAGAGCGGTAAGCGCCCTGCCGACGACAAAATCGACAAGGTCGTCGATAGTTTTCGGCTTTCCGTAAAAGCCGGGGCATGCGGGAAGAATAACCGCGCCGGCTTGCGCCAAGGTCAGCATGTTCCGAAGATGTATGACCGATAACGGCGTTTCACGCGGAACGAGTACCAAAGGTCGTCGTTCTTTTATATGAACGTCGGCAGCCCTCCGCAATAGGTCGCCGCCAGTCCCGTTCGCGATCGAACCGATCGCCGAAAGAGTACAAGGAAGCACCAGCATTCCGTCGGTTCTGAATGAACCGGAAGAAATTGAAGCAAAAAAATTGTTGTGTGCATGGCGTATAACATGCGAACGAGCAGTCTCATCGAACGCCGCGATAAACTCTCCGATATCTACGCCCGTCTCCGCAAAGAGGACCCGTTCGCCTTCCGCGGATACAACAACGTGTGTTTCTAGTTCACATGACGCGAGTAATCGCAGCGCACGCAAGGCATACACGCCACCTGACGCGCCGCAAATGCCCAGAACGTATCTTTTCATTTAAATATCTCCAACGCCTTCTCGACCACATCCGTGAACACTTCACCAAAAGGGATCCATGAAGGCTTCGTTTTGAAAGCGACGAACTCTATAGCCGTACCGGCGAGAAGTACGAAGGAAAC
>JBAYHM010000024.1:0-24881 GCA_041666155.1 Treponemataceae bacterium
CAGGGCCGGTTCCCCGGCGAAAGGAATGAATCGATGACAGCCAATGGACCAAAGAGAACCGGCGGCATGATTTTGCGGCAAGGCGGCTTTATCGCGATCTTCCTTCTCCTCTCTTTATTGGGCGCGGTGGCCGCGGAGCCCCTCATTTACCAAGTCCCCTACGATCCGCTTCCCACGTATTCACCTACAGCGACGACGCAAGTTCAGGGGGTGGTCACTCTGGAGAGCAATCATTATACGGGTCCGGTTTGTCTGGTATTTACTGAACTCTCCCGTACCCCGACGCCGCAGGTGCCGCAGGAAAGCGTTGACTACGGACTCTTTTCCGCCAATGGGGTTTCACGGCTCTCAGTTGACGGAAGTCCCGCGACCGCGCAGGAAACGCTTACGGGGTCATTTCCCTCCGGATCAAAGAAACATGACCGGATAACGCTTCCTTTCCTCGTCGACGTGTTCCCGAGCAATCTGCCCGCTCCGGGCCTCTATAGAATTACGCTCCGCGCAAATCTGTACTCAAGTTCATACCCCCCCTCGGGCGCAATCGCCGATTCGGTCATCTTTTACGTAAGCGTTCAAGTCGGCGGTTTTTACGACGTCTCGGTTATGCCCAGCGGCGGAACGTATTCTGTCAGCTCAACAACGACGGCCCTGGATTTCGGCATTCTACAACCCGACGTGTCCAAAGGAGCCGATCTCCTGGTGAAGGCGAATATACCCTACGCGCTTTCGCTCAGCTCCGCGAACGGGAGCGCGCTCGTGAATCCGTCGGATGGGAGCAAGGTCCCGTACTCGCTTGCCTCCAACGGAACCCCGGTGCTTTTGTCGGCGGGCGCTCAGACGCTTGCCCAAAGCGGCGCCTCGCAGAGCTACGCGGTTCCTACGCGCTACGCGTTACTCGCGACGATCCTTTCATTTTCACAACTGCCGACCGAGGGTTCGTTCTCGGACACGATCACGATAATTTTGTCCGCTCGTTGAAGACCGCGTGTTGAAAAAAGGAGTCCGTTTTATGGGGAAAAAAGATATGGATCTTACTACTAACGCGGGAGCGCCCGTAGTCGACAACCAGAATATACAGACGGCGGGGAAACGGGGACCGGCCCTGCTTCAAGATATCTGGTTTCTGGAAAAGCTCGGGCACTTTGACCGCGAAGTGATTCCTGAACGACGCATGCACGCCAAGGGTTCCGGGGCTTACGGAACATTTACCGTAACTCACGATATCACCAGTTACACCAAGGCAAAGATCTTTTCTAAAGTGGGAAAGAAGACGGAAATGTTCGCCAGATTTTCGCTGGTCGCCGCCGAGCGCGGCGGAGCCGACGCCGAACGCGACATACGCGGTTTTGCCCTGAAGTTCTACACCGAGGAAGGCAACTGGGATCTGGTGGGCAACAATACGCCGGTATTCTTCATGCGCGATCCGCTCAAGTTCCCGGACCTCAATCACGCCATCAAGCGCGATCCGCGCACCAATCTTCGCAGCCCGAAAAACAATTGGGATTTTTGGACTTCCTTGCCTGAAGCGCTTCACCAAGTCACCATCACGATGAGCGATCGCGGAATCCCGTATTCCTACCGGCATATGCACGGTTTCGGCAGTCATACCTTCAGCTTTATCAACGCGGATAACCAACGGTTCTGGGTCAAGTTCAGTTTCGCGACGCAACAGGGCATCCGGAACATCAGCGATCAGGACGCGGAAAAATTGATCGGTGAGGATCGCGATAGTCACCAACGAGATCTCTACGAAAGCATCGAAAATAAAACCTTCCCGAAATGGACGATGTACGTCCAAATAATGCCTGAAAAAGATGCCGCGAAAATGGCCTACAACCCCTTCGACCTGACCAAAGTCTGGTTCCACAAAGAGTATCCGCTGCTGGAAGTCGGGGAGATGGAGCTGAACCGAAATCCCGAAAATTATTTCGCCGAAGTGGAGCAAGCGGCTTTCAATCCGGCCGACATCGTCCCCGGCATCGGTTTCTCGCCGGACAAAATGCTGCAGGGTCGCCTGTTCTCCTACGGCGACGCGCAGCGCTACCGCCTTGGGGTGAACCACCACCTCATTCCGGTGAACGCTTCGCGCTGTCCCTTCCACAGCTACCACCGCGACGGAGCCATGCGGGTTGACGGCAACCATGGCGGTACGCTCGGTTATGAACCGAACAGTTATGGAGAGTGGAAGGAACAGCCCGATTTCTCGGAACCGCCGTTGGACCTGGAGGGGTCAACCGGTCACTGGAGTCAAGACGACGATACGGATTATTACAGCCAACCGGGGAAATTATTCCGCCTGATGGGTGACACGCACCGGAGAGTTCTGTTTGAGAATACCGCGCGTTCTTTGGGCGACGCTCCGCGGGAAATTATGCTTCGACATATCGGCCACTGCCTAAAGGCGGACCCAGCGTACGGGAATGGCGTAGCCGACGCGCTCAAGATTCCGATCAGCGAATTGGAGGGAAAATCATGATGGGGAAGGGAGAATGATATGCCGTTTTTTAATGTCGGCGAGGAAAATACCGGCGCGATTGATTTGTATTTTGAGGACTTCGGCTCGGGCAATACGGTAGTACTAATTCACGGATGGCCGCTGAGCAGCGCCGCTTGGGAGAAGCAGGTATCGGCCTTGCTGTCGGCGGGATTCCGGGTGATCACTTACGACCGCCGGGGCTTCGGCCAATCCGCGAAACCCTCTTCGGGTTACGACTACGAAAATTTTTCCTTGGATCTGCACAAGCTCCTTACAAGGCTTGGCCTGCGGCACGTCGCGTTAGTCGGCTTCTCCATGGGCGGCGGAGAGGTGGCCCGCTATCTGGGGCGCTACGGATCGGAACGAGTGAACAAGGCCGTATTCATTTCTTCCATCCCGCCGTTTCTTTTGAAAACTCCCGACAACCCCGATGGAATGGACAGTTACGTCTTCCACAGAATTAGAAACGCGCTTATCGCCGATCGGCCGGCGTATCTCTCCGCTTTTCTCGCGGATTTCTACAATGTAGATCTCCTGCGCGGTACGCTAATCAGCGATCAGGTCATCCAGTACCATTGGAATATCGCGGTCGGCGCGTCGGCGAAAGGCACGCTCGATTGTATTTCGGCATGGGCTACCGATTTCCGCAAAGACCTTGAGCACATCAAAATACCAACACTGGTAATTCACGGCGATGCCGATCGGATTCTTCCCATGGCCGCTACGGGACTTCGTACGTACCAATCCGTTAAAGACGCGCAATTGGTGGTGGTGAAAGACGCGCCGCACGGCCTTACCTGGACACATGCGGACGAGGTGAACAAAGAGCTGCTGGCGTTCCTTAAATAAAAGAATTCGTGATAAATGTTTTTTTCATGTTCCGAAATTTTTCCCCAATTCCGCGAAGATGTTGATTTTGGTGTTGAGTAATTTTTGAAGTTTCTTTAGTTGAGTAATCATCGCGATATTGAGCGAAGTACCGGTCGGCATCAGCATCGCGCCGTTTTTCAACTGAATATCCTGACAGATGACCATCCCGGGAAGCAAGTTTTCTATATCAACCGTAAAGGAAGCGGCCGTATCAAGGCCGTCGTGGCAAGTCATTATAAATTTCTCGGCTATTTCCGGATCATACAATTTATCTATTTGGTTCAAGATGTAATTACGCGAAAGAGCCGGATTATCGGGATTGAGCACATAGAAATCCGAAGCCACCCGCAGCAAACGGGCTTCCATCGGGACGGCGTCACCTTTTGATCCCAAAGGTCCTGTTCCATTGTAGTTCTCCTGGGCCCCCATAATTAACCCGGCGATTGAGGCAAATCCTTCTATCGACGACAACAGGCGTAAGAAAGTATCATCGCCGTTCACCGAAGCCGGATCGACGAATACTTTCAACATCGCCGCGAATGGAAATTCATCACTCAATACCAGGCCGGTCTTTTCGGCGAAGAATCGGATGGATTCCCAAATCTGTCGGGCCATTCTTCCTTTCACGAGGTCATACTGACCGACTAGGGCTAACATCAATTCAACCACGCTTGTTCTCTGTTCTTTCAACGCCGTATTCTGTTTTCGAAGGGCATCAAGAGTTTTGCGCAGCTGGATAGTTCTGTCGGCGACCGTTTGCTCCAAGATCGCGTTGTTTTTTTCCAAAATTTCATTCTGCGCTTGGACCTTACGGTTGAGCTCATCATTCGCGTCTCGTAATCGCTTGATCTCCAACGCAAGATGGACTGTCGCAAGGATCTCGGCCGAATCGCACGGTTTGATCAGAAACCGGAATACCTCGGCTCTATTGATCGCGTTGATAGTCGTTTTCTGGCTTGCGTCCCCGGTTAGTATGATCCGCTGGATGTTCGGGTAGTGTTCGTGGACGAAACGTAGAAACTCGGTTCCCGATATCTGCGGCATATGCTGATCGGCTATAATAACGTCCACCGTTTTTCGGGTAAGGATGGCTCCGGCATCTCTAGCGTTGGAAGCCGTCACTACTTCCATATTTTCATCGTCCGAAAAGATGAGTTGTATGGAACTGAGGATCATATCGTCATCATCGACAATCATTAAAGTATTCATATTTCTTCCACCGGTTCCAGCATGCAGTACTCGGGGCTATCGCGCTTATGGCGACCCTCCGCAATCGCGTGTAGGCAGCGCGTCTTGTATATTTCCACGGGTTTGTCCGCGATACTCAACGGAAGGAGAGACTGGAACAGATCGATGGCCGAGTTGTATCTACCGGCGTGGAATTCGTAGATCGCTTTTTCAAAAACATCGCGGGTAGCGATTTTTTGTTCGATTAATGCCGGAGGGTCCGCATCGAACATCTCGTAGACGGGAACCGCTTCCGTTTTGCCTTTCAGCCGTACATTATCCAAAAAGCGGTAATGGTAGCGGTCCGCGTCCTTAAGCCCGAAAAGCACGTATCGGGAAATGATTAGGGTTACGCCGTATTCCTTTGTCAGTCCTTCAAGCCGCGACGCGAGATTTACCGCGTCCGAAATCACGGTCCCCTGCATAAATCGTTCGCTCCCGATTATGCCGAGCATGACGTTTCCATCGTTGACGCCGATTCCTATTTTGATTGGTTCGTACCCGAAACGTGAACGTTGATTGTTATACACGGGAATGTGTTTCAGCATCAGAATCGCGGCGTCCAACGCGGCGTCGGGCCCGGTCGGAAAAAGCGCCATGATCGCGTCACCCATATATTTATCAATGTATCCGCCGTTTTCCCAGATGTACGGGTTCATTCGGCTGAAATAGGAATTCAGGAATTTGAAATTCTCTTGGGCCGTCATTCTTTCCGACATGGCGGTGAAGGAACGGATATCGGCAAAAAGGATAGACAGATTCGTCTGCACCTGGTCGCCTAGCGCGATGTCGATAATATTCTTCTTGGAAAGGCATGTAAGAAATTCACTCGGTACGAACCGGGAAAACGTCTCTAAGGCCGCCGTCAACTGTCCGGTCTTACCGGCGACTTCCGCCACTAAAGCCTCTCGTTGATCGAGGGTATCGTTGTGGTACGCTTTCAATCTTACAATAGAAGCGATCTTGGCCGCCAGCTCTTCTCTCACTAACGGTTTCATGAGGAAATCTACGGCGCCCGCTTTCAGGGCTTTGATCCGATCCGCGTCTTCAATTAAACCCGTCATCATAACGATGGGAATATTCCGCGTTTTTTCGTTCCGGGAGAGCGAAGTCGCGGTTTCGTTCCCGTCCATTCCCGTCATGTGTACGTCAAGGAGGATCACATCCGGGGATTCCGAGCCTGCGATACGGAGGCACTCTTCTCCGCTGTGCGCGTGAAGAACTAAATATAGGGAAGGGTCCAGCATGAGGGAGATGATCTCAAGAACTTGAGGATCATCGTCAACGATAAGGACGCGCGCCATGTTCTTCATGATGAAAACCGCGGCAAATAGATTCTGAACTCGGTGCCTTTACCCGGACTGCTTGAGCACTCGATGGTACCGCCCGCCTGCTTTACTACGCCGTATACGGTCGCTAGTCCCAAGCCTGTGCCCTTTCCTATCGCCTTCGTGGTATAAAAAGGTTCAAACATATGATTCATCGTTTCTTCATCCATCCCCGTGCCGGTATCTCGAACTGATAGCAGCACGTAGGCGCCTGTCGGTAGCGTGACGTTTGAGGTCTTCCAGCTGAGCTTTCCGCCCTCGCTCATGGCGTCCCTCGCATTTGCCGAGAGGTTCATCAACACCATATCGATCTGAGTCCGATCGGCTTCGATATCGGATAGACTCGGTGAAAAATCCAAGATCAGTTCGATGCGTTCCCCGAGGAGTTGCTGAAGCATAGTGGCTATGTCCGTTAATACCGTGTTGAGATTTAGGACTATTTTGTTCTGCGCTTGATTCCGGCTGAACGAGAGCAGCCTCTGCACCAGCGCGGCTGCCTTGTCGCAGGCGACGCGGATTTGTTTCAACCAAGCCAAGCGGGGATCCTCTTCCGGTGTTTTTGTGAGTATATGATCGGTAAAGCCTTGAATGACTTGCAGGATGTTATTGAAATCATGAGCGACACCGCCTGCTAGTCTCCCGATCGCTTCCATTTTTTGAGACTGAAAAAGCTGATGTTCAAGAACTTTATTTTCTTCGAACGATTTCTTCAGTTCCTCGGTCCGTTGAGCTATCTCGGATTCCAGTTCGGTTTGATAATTATTTCTCAGGTCGTTGTAGGCTTTTACTTTTAAAAGAGATTTGACGCGAGCTATCAGCTCATGCTTATCAACTGGTTTCGTAATAAAGTCGTCACATCCCGCTTCAATTCCTCTTACGCGATCTTCCTTTTCCCGTAACGCGGTAACTAAAATTATCGGAATCTGAGGATTGGGTCCGTCGCTTCTCACCTTGCGGGTGAATTCAAAGCCGTCCATGACGGGCATCATAACGTCCGATAAAATCAGATCTATGTTTGTTTTTGAAAGAATGTCCAAAGCTTCAATCCCGTTCGTCGCCGAAACGATTTCATAGCCTTGCGGAATCAGATGGGCTTCAAGAAGTTCAATGTTTTGGCTTTGGTCGTCTACTATTAAAAGTACCGATCTGTCTTTCATTTTGACTCTCCGATGTCTATTAACCTCATTTGAAGTATTGACTTATTTCTGTAACAAAGGTTCGGGTGTTTATCGGTTTTCCGATAAATCCGGTATTCGGGATAGCGCTTATCTCGCCTCTGCCTTCAGCAAGAACGGAGGCGGTGACGAATACTATGGGGATATCTTTCGTCATATCATCTTTCCGCAATATTTTCGCGGCTTCGGTCCCCATCATGTCTGGCATCCGCACATCCATAATTATGATGTCCGGCTTTTCCTTTAGCGCCATAGCAATTCCGCGTGCGCCGTTCTCAGCGGTAAATACCTCAAAACCGGCGACCTCAAGGAGGTCGTTTTCCAACAACAGATTGTTTTCATTATCATCCACAACTAAGACTTTCTTTTTCATATTACGCCTCTTTTCCAGATAATATGGGTAGAGTGAATCGTACCGAAGTGCCTTTATCCAGGCCTTCTGAATACACGTAGAACTTACCGCCGTGCAATTCAACCATTTTTTTTGAGAGCGGTAAGCCGAGTCCGGTTCCTTCGGTTAACCTGGAATAGGGCGTATCGACGCGGAAAAAACCTTCAAATATTTTATCCATATTTTCAAGCGCTATGCCCACTCCGGTATCCCAAACTGTCACTTCAATTTCAGAATCTTGCTTGCTCGCTTTCATTCCTATTTTGCCTCCATCCGGCGTGAACTTCACCGCGTTTGAAAGCAAATTATAAATGACTTCTTTTATCTTAAGCTCGTCCGCTTCTATAACCGGCAGATCCTCCGCTATTTCAAGCTGAATTTGAATATTCTTTTTGCCGGCCAAATCCTCTACCAATAGGACGATCTCGTTCAAAATTGTTTTAATCGGCACATTTGTTAAAGCTAATTTCATTTTCCCGGATTCTACCTTCGCCATATCAAGTATTTGATTTATTAGCAGAAGGAGGTGTTTCCCGCTTGTTAAAACATTATTTACGTATTTCTTTTGTTTGTCGTTCAGAGCTCCGAAGGTTTCGTCGTACAATACTTCGGAAAATCCGTTGATTGAGTTGAGCGGAGTTCTGAGTTCATGCGACATGTTGGCAAGGAATTCCGATTTTACTTTCGCGACGCGTTTTAATTCGGCGGTTAAATTTTCCAAATCTTGATGAGCTGTTTCCAAGCCGTATTCAATTTCCTTACGCTCGGTGATGTCTTCAATGGCCAATAGGATGATCCGCTCTTTTCCGGATGCTCTTTGAATTTGGCGCGCGTTCAGCAGCATGATGCGGCGTCCGATATTGGTGAAATCGTGTTCGACTTCATAATTGTCGAAAGAAGCTTCTTGAGGAAGAATTGTTTCCAGTAATTCTCGGAGTCTGGGGATGTTCCACTGTTTATTTCCCAAATCAAAAATAAGCTGTCCGACGGTATCTTCCGGGTTGACCTTAAAGACATCGTAGAAAGAACGGCTGACAGTAACCACGCGCAGGTTTTGGTCTAAAGAAATCAAAGGTTCGCGTACGGTATTGATTATGCTTTCCGCAAACTCACTCGCTTCATCAGCGGTCTTTTTGATGATTTCCAATTCTTTGCGAGTTTTTTCAAGTCCGTTCTCAATTTCTTTCCGTGCAGTGATATCTCGGGCGATTGTTGATGCGCTTATGATAGTACCTGCTGAATTTTTTACCGGCGATCGAGTTAACGAAACATCGATAATTTGCCCGTCTTTTCTCCTGCGCTTTGTTTCAAAATGTTTAATGCCCACTCCCCGGACTATTTTAGCGATACCGATTTTATTTATGTCGGGATCTCCGGGCGGCATTATAACATCCGTCGTCTTTCCTATAATTTCTTCGGCGGTATACCCATAGGTTGTTTCAGCGCCTTTGTTCCAGCTTATTATTTTCCCATCCAAATCCTCAACGATAATCGCGTCATCGGCGGATTCGACGATAGCCGCCAATCTGCTGTGCGCTTCTTCCAATTCTCTGCGAATGGTTATGTCTTCTATTGCTAAAAGGATAATGCGCTCTTTCCCCGACGCCCTTTGAATTTGACGCGCGTTCAGAAGCATGATGCGTTTCCCGATATTGGCAAAATCGTGTTCAACTTCATAGTTCTCAAAAGAGGCTTTCTGAGGAAGAATTGTTTCCAGGAGTTCCCGCAGTTTTGGAATGTCCCACTGCTTATTTCCTAGATCGTAAATCAGCTGGCCAACGGTCTCTTCCGGATTAACTTTAAAAACTTCATAAAAGGATCTGCTCACGGATACTACCCGCAAATCCTGATCCAACGCAATTAACGATTCACGAACGGTATTGATGATGCTCTCTGAGTATTCGCGGGCCGCGTCTTCGGATATCTTTGTCGTTTCAAGTTCTTTACGGGCTTTTTCCAAACCGTTCTCAATTTCTCTGCGCTCGGTGATATCTTCTATCGCCAGGAGAATGATGCGCTCTTTTCCCGACACCCGCTGAATTTGCCGTGCGTTTAAAAGCATGATCCGTCTGCCGATTGTCGTAAAATCGTGTTCAACCTCATAGTTGTCGAACGACGCTTTTCGGGGAAGGATGGTTTCAAGCAATTCGCGCAGCTGAGGAATATCCCACTGTTTATTTCCCAGGTCGTAAATAAGCTGTCCGACGGTCTCTTCCGGGTTCACCTTGAAAACTTCATAGAAGGAACGGCTGACCGTGACGACTCGGAGATCCTGGTCCAGAACGATCAAGGGTTCACGAATTGTGTCGATGACGCTTTCGGCGTATTCGCGTGATTCGCGGGCCTCGCGGGCTTCATCCTTGGTGATCTGCACCGTGTGCTGAGCGTCTTTTCTTTGTTCAACTTCCAGAGTAAGGGAAGCGGTTCTAGTCTGAACTTTCTCCTCAAGTATTGTATTGAGGTTGAGTAATTTCGCTTCTGAATCGGCAAGCCGCACGTTGAGTTGAAGGATGCTGTCGTACGTTGAAATCAAATATCGCAGGATACGGGAACGGTTGGAATGAATGCGATATTTCTTGCCTGAGAAAATCACTTCGGGATCACCACCTTCGCCGGCGGCATCCGATTGTTCATCGCTTGTAAGGAGCGCCTCAACCTTTTTTAGAAGGCGCTCTTTATCGTACGGCTTGGTGATGAACGCGTCCGCTCCGGATTCCAGTCCCGCGATTACTTGCCCCTCATCCGCAAGGCTCGTTAAAAGAAGAATGGGAATGTTTTTAAGTTTTTCATCAATTCGTATCGCTTGGCATAGTTGGTAGCCGTTCATTTCCGGCATGATGACATCGCTGATCACAAGATTCGGTACATTGAATTTGAGATATTCGACGGCAGCCAGTCCGTTCGCGGAAGCGTTTACTTGATATCCGGCGTCTTCAAGCACGTTCTCCAGCAATAGCGATTGAGTCGGACTGTCTTCTACAATCAGGATGTGTTTATCCATGAGGAGCCTCCTTGGCTATCTGCTCGAAGATCACTTCAATACGCAGTCCGTTCGATGAAAATGCTTCGAGCACTCGCGGATCAAAATGGGTAGGACGGGTTCGTCCGTCGCCTTCGGAAATGATCCGCATGGCCACGTCATGGGTAAAGGCGGGCTTGTAACTGCGCTCAGTTCGGAGCGCGTCGTACTGGTCGACGATGGTGGTAATGCGGGCGGCAAGGGGGATGTCCTCACCTTTGAGCGCGGATGGATAGCCGCTTCCGTCCCAGCGTTCATGATGGGAATGGGCGATCTGTTCCGCCATGATCAAATAGGGGGAGGTCGATCCGCTCAAGATGCGGGCGCCCGTTTCGGGATGCGTTTTCATTATTTTCCATTCCTCTTCGTTCAGGGCGCCGGTTTTCAGCATGACGTTATCCGGTATTCCTACTTTCCCGATGTCGTGCATCATGGCGGCATGGAAGATCGCCTCCGTGAAATCCTTGTCCATACCGAGGAGTGCGGCAAGTTCCTGCGCAAGGAACCCGATGCGCTTGATGTGCGTCCCGGTATCCGCGTCTTTGAATTCCGAAACAACCGCCAGTCGGTATATGGTGTCAATATACCCCTGCGTCACCTGGATGTTCGCCGTTTTTAATTTTTCCAGCGCATTGTGGATATCTTCGGTCCTTCGCTTTACTTGTATTTCCAAAATAGACGCGTGGTTTTGAAGGAAATCATGGTATTCCTTAATTTTCAGGTTGTTGGAAACTCTGAGGGAAAACTCTTCTCCGTCCACGGGTTTAGAGAGAAAATCATTAGCCCCGGCAGCAAAGCCGCGGAGTCGATCATCGCGGGTCTGCATCCCCGTGAGCATCACTATCGGAATGTGCTGCGTCCGCGGATTTGATTTCAATTCGCGCGTGGCGTCAAAGCCGTTTTTTTCCGGCATGTTTCCGTCCATTACGATGAGGTCCGGCATGCTCCGGATTGTCGTTTCAACCGCTTCATTTCCATTGACCGCGGTGATCGTGAGATACCCGTAGCTTTCGCAAAGCATTTTCAGCAGCGCGGTAATCCCTTCATCATCGTCGGCGATCAGTATTGTCTTTTTAGTTTTTGTCACCATTATTTACTCCATCTCCCCAATCCGGCCGTTAAGCATCTCCGTGATTTTGGCGGGCGGGAGAACGTACTGCGCCGCTCCGAGCTTATCAGTCTCCGCGGGCATGCCGGTGACCACCGAAGACTTCTTATCCTGAACGATGGTGAGCGCCCCGTTATTTCTCATCTCCAGAAGTTCCGCAGCGCCGTCTTTGCCCATCCCGGTGAGCAGAATCCCTATCGCCGATCGATCGAAATTCGCGGCCACCGACCGGAAAAGAACCGATATTGCCGGACGCATTCCGTTTTCAGCGGCATTCCGCGTCAAGTGAATACAGGCAGGCTTAAGCGCTTCCATATGAAAGCCGTCCGGAGCCAGATATACGTGACCAGGCCGGAGTTTTATTTTCTCCGACGCGATTTCCACAGAAACTCCTGAACTTGACTTGAGCCAGCCGACCATGCCGGGTAGGAATCCCGGAGCGATGTGTTGGACAATCAGGATAGGCGCCGAGAAATTTTTTTTCAGTCCGGACAAGATTTCGCAAAGGACCGGCGGCCCTCCCGTAGAAGCGCCGATCGCGACGATTTGGATCGTATCCTCTCGCGTTGAAAATGCTTCCTTGGTTTTCGCGTGCAAGTGGTGGGCGCGGTTCATCGGTTCCCAGCGGTGGACTACTTTTACCTCGGAAGCCATTTTTACGGTCTGCACTATCGCGCGTGACTGGACATCGAACAGCGGATGCGTAGGGCCTTGCGGTTTCGCGCAGACAGCGATCGCGCCCGCCTGCAGTGCGCGGAATGCCTCCCCTGTTTCTTTCGGGTCCACATTGGTGCTGACGATCACCGTCGGTATCGGGTTGGTCGACATGATCTTGGCTATCGCTTCGACTCCATCCATCACCGGCATATAGATGTCCATCGTTATGACGTCGGGATGTGTATTCAAGGCCATTTCTATCGCCTGATATCCGTCTTTGGCGGTCGCGACGATCTTGATCTTCGGATCCGATTCCAGGATGAATGTCAGGAGGTCTGTTACTACAGGTGAATCATCGACAATCATTACGCGGATCATACCTAACCCCGATATCAGAGCAGCCGTTTGACGGCATCCAGCAGATTGCTCTGATCAAAGCGCGACTTTGCGATATAAGCGTTAGCTCCCGCTTCAATGCCCTTTTCCCGGTCTTCCTGAGAACCAAGGGATGAGACGAGTACGATGGGAAGGTCCGCCGTCTTGGTTAGACCGCGAACTTTTTCACAGAGAACGAAACCGTTCATTCGCGGCATCTCGATATCGGACACCAGGAGATCAAACTTCTCAACGCGCAAGGACGCGTAAGCTTCAGCGCCGTCGACGGCGGTTTGTACTTGGTAGCCGGCGGATTCAAGCAGGCTTTTCAAAAGCATTCGGGATGTTGCCGAATCATCCGCGACGAGTATTTTTCGGTTTGTCTCTTCACTTGTGACGTTGATATCCGTCACCGGAGCCGGCCCCGGCGTGAGCGGGACTGATTTGCTCAAATCGTATGGGTTTAAAATCGGTACCACCTCCCCGGTGACTAGGACGGTCGCGCCGATCAGATTGCGTACGCGAATAAGCTGGCCGCCTAATTTCTTCGCGAGCACTTCCTGCTCTCCCAGCACCGCGTCGATCCGGTAAGCGATCCGCGTCCCTGAGACGAAAAGTACGATCGCCAAAAATCTCTCGGTGTCGCGCTTTTCCCGCGGGACCGCTTTCAAGCCCAGAACGTCGCCGAGGTTGACCAATGAAACGGCACGGCCCGAAAGCGGAATGCTTTCCCGCGTCTCAATGAATACGACCGAAGATTCTTCCACGTTCAAAACCTGATCGATATTCACGGTCGGGATAACGAACAAATGGTCCCGGCTTTTTACCAGGACGCCTCGGAACGTAGCGAGAGAAAGAGGGATCCGAATACGAAAAACCGTGCCCTTCCCTTGGGTTGTTTCAACGGATAGCGCTCCGCCTACTGTTTCAATGTTTTCGCGCGCGATGGCCAGCCCGAGTCCCCTTCCGGAGATAGCCGTGATCAACGGACTCGTGGAGAGTTCAGAAAGGAAGATAAGCTCCAGCGCATCCCGGTCATTCAAAGCCTCCGCTTCCACGTCAGTGAGGAATCCTTTCGCGACGGCCGCGGCTCTGACCTGGGTAAGGTCGACCCCCGCGCCATCGTCGGCCACCGTAAGTTCGATCGTATCGTTATCCGCTCGTTCGATATGAAGAGAAATGGTACCCGCGCGCGGTTTCCCGTGTTTTTCCCGTTCGCCGATCTTTTCTATGCCGTGGCTGATGCTGTTTCGCACGATATGGATGAGGGGATCTTTAATTTTCTCCAACACTCTTTTATCTATCTGGACGTCGTCTCCCTGAACCGCCCAAAGCACTTCTTTCCCTTCCTCAACGGCGAGATCTCGGATCATCCGCGGGAAAGATTCCAGAAGAACGGAGAAGGGAAGAATGAGGGCCGTCTTGATCTCCGCCAGCAGGGAATCAACACGCTCACCCGTGTGAAGGTTATCCAGGACCGCCTCGGTGCTCATTACTTCAAGCTTCTGCCGAACCGAAATTCCATACGCCATGTAGCTGTCCAAAAAGTCGACAACCTTGGTCATCGGGGCGTTATTCGCGGATTGATCCCGCATTTTTCTAATCGTGGGGCTGATCTTGATCCATGACTTATGCCATCCCCCCTGAAGCGTCTGAAGCTCGTTGAGTTCGGACGCGTGTCTGGCCATGGACTGCTTAACGGATAGCATTTCCTCCGCCTGCAGATAAATCGAGCCAAGCCGTTTGGCCGAGATCCTGACGGTATCCGGCATGGTGACCGTAGTTTTGCGGGAAGGGACGCCGGCGCTCCGCGGCGCGTCATCTATGACGCTTTCGGTCTCCGCTTGGCTTTTGAGGAGCTTCAGCAACGCTCCGAGTTCCGTCTCGGATACCGGAACGGTCCCGTTCGTCATCTCTCCGATCAGATCCATCGCTTTATACAATGAATCGAATATCTTTCGCTCGGGCCGCCGATTTCCCTTCTTCAGGGTTGAGAAAATACTTTCAACCGTTTGGCAAAGTCGTTCGATCCCACCGATGTCCACCGCCCGGGCTGCTCCTTTCAAGCTGTGCGCCTCTCGGAAAATAATTTCAATGATGGCGGAATCGCGTTCCTTTCCCGATTCTCCTTTTTCCAATTCCAAAAGGCCGGCTAATATCGCCGCGCGGTGTTCTTCGGCTTCCGCTTTGAAGGTTTCCCGCAATCTGGTCAGGAATTCGCTTTCTCTGCTCATACCGTGCTCCTGACGGTTTCATTGACCAGCAGCTTTTTGTCCGCCAGGAATTTCTCCGCGTCCAGAAGAACCAAACCTTCCGCAGTAACGCCCTTCAGATACTCTGAACGTATATCCGTCAAAGTCGGCAGCGACACTTGAAGGCCGGATAGCGGAATAGTCGACATCCCCAGAATTTCGTCAACCAAAAGACCGAATTCGATGAGCGGCGATTGAAGAATGATCGCGCTGGTGGTAGACGTGGAGTCTATATCGGGAAGACCGAATAGTGATTTCAAATCCAGAATTGATACGATCCTGCCGCGCAGATTGATAATCCCCCGTACGAATGAAGGTACGCAGGGCAATGGCGTCACATGTAATAATGGGGCAACCTCGACGATATGCGCGTATTCGACCGCATACGTTTCCGTACCCAGGAGGAATCGTAGGACCTGAACCGTTTCTTCGTTCGTCGGCTCGGGTACGAACGCGAGCTTTTTTGCCCTGTCCCGGAGGATCGCGCGATCACCGTTATGCATTTATTTTTCCGTTTAAACGCAACGCCGCGATCATTTCAATCATATTCCCGGCGGTGATTCCTTCCGATTCCGGAAGTTGCTCCTCCGCTCGGTAATGGCGAAGTATTTTGAGCGTGTTTTTTAGGTGTCGTTCGGATTCCGCAAGTTTTTTCTCTCTGCGATAAATATTCGCCAGGGTAAAATGCGCCACCATGAAATCCGGCTCAAGGTATATAGCCTGTCGCAACGCTGAAATTGCGTCATCCGGTTTTTGTTGTTCTATTTTAATCAGGGCCAGCAAGTACCGGCTTGCGGCATTCTCTTTTTCGGCCGCGATTGAGCGGCGGCACCAGCGCTCAGCTTCCGAAAGTTTTCCGTTGTTGGCATACGCGCGCGTGAGGAGCCGGAATACAGCGGCCTCGACCGGGGGGCGCGACGCGAGGCTGCTCAGGATTTCGATCGCGCCGTTGTAGTCCGCGTCGGCGTAGAACGCTTGCGCGAGGGCAAAGGTTATCGCGGGTCGGTTCCGTTCGGTTTTCGGTTCAGGAGGTTTCGAATCAATTTTTATTTTTTGGTTTGTCGGTTTTGAGGGCGGCCGGGTTTTATATTCTGGTTTCTCAAAAGCTTTCCGATGCAGTACGGCGCCGGTGTGGACAAGGGGCGTGAATACGGAAGGGTCAACCAGCGGGACTTCAACCGGACTCACCAGGAGCCATCCGTCCGGAAGTAGCGATCGCCGGAATTTACGGAGTACATTCTGGGCATAATCGGGCGTAAGATACATAAGCACGTTTCGGCACAAAATAAGGTCGATCGCGTTTGTATAGTTTATCAGGGCGGGAAAAACGTCATCAATAAGATTGAGCTGGGCGAAGGTCACCATGCTTTTCAGCGCGGGCATGATCTCAAATGTGGTGCCGGTAACTTTATTAAAAAACTTCTCTTTGATGCGTGGATCGACGCCGCGAAAGGACCATTCCGTATAAATACCGTCTTCCGCTTTCTTGAGAGATACCTGATTGATATCAGTCCCGAGGATGCTGACTTCCCATCCTTTGAGTTCGGCTGATTCCAAAACCATCATGGCGATCGTATACGGCTCTTCTCCGGTGCTGCATCCGGCGCACCAGATCCGCACACGCTGTTCACTGTTGGAATGCGCTTTGATGATTTCGGGAAATGCCTGTTCCGTCAGGGCTTGGAGACTTTTCGCTTCACGGTAAAAATACGTCTCTCCGACGGTAAGACAACTCGTGAGAATCTCCAGCTGACGCTTGTCCGTCTTGGATGAAAGCATCCATTTTATGCATGAAGGCGCATCTTCAAAGCCGAGAGACTCCGCCGCCAAGACAACCTTTTTTTCGAGCTCATCCCATCTCTCCCGCGGAAAGTTCATTCCCAAGCGGAGTCTGACGTAATCGCTGAGATCGGAGATAGCGTGTCTTGAAACGGAAGCGTTCATACATTCTCCAATGCTTTCTCGTCTTCTTCGCTGAGGAATAATTCCAGGTCGTGGATCATCGTGATTTCGCCATCTATGCGCGCGGCCCCCGCGACGCAGCCGAGCCCTTCCGAGATGGCGTCGGCTTTGATGAAATCATTTCGCTTCATTGGACGTACGCCTATAACTTCGTCCACAACCAACGCGATGCGTCGCCGTGAGGAACGAACAATGACTATCCGATCACTGGCCATAACACGCCGATCCGGAAAATGAAGCCGTCGGCGCATGCTGATGACCGGAAGTATCTGGCCTCTCAAATTAATGGCTCCGATAACTATTCGCGGGGCTTCGGATATCGGAGTCACTTCCGCCGCGAGTTCGACCTTCTCCACACCGGAAAGGGAAAGCGCGTGTTTCATTTGCCCGATGGCGAATACGAAAATCTGATCAATCTCTTCCGCGGCTAATTTTGACATACCCTACATCCTGACTTGTTCAACAAGCTGTTTTAGTTTCAGGCCTACGCCATGAAGATTCTGCGTTCCATTCTCAAGTTGTCTCGTTCCCTCAACCCCTTGCTGAATGGCAACCTGGATGCTTTCCATCGCCATCGCCACCTGGTCCATACCGACCAGCTGTTGTTCACTCGACGCGGCAATCATCGCGGCCCCTAACGCGGCTTCAGCCACAGTCTCCGTCAGACTCGCGATGGAATTTCCGGATTCCCCCGCCTGCTTCAATCCTTGTTCTACCGCCTTGGAGCCCTGATCCGTCGCCATGACCGCGCCGTTCGTCGCCTTTTGGACTTCCGTTAGAATGGTGCGGACCTGCGCGGTGGCTCGTTTGGATTGTTCAGCCAGGTTCCTGATTTCCTGGGCGACGACGACGAACCCTTTTCCCTGCTCGCCCGCTTTCGCCGCTTCGATAGCGGCGTTCACCGCCAGCAGGTTCGACTGGTCCGCGAGATTGCTGACCGTCGTCGTGATTTCCCCGATCGCGGAACTCTGCTCGTTCAGCAGCACGATGCTTTCCAGGATAGTGTTCATCTGCTCGCGAATCCGTCCCATCATATTGGTCGTCTCTTCCACGGATTCTCTTCCCATTTTGGCGATTTCTTCGGTTTTTCGGGCGGTTTCGGCCATCCGTTTCGCTTTTTCGTTAGAGAGGTGCGCGGTCTGTTTTACTTCTTCGATGGTCGTCGTTGTCTCGCTCACCGCCGCCGCGGTCTCGCTGGAGTTCGCGGCGAACTGGGTGGTGGAAGCGAATATTTCGCTTGCCGCCGCCGCGAGTACGCCGACCCCTTCCTGAATATCGCGAGTCTGTCTGCGAAGATTCTCCAACATGCTTTCAAGCGTGATCCCAAGAGTGTCTTCTTCGGAACGTTTTATCGACTGCGTCGTAAGATCCCCCGACGATATCCGTTGGGCGAATACGGTAATTCCCTGAAGCGCTTTCTGCATTTCAGCGAACGACCGCGCAAGCATGCTTAGTTCATCATTTCCCTTTGATTCAATAACCAAGTTCAGATTTCCCTTGGTAATCGCCGCTACGGCGGTCTGCAGCGCGGCTACCGGGCGCGTAATGGAACGGGAGATCAATAGGGCAATAATCAGGCCGAATAAGAGCAGGACCAGTGACGCGAATAATATATTGTTGCGTAAAATAAAACTCTCCGCGAGCGCTTCGTTCACATCAGTGCTTGAAATCAAGATCCACGGCATCCCGATGAATCCAAGAGCTTCTTTTGAACGCGCATAGGTGAATAATGTTTTTCGCCCTTTCTCAAGGGAAACAAACGAACCGCTCGGGCCTTTCAGGTTTTTAAAAAAATCTTCTTTAGACGCATCCGCCAGGAACTGAAAGGCTTTGGTGGAATTGATGATCTTTCCGTCCAGAGTAAGTATCCGGACCTGGGAATCCTCATGCTCCTGATTTTCGCTATTCAAATTCCCGAAAATTGGATCGGTCAAAAGCTTTACCAATATTACTCCGTCGAATTTATCTTTGCTGTCCATTACCGGTACCGCAATCGGTATAATGACTTTTCCGATAGTTTTGTCAAACTCTGCCGCTCCGATACTGGATCCCGACTCCTTCGCGTTACGCCATAACTTGGTACCGTCGTATCGATACTGCGGCGCGGTTCCGGTTGCCGCTATCGTCGCGCCGTAGCGGTTCGTAATGATGATGTCCGAGACGAGTAGCGCCATGCCTTTTTTCTCGTAATGGGTGAAGTTCAAATACTTCATATTTTGAGAAAGATCATTCTCAATAATTTTCAAAACTCCGACTTTCCATTCCGCTTCCATGCGGTCCATATACGCTTGAGGAGAACTCATCGCGTCGAATTGTCTATTGGAGCGATCTAAAGACTCTTTAACAAGCAGATACTGCGTATGCTGTTCAAATCTATCAATCCTGGTATAAACCCTGGTATTGATGCCCGTAAGCATGGTGTTGGTTTCAAACTCTGATTTTTGCGCAATTGAATGTTCAAGTGATCTCTGACCCGTTAAGGACGAATAAAATCCGACCGCGACGATCATAAGCAGAATGACAAGAAAGCCGCCGATAAGCCTGACGCTTATTTTTTTCATTTTTTGGAAACCTCCGCGCTACCGTCGCGCGAGTACGCCATTCATGATTAGCCGGCTTTTTTCAGCAGGCCAACTCCAATTGGAGCTCCGTAATAGCTTCTACCATCCGGGCCTGTTCACGGTCCTTATCGAAAAAATATTCCGCGCCCGCGCTGTGGCAGGCCGCGCGATATTGGATCGAGGAAGATCCTGAGAGAGCGATTACGACAGGGGGGTGTGAGACGGATTTGATGGTACGGACAAGATCCAGCGCGCCGTCCTGCATGCCGATATCGATGACGACGATGTCGGGCCGCATTTCCTGTATTCGTTGAATAATGCCTCCCGCGCGCGGCGCGCAGGAATCGACTTCTAGTCCGTCAATTTCGCCCAATACATCCGCAAGGCGAAGCCGCACTGCGTCGGCATCATCTATGATGAGTAACTTCATAGTTTAAAGGTATGTTCACCGGCGGTTTCAAACAATCAGAGGCGCGCTGATTTTCCCGTAGGGCTTGGGGCAAAAGAACGTCAGCGGGAGTCCTACATTTAAAGGGCTCTTCAAAACCTGAAGGGTTTTGAAGAGCCGCTAGGCTATTGTTCGAGTGTATTCTGGAGCGTGTATTTGATAAGCTGCGCGTTTGTTTCCATGCTCATTTTCTCAAGGAGTCGCGCGCGATAGGTGCTGACGGTTTTAATGCTTAATGATAATTCCGCGGCGATATCGGATACCGATTTTCCGGATCCGATCATGACCAGCACCTGCAGCTCGCGATCGGATAGGCTTTCATGCGGAAGAAGGTCGCCATCATCCTCAATGAAATTGGCAAGTCGTTCGGCGATTGACGGCGTAATGAATCTTTTTCCATTAGCCACTATTTCAATCGCCTTGACGAGTTCATCCGTCGCGTTTGCCTTGGTGATGTACGCGGACGCGCCGTCGCGCAAACTGCGAATCGCGTACTGTTCTTCCGAGTACATACTCAGCATGATGACTTTGAGGGACGGCTTTTGAGCCTTGAGCGTTTTCAAGATATCAAGCCCGCCGCGTCCGGGCATCGCGATGTCGAGAATGGCGACGTCGAAGTCGCGTGTGCTCACCAGGTCAAGGGCTTCCTGACCGCTTGAGGCTTCGCCGGCGACAAGCATCCCGGGATGTTCGGCTAGGATTTGTATCAAGCCTTTGCGGACAATGCCGTGGTCGTCGACGATGAGGATGCGGATCAAATTCGTGCTCCTTCCAAGGGAAGCGGTATCGTCGCCATAAGCGCCGTGCCTTTTCCCGGTCTCCCCAAGATGGAAATTTCTCCCCGTAAGCCTTGAACACGCTCACGGATGCCGATAAGACCAAAGGCCGAGGGCGATGTGGCTTGTTCTTCCGTAATTCCTAAGCCGTCGTCCTGGACTCGTATCGTCAATATCCGATTCTCTTCCCAAAGTTCTACGGAAACCTGCGACGCGTGGGCATGATGGGCGACGTTGATAAGCGTCTCCTGGACAATCCTGAACAGGTCCGTGGCGTGTTTGCCGACGATCATCGCCTCGGGAGCGGTGATATCAACCCTGCACGGAATGCCGTTTCGTCGGGAGAAGTCTCCCCCAAGCCATTCGATCGCAGCCGCCAGTCCCAGGTCGTCAAGTATACCGGGCCGAAGCTCGGAGGAGATACGGTGTACCATTTGAATCGTCTGGTCGGCAAGGGCAACGACTCCGTGAATTTTTTCCATAATTTGCGTCATGCGCGGATCGGACCTTTTTTCTATCCATTGGAGATCCATCTTCAACGCGGTTAGTATCTGCCCGAGTTCGTCGTGAATTTCCCGCGCGACCGTTTTTCGTTCTTCTTCTCTCGCGTGCAATAAGTGGACGGCGAGGTTCCGCAGTCTCCCTTGAGAATTTTCAAGTTTCTTTTCCGAATTCTTTTGCGCGGTAAGATCGAAGTAAAAGGCCAGCATGGCTGGGCCGTCCGAAAGGATGAGCAAGGTCACGGCGACGCGGCAAAAAAAGGGTAAGCCGTTCTGAGGGGCCGCGGTTATTTCAAACTCGGCGACGGTATGCTCGTGATGGGTTTTCTTCAAAAGCCGTTCCGAAACCTCTTTACGGCTTTCCGGCGCTATTTGGTCCATGATGGATTGGCCGACGACGTCCTCAAGGTTTGGAATGCCGAACATCTGAAGATAGGCCGTATTCACGTACAAGGTTTTACCGGCGCGCGAAACGCCGATCGCGACGGGCGCGTCTTCAATGAACGTCCGAAACCGTTCCTCGCTTTCGCGATGCGCCAACTCCGCTTCATGGCGCTGTGTCGCCTTCATATAAGTGATGAGTAAGGCCGAAGCTCCATGGTAATCGGTACGGACGGTAGTCGTCTCAACCCAACGGGCGCGGTTGCCTTTATCGATAAATCGGAATTTCTGGTCGGGTTCGGGCGTTTTTCCCGCAAGACTCGCGGTCAGGATAGAGCGCATGTAGGGTTTATCGTCGGGATGAACGATCCCGACTATGTCTTCCAGCTTCATTGAGCGGAGTTCATCGCAGGAATAACCGGAAAGAGACGCGAGCGCGTTGTTGCAGAAAACGATCCTTCCCCGTTGAAGAATGGCGAATCCCTGAACGGAAGTTTCGACAAGCAAGCGGTACGTATCGTCGGCGCGCTTTTTTTCGCTAATGTCTTTCACGGTCGTGATAAAGCCTGACGTTTTCCCGGTATCATCCGGCAAGGCGTTGAAATGGATTTCGGCCGCCGTTTTCGTACCGTCTTTTCGGGCCAATTTGGATTCAAAAGGTTCGTTATAATTCAGCGTTTCGCGCAGATATTGGTTTTTTGCCGTCTCGATGGAAGATACGTCGATAAAATCAAAAAGTGATTTTCCGACAACATCTTCACTGGAATAGCCAAGCAATGTACAAAGATAAGGATTGACGAAAGTGACGACACCCTCGGTATCGGTCGTCCAAATCCCTTCCCGGACGGAATCAAGAAGCAAGCGAAATCTTTGCTCACTTTCTTTCAAGTTGAAGCCTCCAGGATAACGGGAAATTATCGGTCCGCGTCAAAAAGAAGTCAAGGCTATGCTTTCCAATCGATTTCACTTACTATATTCTCCTTGACTATAACCCGGTAAATGGGTTGAATGACGCGATGGAACGCCGAATAAGAAAGAGGGGACTGATTGGGTAAGAGGATTCTGGTAATTGATGATGAAGAGATGATCTTAACCACGATCAAGTTGACCTTGGAAGATCTGGGTCACACCGTTTTTACCACTTCGGATACGGATAAAGGCATTGAGGCCGCTCTTACGGGCGACTACGATCTTGTTATCACGGACATTCGAATGCCTGAACGGACCGGCGCCGAGATAGTGGAAGCCGTGCTTGAAAAGAAACCCGGTGTTCGGATCCTCGTGATGACCGCCTATCCCGGTGACCCGCTCGCCGAAAAGGCGATGAATGCGGGTGCCGTAGGCCTCCTGAAAAAACCTTTTGAAGCGCATAAAGTCCTGGACTTTATTAAAAACCCTGCCGATTAAGGCGCGGTGACGATCGCTTGGTTCACGGAAACCTGGCTTTGCGCCAAAGCCCTTCCGTCAAGCGTGGCGCCAGTCTCCAGGATAATCTCGGTTTTGCCTAAGATAATCCCCTTGAACTGGGAAGTCGTTCCCAGGCTTGCTATTCCGGCGACTTGCCAAATGATGTTTTTCGCTTGAGCTCCACCGCTCAGGATAACCTTAACCGCGCTACTTACGGTGAGTTCTCCGGATATCTGGAAGATCCAGACGTCGCTTATTCCGCCTGAGATCGTGACATCGGTCGGGATTACGACGGTAGTGTCCCAAGTATAGAGTCCGTGGGTGAGGGTCAAGCCGCCGATATTGCCGGCGCCCAGGTTGTTGAAATCCGGCGTGGTTCGCGTAGCCGCGTCGGTGTACGCCGTTTCCATGTCGGAGACGGCCGTGGTCAAATTGATAGGCGTGGGCGGCGCCATGTCGGCCGCGTAGATTTTTCCGGTGACTTGAGTAGAGGTCGCGTATCCGGTCGCGTCGGTTTGGGAGAAGCCCTGCAAGTACGATTCTGCGGCCGGACTCAAACCGATGTCTCCCGTGACGGCGGAAGTCGGAACGGTGATGATGGCGGTTTTAGCCAGAATCACGAATCCCGCGGCGCTTCCGAGGTCCACCGGTCCGGAGCCCGCGGCTCCGCCGGATAGCGAGCAAGATGCAATCAGTGTTAACCCGAGGATTGTGATTAGCGATAAAAACGTCTTGGAAAGGATTGATTTCTTCATATGTTTTCGTCCTTAGTATGCGTTGCGCGGCGATCGTATGGGACAGGCGGTGAGGGGGAATCCCCTCACCGCCTGTCCCACTTTTCTTTACTGGATTTTTTGCATTTTTATCAGTCCGGTTTTGTGACCGCGTTCTGATCGAGCGTTACCTGGGTCTGTGCCAGCGCCCGTCCTTTCAGCGACGCGCCGGTTTCCATAATGACTTGAGTCTGGCTGAGAATATTTCCTTCTATGTGGGAACCCGTGCCGAGAGTCGCGTATCCGGCGACTTGCCAGAAGACGTTCTTCGCCTGCGCTCCGCCGCTCATGATAACGTTGACCGCGCTGCTCACGATAAGATTTCCCGACATCTGGAATATCCAAACGTCGTTAGCTCCGCCGTTGAGGGTGATGTTGGTGGTGACGTTGACCGAACTACCCCAATGATACAGGCCGGGAGCGAACGTCAAGCCGCCGACGGTGCCGGCGCCCAAATCATTGACGGCCGACAAGCTTCTTCCGGCCGCGTCGGTATAGGCGGTTTCCATATCGGAAATAGCCGTGGTCATATTCGACGGAGTCGGAGGAGTCATATCGGCGGCGTAGATAAAGCCGGTCACTTGCGGCGCGGTTGAATATCCGGTCGCCTTAGTCTGCGAGAATCCGGTCAGATAGGATTCCGCGGCCGGGCTCAAACCGATGTCGCCGGTGATTGCGGAAGCCGGAATGGTCGTGATCGCCGTCTTGGCCAAGATCACGTAATTCCCCGCGGTGCCGAGTCGTACCGGTGCCGGACCTGCCCGTGATGCCTCGGAAATCGTAGTGAAGGTCCATACCTTGTTAGCGACCATCGCGTTGTTGGCTTGGTCCTTGACGAGGTTTTTAATTGTCGCGGTATAGAGGGTTCCAAACCCAAGAATATCGCTTGGTGTAAATATTGCCGTTTTGTTTGTTATGTTATAGGTGACATTGCCTACGACGGAAGTTCCGCCGGCTTCAATAGTGAAGTTTGACGGAATCATGGTCGCGATGTCCATCGTTTCACTGAAGGTCGCGGAAATGTTGTCGTTGACTGAAATATCCGTGCCGCTATTGGAGGGGACAACCGAGACCACTGTGGGCGGGTTTGTATCAAGCGTAGTGCCTGTCGTGAATTTCCATTCCACGTCAGCCGCCACACCATTCCCGGCAAGGTCCTTAGCTCCGGTCGTAACGGTCGCGGTATATTCGGTGC
>JBAYHM010000025.1:0-24712 GCA_041666155.1 Treponemataceae bacterium
CCCAAAACTTCATAAAATTACTCTTTCCGTTGACAGCCGAATCGCTCGGCCATATCGTTCTTGAAATTGTCGTAAGCTATCAATGCACGTTTGCGACATAATTGGCTCAATCAGCATCGTTACAGAATACCATGAGGAATATGAAGAATCACCCAATCGGGATAGTTGTTTGGCATTTTGCTATTGGCCCCCTACCGATTTTAACAATTTCCTTGATTTAAGTATCAAAATTAAATTTGAAACATAAATAAATAAAATTAAGAAAAGGCTTATAAAACCGCTTATTAAAATGGCCCCTGAATGTTGAAGTATTGCCATTTCAAAGCCTTTTCCATGTAATAGCATTTCAATTGTGATACCAAGGACTAAACTTGCTATTGGGATAGAAAACCAGATAGGGACCAATTTTGTAAGATAATGTGTTGTATCCTTGAGCCTTGAAAAATATAAATTAGCCTTTTGGTATTCTTGTGTTGTTTTTTCGCTTTCTTCTAAACTTACCTTATTATTTTCTAATTGAGAACTGAGGGCCAATTCTCTAAGAGGAAGAGCGTCTTCAAAATGTTTAGATATAACGCTAATCAACGGAAATATTCGATTTATTTGGAAAGCAGCAACCAAGGTCATTAGCGCAAAGAGTATTACGGCCCCAATGGCAAATTGTGTAATTGAGGGCGAGAATTTAAAATTACTAAAAAGACTACCGATCCGTTGACCTGTCAGTATAAATTTGTTTGTTACAATTTCTAAAATAAAAATGTATAAATATGATGGCAGTAACATGCTCATGGCCATTTCTTTTGTATTATTCCTGAACGTCGCGATCATGGTAATAATGGGAACAGCCAAGCCAAGCAATAACAATCCAGTAATCCATGCAGAGCTTAATGGAGCGAGTAGCAAGAAAAAGCCACTGAAAACATAAATGACCAAAAGAAGGTCTTTTACTCGGTTCATCGCTACATTCCTCCTTGGTTCATTATTATTCATTATTTTTATGTGAATAGGTATAAAAATATTTTCTTACAAATTCCACATCCTGAACTTCAAAGCCATACTTTAATTGATATTCAGGGAAGTCCGAAAAGACGTTCTGTCGAATTGTAGAAACGGTGGAGTTAAAGAGTTCGATTTGTTTTTTTCCCTCTTTAATATAGGATGTATATTCATTTTCAGGGATCGCTCCGGCCTTGAACGCTGCCTTTAATCGTTTCTTTTCCTCGTGAAAATTGGCTTGAAATGATTCAAGATCGCCAATTAAGCTTTTTGATTTTTGATCAGCATCTATAATTCTTTGATACAGGACATCCTTATTTCGAAAAAGGAAATCGGCTTCTTCATAGGCCGAGATCAATGCCCATTCGCCAGCCTTTAGGCACTTTTCCGTTACCTCTCCGTCAATCACATTGCGATTTTCTTCGTACATGGCAAAATACGGGGTATGTGATCCTACTTTGATCCCGCTGTATGGAGAATCGATCAATACGGTGTAGTCGGAAGGGCAGATGAAAGTAAAATGGCCTTTGATTTCTATCCCGTTATGAATGACAAAGATTTGGATAGGCTCAGGAAGAAGGTCGCAAAGGTTAGTCCGGGGATCGTAGTTGGGGATACGAGGGATGGACGAAGACATAGATCGCTCCTGTTTAGCAGCATTTGTATCCCGCCCGCAAGTTGGTTAGTAAATCGGCGGCATGTAGAACATAATCTTATTCGGGTAATAAATCAATATAGGTAGCCATTCTTGATAATTCCTTATACGCCAATCCCAACCTGTAAGCGGGGCTATGCCTACCATCAAAACAGCTGGCGACTATAGCTTTGAAAGTATAGTTAAAACTTGTGCAGATTGATCGATTAAAGTCTTGATGCTTTTCTATGAGTTCAACCAATGCTTTGAAAAGAAGAACTACCAAAATGGATTTGTGATGTTCATCGGTGATATTTAGTCCTCTGCTACAATAGACGCTTTTATCAAGTAGTTCCACTTTCGGTTTCTCGTTATTATATTTCTGACTACGAACAACGATGTTTTGGCTATTATTTATTTTGGCCATATTCGCTTCATCGTCTTTAATAAAAACGAATATCGGGCGTTCCTTGATCTTTCTATCGATACGATACTCGTCAATATTCATAAGAAAGTTAGTGGGAGTCGATAAAGGCACGAAAAGCTCAAAGTTACGTTTCAAGGGAACAGAATATTGAAAGTAATAAAGATGAGTCTGCCCGATCTTACCAACTCCAGATGAAATCTTTACGGAATCATCACTATCAATCATTGTATATGGATCATTGAAAGCCAAAGTCTGGATAAATTGTAGTGTTGATTTCGTTTTCTTTTCGGATATCGCACTTTCAAGCACATTCTTTAATACCGATTTTTTGATCCAACGGCGCTTGATAATTGGATCACCTTCAACATTATAGCCTTCAACCTTTCCCAGATAGCGTTTTTTAGACCGTGTGTTCTTAATTTTCGGGTCATATTTTGGTGTGATTTCGTAAGCATAGAAACCTTTGCCCCGCTGCTCGATCTTTGTCCATAAAATCATGAGCCCAAAATAAAACAACGAACCTTTTATGTCAATTCGTTTGCCTACAAAACAACAAAAATAGTTGCCAAAAGGCTCTAAAAGCCACTCCCAAGGGACTTTTAGAGCCCTATGAATGTCCTGAATGACCTAAAGCGCCTAAGAACTCCCTGACGACCAAAATAACTATATAGGTGGGCCAAAGGAGGCCCATCTATGAAAAACGAATTGGAAACATTAGTTCCGAGAAAGTATTGGATCACGTTGCACGAAGCCTGTGACATCAAGAACTTGAACTACAAGACGGCTTGTAATCGGACCCAGCTACAGCCCAATGGCGGAAAGCCAGACGGAACTATCGGAGGAAAGAAAGTATTTAAGCGCGAGACTGTCATAGCGTGGCTCGGCCTTTCGGATCAGGAGATCATGAAGGCGGCCAGCCGTGATTAAAAGCATTAGGACTATCGAAGGACTTGGAGGAACCGGAAAGACTTTTAGTTTCTTGGAAGAATGCAAGGAACTTCTCTACCAAGGCAAACCGATTGTTTACCTAACATTCAATAAACGGATCGCTGAACAAACCATAAGACAGATTGCGGATAGCCGCGTATGGGTCTCAACGATTCATAGGCTGATGTATCAAGAACTCGATCGAGTTTCATTGTTACCTAAGAAACCTGCCGGATTTGATAAAAGCGATTGCGATAAAAATGAAATATCGGCTTTCTTTAAGAAAGTAGAAAAAACATTCTTGAAACATTTTGCCGATCCTCGGACGAAGCTTTCAATAGTTGAAAACGGAAGCACGATCTTTGTGGACGAGTTCCAAAATGTTGTGGAACCGAATCTTTATGAATGCCTAAAGCTAATCGGTCAAAAGTTAGACATTGATTATTGTTTCATTGGTGACAGGTATCAAAGTATATATGACTACTTAGGCCATGGACGAAGGAATTTTTTCGATATTGAAAAAGAATTCGGAAGGGCGATCGATAGTCAAAAAATTAAGAATAAAAACTATCGATCAAATCCTTCAGTTCTTCGATTTATAAATTCTTTCCTAGAAAAAAATATTCCGATCGAAGAAAAGTTTCTCTATAAGGTTGATAAGAAAGCTCCCATAGAGAAACAAGAACTTCGGTTCTTTACGAATAGAAAAGATGAATTCGAATCCGTAAAGAATGAATGCCTACTACTACATAGTCGCGGTAAAGATAAAATAACAATTCTGTCTCGGTGGAATAGAAACCTTCAACTTTTCAAGGATTGGGTCGAGAAAGATAAAATTGATTGGCTTGAGGTAAGCACGATCCACGGATACATAGGAAATGAAAAGGATACGGTATTCATTGTCGGATTTGAGTTTCCAGAATCTTTAGACGAAAGGATGGTCATTTATACAGGGCTGATCCGCGCTAAAGAAAAATTGATCATAACGACTTCGCATCCTTTCTTTGATCCTACCAAAGTAGCGGATGAACGCTTCGTAGAGATTATCAATAACCAAAAGCAAGTTTCCAAGGTTTTCAAGCAGCTCAAGATCATAAAGGAAAACAAGAACCTTACAAGAAAGAAATTCGACCAGTGCGTGATAGATTCTTTTGCCGTAACAGTCCGGGGCATGGATGCCCCGTTCATTCCTTTCATAGCGCATGATAAGATTCATGGAAGGGATACATATGTAAAATCGGTGATTGATAACAGCGGTCAGGTGCCTATTAGGATCGATTACCACAAGGTATATAAGAACTTCACGTTCATCTTACAAGATGTCAATTTACTACGGAGGAGTGGCTTCAATGATCTTCAGGTCTTCCAGTTCCTCACGAATCAAGTCACCGAGTTCTACAACTACCAAGTGAGCCTATCGGATATAAAACTTACGTCGATTGATCTTTGTCGAGTCGTTCCGAATGATGATGACCTAATAGAATTGATGTTGGATGGAAAGATAAAGTGTAAGAACATCCGGTCCCATTCACGAGAGAGCCTTCCGTTAGAAACAGTAACGATGGCGGATATTGATAGCGGAACCATTTATTACAACTTCACCGCCAAAGATAATTTTCGAATGGCAGTTTATCATCCCAATGACAAAGACAATGGAAACCGGTATTTCAACAAGGACGTGACAAAGCTGGAACTTCGGTTAGGCCTAAAAGCCGTAGGACGGAAATTTGCCTTTGGAGAAGAACTTTCTGTTAAAGCGCTTATTGATAAGATCAAAGCCGATGACGGGTATTTACTGAAACAGTTCGATAGGATGATAGCGTATAGAAAATAGTTGAGGGGGTTTGCGGTGGGATCGGGTGGACGGGAATCAAGGGTCATGGGCAAAAAGGATGGGAAAGTAGGTAAAAAGGGGAGTTTGAGGGTTGGGAATGGGGTGAAGTGGCAAGAATTGATGGATTTTTGGAAAAAATAGTAAGGGAGAGTGTTTAGATTTTAGTTATGTATATAATATAGAACTAAAAAAAGGACACCGATTTGCATCGGCGTCCTTCGTTTCATAAAGTTTTTGTGCTATGCAGTACGGGGACTGGGAAAGGCCAAGGGAATGATCTTGTCGATCACGCTTTTTCGGTACTGCTCTCCCTGTTCATCAGTCATGTGGTAATAGCGGTCAGTCATTTCTTCCGAACGATGCCCCATGGCTTGCTGAAGGACCGAATCCGCCATATCGCCCCGGAGTACCGAGTTGCTGAAGTGCCGCCACGAATGGAACGTGATGTTTCGTTGCTTTTGTTCCGCAGGGGTGATGCCCACCAGAACCAAAGCGTCTCGAAGATGATTGATAAAGTTATCAAGGTTCATCGGTTCATCCGGCTTCTCGAAATTCCAGAAGACGAAATCGTTCCCGTGGGGATTCTTGGAATGCAGTTCAATCAATTGCTTGATCAATTGCTTGTCGGAATAAATGATCCGCTCATGACCGTTCTTGGTTGACTTGACGGTCTTTTGCAGACGTTCCCAAGAGTTACGAATATGAATGATATTCCTATCTCGATCGATGTCTTGTATGCGAAGTGCGCCGATCTCTCCCGCGCGCAACCCATGGCAAGCCGCGAGCTGGGAAGCCAATTTGGATCGTTCATCCGGCCAATCGATTGATAGAACCTTCTGAACTTCCTCCGGTGTCAATATTCCTCGTTTGGCGCTTTTATCGGCAAGCTTTCGCATATTGGCGGCAGGATTTTCGTTGATGATCCCAAGGCGCTTGGCTTCTCCCAAAGGGGTCCCAATACACCCGAGAATAGCGTTTATCGATCGTGGTTTTAAGCCTTTGGGATTTGTGACGCTCTGTCGCGGTAACTGGTTTTTGAATTCTTCTAGCTTAAAGGTAGTCACGGATCGTATTCGGAGAACGCCGAAATAAGGAACTACATGGTGCTCTATGAATCCTTTGTTAGCGCGGCAATACGTTTTACCGATCGTCTGCCCACTTTCCAACTTATCTTTGATATACGCGGATTCTTCCCAATCCCAAAACCTAAGGAGGTACTCTACGAAAATCGGATTATCCCTATTGAAATCGGTGCCAGTTAGAATAACTGAAGTTTTGGAAATGATTTCATCCATCGATAAACTCTGCCCTGATTCAATAATCTGTGCGTCTTCGAGAAAACGCGTTAAACACTTGATAACCGTTTCTTTTTTGAGAGTTGCTTTTCTTTCCGCTTTGGGTGGCAATCCACCGTACTGTGCTAACCAATTTTGACATTCCCGCGTCGCTCCTTTTCTATCAGTTTTGCCGGTCGAGCGACCAGCTGTGTAGTTTTGGAGGTCTTCATCCCAAAATCGAGCATAAAGAAACGGTGATCCCTTGCGCGCATACAAGGAAAACAACTGGTGTGAACGTTTTTCCATAAAATCATCCTTTGTAGGATGGTTGTCACGGTCAATGTGACAATCAATGCTACATAAGGATAGTTAAACTTAGGGAATTCCCGTTTTCCAAAAGAAAAAGGCCGCAAAACCTGTCTGGATAAGGGTTTGCGGCCGTCATTTCTGGAGAATGGGGGATTCGAACCCCCGACCTATTGATTGCGAACCAATCGCTCTACCAACTGAGCTAATTCCCCGATACGGGCGACAACTTAGCAGGATACAGAGGAAAAATCAAGTCCCTACGGGACTTGGTTCTGTATGGTATCGTCAATGGCCTGGGGCTTCGGTCTTGGCCGTTACGCCGCCCATGGCGTTGCGGAGGGCTTCGCCGTTGAGCATGATGAGGGGTTGGTGGGTCGCTTCAAGGGCATCGCGCCAGAGGCTGCCTTCGGGATCGACATGATTACGGCGGGATACGGCGGCGCGCATGGGTAAGTGGACGAACTCGTTGTTCACTAAGCCGATGAGCACTTTGGTTTTACCGGCCATCGCGGCGTGCACGGCGTTGTTGCCCAAGCGTTCGCAATAGATAGAGTCGATGGGTTCGGCGGGCGAGGAGCGAATGAGATAACTGGGATCGATGTACTTGAGGTTGATTTCCATACCCTTGGCGTCAAAATGAGCCTGTATCTTGTCTTTAAGGAAAACACCGGCGTCGGCAAGCCTCTTATTGCCGGATTGATCGGTTTTTGATTCCGTCGCCATAATATCCTGGCAGGCTCCCTCCGCGATGATGATTACCGCGTGATGACGACGCTCAAGGCGTTTATCCAGGTGGGCGAGCAGACCGTTCGTCCCGTCAATATCAAAGGGAACTTCGGGGATGAGGACGAAATTAGCCTCATGACTGGCAAGTGCCGTGTGCGCGGCGATAAAACCGGATTCGCGGCCCATAACCTTCACCAGGCCTATGCCGTTGATCTGCGAATGCGCTTCCATATGGGCGGCGCTGACCGCTTCGCAGGCTTTGACGACGGCGGTATCGAAACCGAAAGATTTATCGATAAATGAGAAATCATTGTCTACGGTTTTCGGAATACCGACAACCGCGATCTTGAGTTTGCGTTTTTCTATCTCATTGGCGATATCAAGAGACCCGCGTTGGGTACCATCCCCACCGATATTGAACAATACGTTCAAGTTAAGCCGTTCAATGGCATCCACGATATCGGCAACTTGCTTACCGCCGCCGCGCGCAGTCCCCAGGATGGTACCGCCGATCTTATGAATATCGTCGACCATATCAGGATCGAGCGCTTTGACTTCGAACTTGTATTCGGGGAGGAAACCTTTGTAGCCGTATCTGATGCCGGAAATGCGGCGGACACCGTACCGATACCAGAGACAGCGCACGAGCGCGCGGATTACGTCGTTTAGGCCGGGGCACAGACCGCCTCCGGTAACGATTCCGGCGTGCACATGGTGAGGATTAAAGAAAATCTTTTCTCGCGGACCGGCTTTTTCAAGCAGTTCGGGATGGGTGAGCGAGGGTTGCTTTCCGACAGTTGCGTGAACTTGATATCGAACGTATTCATCATCATTTACGTAATTGACGATGAAGTCCCCGGAAACCTTTGAAAGGCTGATGGGCGATTCAATCGATCTCGGACCAAGATCATCAATGGTGAAGTCGTAGGTTTCCGACATGTAAAGCCTCCTCGGATATCAGTTCCCATTTTGATTATACTGGGCAGCGCGTAGGCTTTCAACGGAGCGGCGAGTTTTGTATACTCTTAATATGGATTCTTACGATATTGATGAACGATTCGGCGCGATCGAGATAAAACTTGCCTACATTGAAGATTTCCTGAACAGGTTGCACGATCAAATTTTACAACGCAATGCTTCGACCGACCGACTGACGACGGAACACGCCGCGATGAAAGAAAAACTTGCGCAGCTCGCGTCCGAAATGGAAGAAATCCCCAACAAAAAACCGCCCCACTATTAGTGTTGACCGATGTGCGGCTATTTACGTACTATTCATATATAGAGGAGTCTCTAATGCTTGAAGAAAAAGTCCTGACCGCGCTTCAAACCGTGCGTCCTTCCCTGCAGGCCGACGGCGGCGATGTGGAGTTTGTTTCGGTATCCGATGACGGCGTTGTATCCGTTAAGCTGACCGGTGCCTGCGGCTCTTGTCCAATGGCGCAAATGACCTTGAAAATGGGAATAGAGAAATACCTGAAAAAGGAAATTCCCGAAGTAAAGGAAGTAATCGGCGTTTGACCGCGGAATTCCTGCCCGTTTCACGTTCAGACCTCGCGCGGCGAGGCTGGGACGAATGTGATTTTATTTTTATTTCAGGCGATGCTTACGTCGACCACCCCTCGTTCGCCGCGGCGGTCATCGGGCGGTTTCTTGAAGCCGAAGGCTTCCACGTAGGCATCATCGCCCAACCCGATCCCGAAGACCCCACGGCGTTTTCGGTTCTCGGTCGCCCCCGGCTCGCGTTTTTGATCGGCGCGGGCAATATCGATTCGATGGTGAGCCATTACACGGCCGCGAAACGCAAACGTTCCGAGGATTCGTATTCTCCCGGCGGGAAAGCGGGAAAACGACCAGACCGGGCGACTATCCGCTACGTGACTCAAGCGCGCGCGGCATTCAAAGACGTGCCGATAATCATCGGCGGAGTCGAAGCGAGCCTGCGCCGACTATCCCACTACGACTACTGGTCGGATACGGTCCGACGATCGATACTGCTGGACTCAAAAGCGGATATCCTGGTCTACGGCATGGGAGAAAGACCTATTCGGGATATCGCGCGGCGGCTTGCCGACGGAGAATCGGTCCTTTCTATCCGCGACGAGCGGGGCACCTGCGTTCGTTCGCAAGGCGGCTCCGGAATGCCGGACGGATCGTACATCCGACTACCCGACTACGAGACGATAAAAGGAACCGACCCCGAGGCCCTGCGCGCCTTCGCGAAACATTTTGACATCCAAAGAAAAAACGCCGAGGCTCTCGGCGCAAAAGCATTGGCAGAACGGATTGACGACCGTTGGGTCGTGCAAAACCCACCCGCGTTACCGCTTGAAAGCGCCGAACTCGACGCGATCTACGAACTGCCGTATCTTAGACGAGCGCACCCGATGTACGACGCGGCGGGCGGCGTACCGGCGCTCAATGAAGTTGAGTTTTCTCTCGTTTCAAGCCGAGGCTGCTACGGCGGCTGCTCTTTCTGCGCCATAACATTTCATCAAGGTCGCGCTGTCCGGGGAAGAACCCGCGCGTCCCTCGTGCGCGAGGCGGAAACGCTCGCGAAACTGGACGGTTTCAAAGGCTACATACACGATGTCGGCGGCCCGACGGCGAACTTCCGCGCCCCCGCCTGCGCGCGTCAGGAAAAAGGCGGAGCCTGTCCCGACCGCGAATGCCTCCATCCCGTCATTTGCCCAAACCTTCGCATCGACCATAAGGAATATTTGGACACGCTCCGCGCGGTCAGACGGGTAAAGGGCGTCAAAAAAGTCTTCATCCGTTCCGGAATTCGCTTTGATTATCTCTTGGCGGACACAACGTTGGGCGAGGCGTTCTTGAGCGAATTGTGCGAATTCCATGTAAGCGGACAACTGAAAGTCGCTCCGGAACACGTTTCGTCCCGTGTCTTAAACGCGATGGGCAAATCGGGCAACGAAGTCTACGAAGACTTCCGCCGCCGGTTCACGGAAACGAACCGGCGCCTGAACATGAAGCAGTATCTGGTGCCTTATTTCATCTCCAGCCATCCCGGATCGACCTTGGACGATGCGATTGAGCTTGCTATTCACCTGAAACGAACGGGTTTCATCCCCGACCAAGCACAGGATTTCTACCCTACCCCGGGCACCCTTTCCACGGCGATGTATCGTAGCGGTCTTGATCCGCGAACGATGGAACCGATTTACGTCGCGCGCGGGGACCGGGAAAAACGCCTTCAGCGCGCGCTTTTGCAGTTTGACAGGCCCGAAAACAGGGATCTTGTGCGGGAAGCGTTGGAAAAAGCGGGTAGAACCGATTTGATTGGTAATGGGCCGGAGTGCCTGATACAAGGCGAGACAAAAAGGAAGCCGCGACCGGGAGGAGGATACCGATCGCGGCTAGGATGAATCCCGCGCTACATTCATCGATATAGTAAACACCGAGCCGGCTTCCGGGTTACGAAAATATTCGACGAGATCGTCCTCTCTGACTATACTAGAGTAGAAAGTTATTCCGATGAGGTGCTTCCATGGAAAATTTGTATGACAATTTGCTTGAATACTACGACGAGATTTTCCCGGTTGATCAGGAGCGAATAGCTTTCATGGAAGAGCTTGCGCGTCGTATCAGACCGGCCGACGCGGATAAAAACCAACGAACAAAAGTGCTCGACGTCGGCTGCGCGACCGGATCCTTCGCGCTCGCGCTCATGAAAAAAGGCATGGACGTGACGGGTATCGACCTGAATCCTTCCATGATCCAAAGCGCATGCCGGCGAAATCCCGAACCGCGAACCAACGCGCGCTTTTTTCTCATGAATATGATGGAAGTCGGGAGCGCTTTTTCACATGGGCGATTCGACATCATCGTGTGCTTGGGCAATACACTCGTTCATCTGGATGGGCCTGCCCAGATCCTCTCGTTCCTAAAACAGGCGCGGGACCTGCTGCGTCCCGGCGGCGCGCTGGTATTCCAAACGGTGAATTACGCTAAGGTGTTAAGCGAAAACATTACCCGCCTTCCGACGATTGAGACGACGCGTTCTCGCTTTGAACGGGAATACCGACAACGAGACGACGGCCGGATCAGTTTTGAGGCGACAATTTTCGCTTCTAACGGCCAAGCGGTTTTCAGAGACCGAGTCGCGCTCTACCCGGCGACGCCGACCGAACTTACCGACCTGGTCAAGGAAGCTGGGCTCAAACGCCTGGACCTCTTTGAAGATTTCGCGGGAGACACGTTAAAAGGAAATTCGCTGGGCCTTGTCGGGGTGTCGATGCGCTGACGCGCTCAATTCCAGTCAACTGTATGAAAACGGGGGTCGCTGACGTGGAAGTCTTTAGCGATGCCGGAAGTTACGCGAACGCTGAAATCCTCACCGATAAAAATAGCCGCCACACCGGGAAGGGACTCGATAAGAGCCCTTCCTTTTTGGAGGCCAAGCGCGAACACCGAAGTGGAAAGCCCGTCGGCATCGATTGACCTGTCGGCGACGATCGTGACGGAAAGCAATCCGTTAGACACCGGATACCCCGTTTTCGGATCGAGAATATGATGGTAATGCTTGCCGTTCTCAACAAAAAAGCGTTCGTAGACGCCTGAAGTGACCATAGTTTTATTCTTGACGGCGAGTACGCCGATATGCGCGCCGCGTTCGCTTGAAGGATCCTGCACGCCGATTCGCCAGCTTTCCCCGCCTTTCTTTTCGCCGTACGCAAGAATATTTCCACCAAGGTCGATGATTGCCCGCGAAATACGGTGTTTGGCGATGATGCGCCCAACCTCATCGGCCGCATAGCCCTTCGCGATCGCGCCGAGGTCCAGACGCATTCCCTTTCTTTTCAAGAATACGGTGCCGGCGGCTTTATCGACAACGACATCTTGATAATTTACGAGCGAAAGGGCGGCATCAAGCTCTTTCTTCGTAGGTACACGAGCAAAATCGGTACCGATATTCCAGAGTTTTACTACCGGACCGATGGACGGGTCAAAGACGCCGCCGGACATTTCCGAATAGCGCAACGCGGTGGCGACGACTTCTATCACGTCGGGATGGGCGCCGACAGGAGCGACGCCGGCGTTTCGATTGATTTCGGCTATCTCCGTATCGTCGCGGTTGGCGCTCATGCGCGCTTCGATCTCACGCAAGCGCGCGAAGATCTCGCGATACGCGTCGGGGGACCCTTTATCGAACAAATTGACCGTACAGACGGTTCCGATAACGAATTCGGTTTGAGCCGCCATAGGTTTGGAACAGGAAACGAAGAACGACATCACCACCAACAACATAGGTCGCGCTTTGAGAAGCTTTGAGAATGAAAACGGCATTGGCGTAAGATACCCTTCAATCGGATATTTCGACAACTGGTAGAGCCGACCGACTTGCCCGGCGCCTCCACATGCATTAGCTTGTAGTTTGTGGAAACATCAGCTCCGCTTGATCTGGGTAAAAAGGTTTTTTTTCTCTATCCGCCAAGCGTCGTTAAAGCCGACTTGGTGACCCGCTTGTTGGAAAGGGAATTCGAAGTATACCTGCTGCGCGATCATGCGGCGATGAAACGGCTCCTCCGCGTCTATCCGGACTCTATCGTCTTCATCAATATCGATGAAGGGATGACGGAAGGGGAATGGCGCACTTGGATACGCGAGCTACTGGCTGATACGGTGACCGCGGGCGTCGGTGTCGGCATCCTGAGCTACAACTCCGACGAAGATCTGGCGGGTTTATACTTGATGGAGATCGGAGCGCGCTGCGGTTTCGTCAAAATGAAGCTCGGCGCCGAGGCAAGCGCGCGCATTCTTGTTGATACGCTTCAAGCCAACGAAGCGAAAGGCCGCCGCAAATTCATCCGGGCTAACTGTTCCAACGACAAGTTGGCGACTCTTAACATACGCTTCCCCGGCGGAACTACGAACGGAACGCTAAAGGACATCAGCGTAGCGGGTTTTTCCTGCGTACTCGACCCTGATCCGAAATTCATGAAAAACAGCAAAGTATCCGATATCCAACTAAAATTGCGCGGTACGCTTCTCAGTGCGGAAGGCATCGTGTTCGGAAAGAGAACGGAAAACGAAGAAGGCGTCTATGTAGTTATGTTCACTAACCGCCTTGACGACATCGGAAAGGCAAAAATTCGTAAATATATCCAGATATCCATTCAGTCGGAGATCGATCTTCAGATTCAGACCAGCTAAAATCCGGAGGAATCCATGCCCTATACCGCTAACGATAAACGTTATGAATCGATGAAGTACCGCCGCTGCGGCCGTTCGGGAATTGATCTTCCGGCGGTTTCACTCGGATTTTGGCATAATTTCGGAGGAGCCGCCGCGTACGAAAACGCCCGGTCCATGGCGCGGACCGCCTTTGATTTAGGGATTACCCACTTTGACCTTGCCAATAATTACGGCCCGCCCCCCGGTTCGGCCGAAGAGACGATGGGGAAGCTCCTCCGTGACGACTTCAAGCCGTACCGCAATGAGCTGATCATTTCGACCAAGGCGGGGTACCTGATGTGGCCGGGGCCATATGGCGACCGTGGATCCCGGAAGTACCTGCTTTCAAGCCTGGACGATAGTCTGAAACGCATGGGCCTGGATTACGTTGATATCTTCTATTCCCACCGGCCGGACCTAGACACGCCGTTGGAAGAAACGATGGGAGCGCTCGCGCAAGCGGTGCGCCAGGGGAAAGCTCTGTACGTCGGCCTTTCCAACTATACGGCGGAACGAACAAAGGAAGCCGCGGCGATCCTGCGCGACCTGGGTGTACCGTGTCTTATCCACCAGCCGAAGTATCACTTGTTTGAACGCGGCCCCGAAAAAGCGCTGCTGGCCGTCTGCGCGGAGGAAGGGATCGGCGTCATCGCCTTCATGCCGCTGGCCCAAGGCCTTCTGACCGACCGGTATCTTCAAGGGATTCCAGCCGATTCACGCGCCGCGTCGGCCAGTTCCTCTCTCAAGCAAGAACAGATCACGGAAGCGGTCCTGGACAAGGTGCGCGCGCTCAACGCGATCGCCGCCGGTCGGGGTCAAAGCCTGGCGCAGATGTCCATCGCCTGGACACTCCGTGACGCGCGGGTGACAAGTTCGCTCATCGGGGCAAGCCGAAGCGAGCAGATCATTGAAAACGCGCAGGCCGCCGCCAAGACAGCGTTTTCCTCGGATGAAACGGCCGAAATAGACCGCATCCTTTCGGTGCAATAAGGCCTTTTCGTGTCGGATTCAGAGGTTCCCCGCCTCATACTGGTAACCGGTTCGCCGGGGTCCGGAAAGACGAGCGCCGTAAAAATCGCTTTAGAACAACTGGCGGCGGCGGGTTTCCGCGCGCGCGCCATCCTTTCTGAAGCGACTGAACGCGTGAACGAAGGATACGCGCTCGGCTTTGACGCTTTGTTCTATGAGATAGAGAACGCCAAGCCGTCCGAACCTTCAAGAGTTCCACATCGGTTACAGCTGGAACCGGTTCTGAGAATTCCCCTTGCCCGCCGTCCGCCGCCGGAAGACGGTCCAGGCACCCTCAAAGAACGAATGAAACCCTTCACGTTTTCGCTAGAGGCCTTCGCCAGCGCCCAAACCTTCTTCAGCGAAAACGCCGACAGTTTGGACATGATCGCGCTCGATGAGATCGGCCCCCTGGAATTGAACGACACCCTCGGTTATTCGCCTGTTTTAGAAGCATGGAAGGCCGGAACAAGCGCACGGATACTTTTAGCGACCGTACGGCCTAGTCTGGCGGAAAAACTCGCTCGGCGGCTTACCCAAACGGGGGGCCGGACCGGGACGGAGATCAGCACGGTGACGCTCGACGGAAGGTCGATACCGGGCGCGGCGAAGGAAATCGCCGTACTTTTGGGGTTTTAGCGGCGGTAACGCGGTTGTCGGCCTAGACTATCCAAATCAGCGCGGCCATCGAAAAGAAAAATCCGGCCGTGAGCAGACGAACGAGGAACAATTTTTCCCGATAACGACCGCGGAAGCGCTCACCGACGCCGCCGAAAACAAACGCCGCGAAAACGATGAACAGAGGCAGCACAAAGGCGGTATTGTACACGGCCAGCAGGAAAACGCTTCCCGAAGAAGGAGCGGTCCGATTGATATAGGCCAAAGTGGGAAAATAAATCTGGCCCGTGCAGGCGAGTTCCAAAACCGAAACGACGGCACCCGCAAGCGCGGCGCCGATAACGACGGCGGGACCGGAAGCGAAGGTTCGAATGGCAAAGTGATTCGCCCTGACGAGCAGCGGCGGTAATTTAAGGACTGAATCTTCGGGGTGTCCTTTCCGTGCGCGCAGCGCGTCCCGGACGTTGAGACCGCCCAGGATAAGAGAAAAAACGCAGACGGTCGCGTTCAAAACCGTTCCGAGCGCGCGATATTCGGTAAGCGCGTGAAGGCCCTGCAGGAAACCCATTCCCATCAGGAAATAGACGCCGAACACACTCAGGATAAACGCTGCTCCCACGGCGACAACGGTTCGCTTTGTTTTTTTCCGTAGCGCTAAGAACGAAAGGAAAAAAAGAAGCGTGGAAAACGCGCAGGGGTTTACTCCATCCAGAAGCCCCGCGAGGAACACCGGCAGGGTACGCGCCGAAAAACCGCCGCCTTCGGTTGAAGCGGTGACGAGAGGTCTATATGTTCCCTGCCGTCGATAATATTCAAGCTCTTGCCCCAGATTCTTTTCTATCGCGGCGTTGCCCTGATACACGTTTTCACCGATAAAGAGTACCGGAAAGGAACGGAATTCCAAGCCGCGCGCGGCCAGCATTCGGGTACAGAGCGCGTATTCTTCCGTCTTAAGGATGTCGTAGGTCTTTAAATCGAGTTTAACGTCGTATAGTTTTTCAGTTTTGGCTTTTCCCGAAAAAAGGAATACATCGCAATGGCCGCAGCCGGTTTCGCCGAAATATACGCCGGGAACAACCGGAACTTCGGCGCTCACCGCCGTCACGATCAGAAGCATCGTTATTAACCAAAAACGTTTCATAACGCGATTCTATCGATACCGCCGGATGCGGACAAGGCTGCCGTTGACGGCCTGGCGGCAAGCGGTCTAGGCTAGCGGAATGATCGATGCAATGGTGCGCGCGGCACGAGAAGCCGCCGCTTTTCAATTATTGGAGTTTCGTTCCCGCGACCCGGGCTGGGGCAACGCTAAGGCCGCGCGCGAGTTCGTCTCATTCGTTGACGTGGAATCCGAAAAAATCATACGGCGGACCCTTGAAAAAGCGCTGCCGAGCGCGGCTTTTTACGGAGAGGAAACTGAACGGACGGTCGGTAAAGACGCCACCTGGATAGTCGATCCCATAGACGGAACCGTGAACTACCTTTCCGGCTACGACCACTGGTGCGTCTCCATCGCCCTGATGGACGGAATGAGAGAGGAAGGATCGGAAATCGCCGCGGGACTCATTCTTAAGCCGGCTACCGGGGAACTGTTCACCGCCGAACGCGGGCGGGGCGCGTTCAGGAATGGGACACGTCTTCCTCGCGCGACGAAAATCGAGGCGACCGACGCCCTCATCGTTATGGGCACGCCGTTCCGTTCTCCCGATACGATCGATGCCTACTTCCGCGTCGTTCGAAAAGTACTTGCCTCCTATCGTGAACTCAGGCGCACCGGTTCGGCGGCGTTGGACGTAGCGTACCTTGCCGCCGGGTATTTCCAAGGGTATTGGGAAGTCGACCTCAAGCCCTACGACATCGCGGCGGGACTGCTCATGCTCTCCGAGACGGGCCACGACTACCGCAATTTCGCAGGCGAGTACTATGATTTATTCAAAGACCGGGGCTTCGTCTCCGCGCGGCCGGGAATCTTGGAATCGCTCATGGATACCGTCCGGACCGAATACGCGCCGATACGGTAACGGAAGGAAGGGGGTGAAAATGCGCAGAAATGATAGGGAAATCAGCGACAACGAAAAGATGTATTCAATTCTGGATAAAGCGACGCTCTTGAACCTCGGCCTCTTCGACGGGGAGGAACCGTATGTCGTTCCGCTCGACTTTGTTCGGGTGGGCGACGCGCTGTACTTCCATTGCGCGACCGAAGGGAAAAAACTCGACATCATCGCGAATCGCCCCGGCGTCTGCTTCGCGGTCACCGGCGAAACGCGACACAAAACGGGGGACGCGCCCTGCGATTGTTCGACGTTTTACGAGTCCGTCATAGGCTGGGGAACGGCCGCGGTTCTCAATTCGGTCCAAGAAAAAAGCACGGCTCTCGCCGCGCTCAACAAAAAATTCGGCGCCCCGGAAGGGCCCTTTCCGCCCGCGATGCTGGATGCCGTCGCGGTAGTACGCATCGGCATTGAACGCATGACGGGAAAGGCCAAGCACGGAAAGATGTAGGCTACATGACGAAAAGCTTAACGCCCTCGTCGGGGAAACGTTTTTTCACTCCGGCAACGATTTCCGCGATGCGGCGCGATTCGACTTCGTCGCAATAGCAGACCAACACGAAATTCTCCTCCGGCCACACTCCGTCCCCCATCCGGGGACCGGAGCCGCCGATCCCGTGAACCACCGGAAATTTCGTGTATTGCTTAAACACGCCGACGGAGGAAAAGGCGTCCATCAAGTCTTCCTCAACCGAACGGTTAGCGATCAATTCGACACGTCTCATAGTTCGACTCCCTTTTCCACTTCCGACACGCCGACGCCGACGGAAGTCGTGTTCCGCTCCGCGCTTGTAACCGTCAATTCGGTCGCTACCAGTTTATTGGTTCCTTTGAGATCCTTCCCGTGTAAGCCCGCCGCGATTCTCTCGCGTCGAGCATCCGCCTTCGCTCTTCTTTCGTCCGACCGCTTATTGAAAACGGAGTAGACGGCAGGCATGAGGAATAACGTCATGAGCGTTCCGAACGAGAGGCCACCGAGTACTGTTTTTCCGATCGGGGCGACAAGTTCCGAACCGTCGCCGGGGAAGAACGCCATCGGGAGCAAACCGATCACCGTCGTCAGCGTGGTCATAAGAATCGGACGGAGCCGGTTTCCCGCGGCCTCAATGCACGCCTCGTTGAGGCTGAGACCGCGCTTACGCAGCAGATTAGTATAGTCGACCAGAACGATGCCGTTGTTGACGATGACGCCCACGAGTACCAGTAGTCCTACGGCCGTCAGCAGGTTGAAGGTATCGCCGGTGATGAAATAAATCGCCACGACGCCGATAACCGACAAGGGTATCGTAAACAGAATTATGAACGGATCCAAGAACGATTCGAACAAGCTCGCCATGACGCCGAAAACCAGGAGAACGGCCACGATCATGATAAGCGCGAACTTGATCATATACTTCATGAGTTCCTGGTAATCGCCGGAATATTCGATGACGACGTCGTCTTCGGCCGGTATTTCCGCCGCCACGGCAGCGCGGACTTTTTCCTCGATCTGGTCAATGCGCGCGCCGGGGATGGTTCCGCCGGTGACATGGATGACGCGGCTTTGGTTTTCGCGTTTGACGTCGATCGGGCCGGAGGTTTTTTCGTAGCGGGCGAAACTGGAAAGAGGAATGCGCTGCCCCGCGGGGTTCACCACGAAGACGTGGTCCAAATCCGGAAGCTCGTCGCGGTCCGCTTCGGCCAAAATGGCGACGATATCGTACTCCGAGGAACTGGTGCGGAATTTGGAGGCGGTGACGCCGTCCACGGCGGCCTTGATTTCCTGGCCTACCGAGTAGACGTTCAAACCCAGCGAATACAGGCGCTCGCGATCCACCTTCAACTCGATCTGCGGCAAACCGTCTTTGAGATCGACCGCCGGTTCGGTGACTTCGGGAACTTTAGTTTTGAGAATTTCCGCGATCTTTTCCGCGATCTTCTTACCTTTAACGAGATCCTGGGTTTTGATCAAGATATCGACCGGACTGCCGCCCATCCCGCCCATCCCGCCCGAATTTTCCGAGAAAGCGAAGGTGGTTCCTGGGAATTCGCCGAAATGGGCGCGCATCTTCGTCTTGATCTGATCGGCGGTGTCGATACGTTTGGAAACGTCTTTGGGGAGGGAAATGCGGATCGAGCCTTTATGGCTGTTGGACGAAGTGCCGATGCCGAAAAGCACGCGCTCCCCGACGGTAATTACGATCCGTTCGACTCCTTTGGCCTCTTTTCCCGCGATCGATTCAAATTGCTTGAGCACCATTTCGGTATCGCGAAGCGGCGTTCCAACCGGAAGCGTCACCGTGACGGTAACTGAATTGGCGGCTTGGGTAGGCATGAAGACGAAGCCGATCCTCGGTATCATCGCGATGCTTCCGCCTAAAAGCCCGAGTATGATCAAAACGGTCACGAGCTTGTGCTTGAGGACGCGCGCAACCGCGCGACGGTACGCATTATCCAACCCAATGAAGAATTTCTCCATCAGCCGGTCGATGGGAACCAGCGGTCCGCCAAGCGGCTTTTGCTTGCGGGTCGTTACCGGAAAATAATGGCTGGAGAGAACCGGCAGTAGGAACATCGCCACCGCGAGGGAGGTGGAAAGGGAAATAACGACCGTGAAGGCGAGCCCCGCGAAAAGCTCTCCGACCAGCTCGAGCTGGCCCTTGAACATCACCAGCGGCGCGAAAACGCAGATAGTGGTCAGCGTGGAGGACACGATCGCGTTGATCATTTCCTGGGTACCGAGGATGGCCGAGGCGGTGAGCTTCGTTCCCTTTTCCCGATACCTATAAATGTTTTCCAGGATGACTATGGAGTTATCCACCAACATACCGACACCGAGCGCGAGTCCTGCCAAGGTCATGACGTTCAGCGTCAGGCCGCTGAAATACATGAGCATCAGCGTAAAAAGGAGGGAAATGGGTATCGTTATGCCGATGATGATCGTCGGCTTGATAGAACGAAGGAATATCAACAGGATCAACACAGCCAGGGCCGCGCCGCTAATCGCGCTGGAAGACACGTTGTTGATCGAGTTTTCAATGATGTCGGTCGTGTTGAAAATCTCGGTGATCTTGATGCCCTGCGGCACTTCCTTGGCGATGGTTTCCAGCCGCTTCCGCAGCTCTTTGGCGGTTTGAACCGAGTTCTTGCCGCTCTGCTTCTGCACCGTGATCTGCACCGCGGGCGTTCCGTTGACGAAAACGAGGCTGTTAGTATCCTTGTAGCCTTCAAAAACGTCGGCGACGTCACGAAGCCGAACGGTCCGGGCGGGTTCCAGCTGTCCGCCGGCCATGCCGCCGCCCTTGTATGCGACCACCGTAGCCTTGATCTCATCGATGGTCTTGTACTCGCCTGCCGTCGTCAGAATGAAGGAAAGCCCGTCGTCCATGATCGAGCCGGCCGATATTTGGGAGTTTTGGCCGCGGAGCATGGCGACGATCTGGTTCACGGTGAGACCGTACGCTTCCAGGCGATTCTGCGGAATCTCAACGCGGACTATCTTCTCGCGACCGCCCGATACGGAAGCCATCGCGACGCCGGGCACCTGTTCTATGCGCGGCATGATGGTCTTTTCTGAAATCTCGCGCAGTTCTTCAGGGGTCCGATTACCCGTCACCATGACGCCCATGATCGGGATCATGGCCGGGTTGAACTTGAAAATGAGCGGAGTATCGGCTTCCGAAGGCAGGTACTTCTTCACCAGCTCCATGTTGTCGCGCACGGAATTGGAAGCGTCGGACATGTCGGTGCCGTAGGTGAACTCCATCATGACCAGGCTTGAGCCCTTGGAGGAGGTGGAAGTGAGCTTTTTCAAGCTTGAAACGTTGGAAAGCGTACCTTCCAGCGGCCGCGTGACCGTCCGCTCTACTTCCTCGGGGCCGGCGCCGGAATACCCGGTGTAGACGATGAGAATAGGAGGTTCAATCTCCGGGTACAAGTCGACGGCCAAATTCGCCGCGGCGAAGGCGCCGAGCCCGATCAGAAGGGCAAAAGCGATAAATATCGTCGTCGGTTTAGCGACGACTGATTTGGTGAAACTCATGCGTTGCTCCGATTATTCGGCCGCGGCGAGCGGCGGTACGCGATCTACGACGTTGACGCGGGAACCGTCTTCCAATAGCGTCTGTCCCCGGGCGACGATTTCCTCGTTCGGCGCTAAGCCCTTAAGGATTTCAAGTTTATCGTCAATGAGAATACCGGGCACCACCGGACGGCGGCGCGCCACCAACAGAGCGGGATCTTTCGGATCGGCCTCCACCGTGAAGACGTAATTCTCGCCGAAGCGTTTGACCACGGTTGAGGAAGGAATCTTGACCACTCCATTTTTTTCCTCGGTGATGATCTTAACCTTGGCGAACATACCCGACTTGAGCGACAGGTCGGGTCGGATCAGATCGAGCCTGACTTCCATCGTGCGGGAAGCCGGATCAAGGACGGGACTCAGTTCCCGCACCGACGCGAGGAATTCGCGCCCCGGGTAAGCGTCAAGGCTCACCTCCGCGCGAAAGCCGACGCGGATTTTCGACACGAAACGTTCGGCGACGTAGGTTCGCAATTCCAGAGAGTCGGTCCGGCTGATGCGGGCTACTGGAACCGCCTGGCTGATCGTCATACCCAGCTGGGCGGGCAGCGCGACGATGATGCCCGAAATGGGAGCTTTGGCCACGCCCGCCACGAAGTTCATGCCCGGACGCGACGGATCGATGTCGGCGATGGGAGCGTCTTTGACAATCCGGTCTCCTATCGACACATGGAGCTTCACGACCTTACCGGCCACGTCCGAATACGCGTCTACCGTCGAGCTGGAAATGATGTCCCCGGATAGGAGGAGGTAATCCTTGATTTGGCCTTTGACGGAACGCGTAGTGTTGACCGCGAAAACGGTCGCGGCGGGGGCGTCCTTACCGCCTTTTACGGCGTCTTTATCGCCGGGTTTAGATACTTCCGTTTTCGGTTTTTTGTCGGATCCCGTCACTTTCTTCGTGATGGAGGAAATCTGATCGCAAGAACTCAACGCCAAAGCAGCGATGAGACAAACGGCCGCGCCGCGTAAAAGGTTAGTTCGCTTCATTTTGCCTTCCTCGTAAGGGTCCCGAACGGGACGCCGATAGCGTATTCAAGATCCAGCAGACCGGTCACGTAATTGAATTTTTCCTTGAGAACCTCAAGCTGCGCCTTGCGGAGTTCCAGTTCGGAGTTCTGCACATCCAAGAGATCCTTGGCGCCCGCCTTGTAGGCCTCTTCCGAAAGCTTGTACGCGCGCTCGGCCAGGTCCACGTTGAGCGCCAGCGTATTCACGCTCTTCCGCGACTTCTCAAGTTTCTGCACGAGCGAGTCGACTTCCGTCTCCATGCCTCGCACCGTGAGCGCGAGCGCTATGTTCAGTTTTTCCTTATTTTCGTCCAAGTCCTTGAGACTCTGCGCGTTTCTGGAGAAGGGTAATAGACCGTCCAGGTTGTATGAAATCGTCGCGGTAAACATACCCGAGGACTGCTTCCAGGCATTTTCCCCAAACAAATCATCTTTCCAGGGATCTCCAGTGAAAGTGGGATCGAAGGACCAGCCGAGAATCAGGTTCGGGGTATAGTACCGATACAAGCTCAGCTTTTTGGCGCTGTCCAAGAGTTTGATCGACTGTAGAAGATTGCGGACATCCGGCCGATCCGTTGCCGCGGCGGAGATCAGCGCGTCGGCGTTCAAAACCACAAAGTCGGGAGAGGCGACGTTTTCCAGTTCCAAACGTGAACCGCGCGGCAGTCCGAGGTTCATCGCGAATGCCGCGAGGGACGCATCCAAACCGTTCCGCATTTCTTCCAAAGCCGGTTTCAGGTTTTCCGCGGCGACGCGGGCCTGTAGCACGGTCAGTTCCGGCGCGAGACCCGCTCCGTAATTTTCTTGGGCCTGTTTCACCCGACGTTCCGCCGCGGCGATATTACTCTGCATAAGGCCGATGTTTTCTTTGAGAAGCAGAATGCTGAAATAACTCTTGCGCACGTCCCGTTCAAGCTTGATCTTCGCCTGATCGTAGGTAAGAACACCCGCCTCGTAATCCAGCTTGAGGTTCTTCATACCTTCGAAAAGGGCGGCGTTCAGTACCAGCTGGGCTTTCAGGCTGCCTGAAGCGAGCCACTCGGGAAGCGTATAGGTGTATACAGCGTACGTTGCGCCGACCTTCACCGCGCCCATGCCCGTTTTCTCCACGTTCCAGCGTCCAAGCGTGCCGCCGACGTCTACTGTTGGAATAAAAACGTTCCAGGAAGTGTCGACCTTGCGCTTCTTGGCGCCGACGTCGATGCGGGTGGAACTCAGGCCGAGGTTGCGCTCCAAGGCCAACGCGACCGCGCCGTCCGCGTTGAGCTTGATGGGTTCCGGCGCCGCAGGAGACGCCGTTGGCGGCGACGAAGCGCCCGGAGACGCAGTGGCCGGCGCCGTTTGGGCGAAAAGACCCGCGGGCGCGACTAACGCGACCGAAAGGCAAATGAATAGCGGAACACGCGCGAAAAACCGCGCGCGACCGATCCCGAAAAGGGATGTTCGCATGGGGATACTCCTTGTCCTACTTCCGACCGACACGCGCCATCGCGCCGAGCGATCTTGAAGCTCCTCGTGTATCGGCCCGCATAAAGCGCGACCGTTCGCGGCGAAAAACCGCGCGAGACCTCGATAAAAGGCGTTGATACTATATCGCGTTAAAAACATTTTTCAAGGCTCTCCGAGCCCGTTGAGAATAAATGCGTGGAGCGTCCGCAATTTGAGGTGAACCTCGGCTAAGTCTACCGAGAGATTTCTGCAGCGAACCAGTTGATGAACGGTGAGAAACAGCAACCACCGCATCGTAGAGGAATACCCTCCGGGGAGTAGGGAAATCTTGCCATTCACGGCGCCCTCTTTCAAGAAAGAGAAGGACCGGTTCAGGCTTTCAGGCATGATTCTCCCAAGATCCAAGCGCTGAGTTCGAACCCAATCAAGGGCGATCAGAACATCAGGCCGAGCGAGAAGATAGGATGCCGCGGTCGCGATGGCCACGTATAGGCGATCTGAGGGTTCTTGTACATGAGCGCATCTATCAGCCATCACGGCGGAGATCCTTTCGAATTCCGTGATAAAGAGCCTTGAAAGCATGTCTTCCTTGCTCTTGAAATGCGCATACAGACCGCTTTTTGAAAGTCCTGATCTTTTAGCGACCATTTCCATGGAAGCGTGCCAGGCGCCAACATCCGCGACAACCGACGCTACCGCGGGAAGAAGGCCATCCGGCGCGGCGGTTTCTTCAACGCTTAAAGCGGCCGTTTTTTCCAATTCGGCGTAGTCGGTCCGAGCCCAGAAACCTTGCGGGAAGGCAAGCCCGTGAGCGCAAACAGAATGAACCGATTCGACCAACGCGGCAATTTCCGCATCCGTCGGCGGCGTCTCTTGGTCGATCCGTGAAATGTGAAACAAGGCGACAAGGAAAAACGAGGTAGTGACGGATATCCCCACGCGATTCCGTTGTTCGTCGGTCGACTCCCTATCGGCGGCGGGAGGTAATAATCCACGCTTGGAAAGAGCATCTTTAAAAAGAGCTTCCGGATTGGAAGACGTCATCACGCGTCCGAATAGATACGCGAGCTCGTCCCGGCGCCGACCGAAATACGCCGCAAGCGTTTCGGTGTAACGAAGCAAAAGTTTGTTATCCCGGGAGGCCCCTGAAAAACCGTCGGGGGAAGCTTCTAAAAGCATTCGGACGTACCG
>JBAYHM010000026.1:0-24173 GCA_041666155.1 Treponemataceae bacterium
GATGAGGTACACCCGAGGCCCATCCTTTCTGCGCTCGATGTCCCACGCCCCTTCGGTGAAATATGTGCCGGTGTAGCTGAAGATGATTATGAGGTCGTCCTTGCCGGCTTCGTTCAGGCATTTCAACTGATCGTCGAAAGCGAGTTTCGTCACGACGAATTTCTTCAGCATGAGGAGGTCGGCCTGCAAGTTAAGGGCGGCGGTCTCCGCCTTCAGGAGGCCGAAAGCCGTCACCTTGCGGTACTCGCGAATGTCCGACGCGAGCTCGCGGATCGCCGCGTAATCCAGGCTGGCGGCTGCGTCCTCTAGGCTCCGAGCGATGGCGTGGGCGTGGTCCGCCGCGCGATCCTTCGCCGTAGTTTTCGCCGACGCGCGCTCGAAACGCAGGCTGGTATCTTCAAGAAGTTCCTTCAGCTCGAAAAAATCCGACAGCCCGATATCCCGACAAAATCTGGATATCGAGCTATTTGCCGTGTTGCAGTTTTTCGCGAGATCGCTGATGGACAGGAACCTCACGCTATCCAGATGGGCAAGGAGGTAGGACGCGATGCGACAGTTGGTGGTATCGTCGGGAAGGCTCGCGATCTTGGATAAAAGGATGATCGGCATCTTATCGTAGATCATGCGAGAAGCATATTGTACAGCATCCCCGCCTTCAGCGGCGCGCTGTCTCCTCCCATTATGTCGACGAGCGTGTACGCGAACGGAAGCGTTGTCGCGGGTCCCCGGCTCGTGATCAAATGACGATCGATGACGACCATTTCTTCAGTGTAATCGGCATCCGCGAACATGACCCGATACTTGTCGGCCGGGTAGGAAGTAAGCTTCCTTCCCTTCGTAATGCCCGCTTCTTTCAGGACCATCGGAGCCGCGCAGATCGCCGCGATGTACTTGTTCGGATCAGCGTCGAACGCCTGTACCGCCTCAATCACTTTCTTGCTGTTTTTCAAGTTCTCGGCGCCCGGCATACCGCCCGGCAAAGCGATCATATCGTAGTCCATGATCGAATCATCGAGCACCTTGTCCGCGATGACGGTTATATCATGGCCGCCGGTCACCGTTTTGTTCCCGTCCACGCTTACCGAATGACACTCGATGTTTCCTCGTCTTAAAATATCGATCAAAAACAGGGATTCTCCTTCCTCATAACCGGGGGCAAGCAATACCGCGACTCTTTTCATGATCAACTCCTTCAAAAAAAATCTTGACGATCAACCTACGCGCGATCTTTTTATTCTGAGCGTTTGAAGCAACGCCAAATTGACGATGCCGAAACCGATACCGAAAGCGATGCCCACCCGGTACGTTCGGAAAAAATCGTAGAGAAAACCGATGATCGAAACGGATGAGGCGCTGCCGATACCCATGCACATCGAAACGTACGGGTAGGTGGAAGCGTACCGCTCGACGCCGAAAACACGGCGCGTCAGGAGCGAACTGCCGACCGCACCCACGGCGTAGATTGATCCGAACAAGAACGCCGCCGCCATCGTAAGGGCATAATTACCGGCCGGGTCGGTCAGACTCAATATCGTCAATGAGCTGAGATTCACCAACACCAAGATGGAGCAGGCATTGATCGGTCCGATCCTGTCGCTCAACACGCCGATAAGCAATTTGAAAATGATGTTCCCGATCATGGCGGCCGAAATCATCGCCGCGCCTAAAACGGCTGTCTTGCCGACGCTTTCGGCGTATCCGGGGAAATGCTGAGCGATACCCGTTATCGACGAAACAAGGACCGCAAGCGTCATCACCGAGAGGAAGGTCGCGGCGGGAAGTGAGGTTTTTCCCCCTGGGGCTTTCATTCGCGGCGTGGAAGGCGTTTCGCGGTCTTTCTTGCCGTAGGGGAACAAGCCTTTCATTTCAGGGAAGGGATCAAGCAGTATAGCTCCGGGAAACGCCAACAGGATAATCGCCAGCCCCATCGCCACGTACGCGTACCGCCACCCGATGATGAAGATAAGGCGGCTGAATATCGGGCTGAATAAAGCGCCGCTCAGACCGCTGAAACTGAGCGTAAGCCCGACCGCAAAACCATGCTTTTCATCAAACCAGTTACCGATGACGAAGGTGATGACGACCAACGCGAAAAAGGCGCAGCCGATTCCACGCAGCGCGCCGAGAACGTAGAAGATCCCAACATTCCCGCCGAGCGACATAAGCATCGTCGATCCGCCCGCCAAAAGGATTGCCGCACCAACCACGACACGGAAGTTGTATTTGCGTAAGATCCGCATCCCGAACGGGGCGAATAGGCCGGTAACGAGATTGGAAATCGTCGCATGAAGCGCGAAGGCGCCTTTTCCGACACCGAGCTCCGCCGAAGCCGAGGGGAAAAACACGCCGAGCGAGTTGACGCAGATACCGATCGAACTTGCCGATAAGCCGCAACAGGCAGCGATGGTAAACCAATGGTGGATGGATTTGTTTCTCACCGAGTATCACTACCTCTTGTGCTCATAATACTCGGTGATTATCGACGAAAATGGAAATTTCCAAAAATTGGAAAATTCAAACGCAGCCACACCCTGTACATCCATCGCAGCCTTTCGATGAACCGGGGCGAACTGAGACGCCGTCATCGCAACACGAAGATCCGCGGCCACGAATAGACCGAACGACGCGCACCGCGACAAACGCGGCGGCGGCGACGACAATAGCGGCAACTATCGCAATTTCAATAAAACCGTTCACGGCACACCTCCCACAAGAATTCCTACCTGATAGACGATCGCGCCCAGGAGCCAACCGACGGTGAACATGAAGGCGAACGCGAAGACCAGCCATTTCCATCCGAGTTCCGCCTTGATTGCCGCGAGCGCCGCGAAACAAGGAGGGATCGTCAGCGTGAAGAGCATGAGGACAAAAGCGACCAATGGGCTGAAGTCGCCGTCGCTGCGTAAAGCATCCTGCAATGAGGCGCTTTCCCCCGGCTCCTCGGAATGGACGCTGTACAGTATGCCCAGCGTGGAAACCACCACTTCCTTCGCCGCGAAACCGGTGATCGTCGCCGCCGCGATTTTCCAATTGAAACCTAGCGGCCGGAAAATCGGTTCCACGAATTTGCCGATTTGTCCCGCCACGCTGTGCGCGAGGGTCGCTTCCGCCTTGATAGCCTGAATACGCGCGGCGACGGTTTTCTCGTCGGCGCCCGGATGACCGGCGACGAACTCCGTTTTTTTTGCCGCGAGCGTCACCTCGTCCAAAGTATAGGACGGGAAAGTCGTGATTGCCCAAATCAGGATTGAGGCGGCCAGAATGACCGTCCCCATCTTTTGGACATACTGGGAAGTTTTCTCCCACACATGCCAGATCACGCCCGAAAGCGTGGGAGCGCGGTACGGGGGCAGCTCCATAACGAAGGGCGTCGGATCGCCCTTGAGTATCGTTTTCTTCAACAACAAGGCCGAAGACAACGCCAACACGACACCGATCACGTAAATGAGCATGACCATATTCGCCGCGTGCTTGGGAAAGAAGGCCGCGGCCAGAAGAACATGCACCGGGAGCTTCGCTCCGCAACTGATGAAGGGAATGACCAGCACGGTGACTATCCGATCGCGCGGACTTTTCAACGTCCGCGCCGCCATGATCGCCGGAACGGAGCAGCCGAAACCCAGCATCATCGGAAACACCGACTGACCGTGGAGGCCGAACGCGTGGAGCCACTTGTCCGTCGCAAACGCCGCTCGGGACATATACCCGATGTCTTCCAATATTGAAAGCAGGAAAAAAAGAATGACGATGAGCGGCACAAAAGAGAACACGCCGCCCACGCCGGCGATGATTCCGTCCACGACCAGGGATCGGAGCACCCCTTCGCTCATGGTCGCCGAAGCCGCGCCGCTGAGCCACAAAAAGAACGCTTCGAGCCAGGCCATCGGATAGGCGCCGACGACGAAGGTGATCTGAAACGTCGCCCAAAGCACGCCGACGAAAATCGGCAGTGACAAAAAACGGTTCATGATGAAGCGGTCGATCGCCTCGGTGATTGAGAAGTCCGGATGCTTTACGATCTTCACCGATTCCGCCGCCGCGCCGCGAATGTAACCGTAGCGCTGTTCGGAAATTATGATCTCGATGTCCTTGCCGTAGTGTTTTTCAATCCAGGTAATTGAGTCCCGAACAAGGCGTTCCACCGTTACCGAATCGGAATGATCTTTGAGCTTTTCCGCCGCGTGCGCGTCTTTTTCAAGCAACTTCACGGCGAGCCAGCGGACGGGAAATCGGGCGGCGAAATCCGCGTCCGTACGTATGGCATCCTCGATTGGACCCAATCGATCCTCGATTTCCATCCCATAACGGATAGTGCGATAGCCGGTCTTCTCCGAATCCGTATCGGCCGCCGTTGCCGACTCGGCAACGGCAACGTCCGCGACTTCGTCTATCAGATCCAAAAGCGCGTCCACGCCGCCGCCCTTGGTGCCGACGGTCTTGGCCATCGGAATACCGAGGACCGCCGACAATGCCTTCTCATCAATGCGGATGCCTTTGGCGTCCGCCTCGTCGCTCATATTGAGCGCCCCGACAACCGGAATCCCGAGTTCCTGAAATTGCAGACACAGATATAAATGTCGTTCCAGATTCGACGAATCCAGCACATCGACAATAAGATCGGGTCGCTCATCCAGAAGGAAGTCTCGTGTGACGACTTCGTCCATCGAATAAGCGGTAAGGCTATAAATACCCGGTAGGTCGATGAATCGGTATTCCCGGCCGCTCCGCGTGCGCGAACCTTCCCGTTTCTCCACGGTGACGCCGGGATAATTCCCGACTTTATGATGAGCGCCGGTGAGCGCGTTGAAAAGCGTCGTCTTTCCCGAGTTCGGATTTCCCGCAAGGGCGATGCGTAAAATCTTTTTTACCGCGCTCATTTAGCGTCATCTCCCTCGCAAGCGCAATCAGGGTTTCGGCCGTGCCCGCGCCCGTGTCTGAAAGCGCGGCCAAATCCGAATTGTCCCACGCGCCGCGCGTCCTCCACGGCAGTCCAATCACCCACCGGCTCGACTTCGATACCTGAGGCCTCACAGCGACGAATCAGAATGTCATACCCCCGAATGCGAACCTGCAACGGCCCCCGGAAGAAGCCGCTTCGTACGACGGCGCCTTCGGCGCCCGCGGTAAAGCCCATGTCGGCAAGGCGTTTACCCACTTCTTTCCCGAGCGTTACGCGAATAACTTTAAAAGAAGCCCCCGCCGGCGCATCAGATATAAACACTGATTCTTCCCTCCATAGCTTGGACCCGAGTTTTTTTGTTATACTTGGCTAACTATCTTCGCAAATAAAGACGCTCGCTTTCGCGAACGCTTAGTTAGTAATGTGTAACATTTTTCACAACCTCGGTCAAGCTCTTTTTTGACTACTTGACGAATACTTCGTTTCTATGTATAGATACATTTAAAGGAAACACACAATGAAACATAGTACCCTTATTTCAGTCATCGCGGCGCTTTGCGTCACGATCGCAACCCCGGTTTTCTCCGCGGAAAATACGAAGCCGCTCATCGGCATCGCCAAAATCGTCAGCCACCCGGCGCTTGACGCGGTAGAAAAAGGCATCATGGAAGAAGTGCTCAAGGCGTTTCCGGGCGCCCGCTTTGACCAGCAAAACGCGAACGGAGAACCCGCGACGGCTTCCCAGATCGCGCAAAAATTCAAAGTTGAGAAAGCGGACATCGCCGTAGGCATCGCCACCCCGACGGCTCAGGCCTTAGTCGCTGTCCTCAAGGACATCCCGGTCATCTATTCCGCGGTAACCGATCCCGTCGCGGCGGGCTTGGTAGCTTCTTTTGAAAAAGGCGGAGCGAACGTCACCGGAACCTCCGACCTGCCGCCGGTGGAAGGTCAGATCGACACGCTGATCTTGCTGGCCAAAGCCAAGCGCATCGGCCATGTATACAATGCGGGAGAGGCGAATTCCGTGAACACCGCAAAGGTCGCCGAAGCCTACTGCGCCAAAAAAGGCGTGAAGTTCATCAAGGCCGTTGTCTCCAACTCCGCCGAGGTGAGCCAGGCGATCGCGTCTCTGGCAGGACGCGTGGACGGCATCTATCTCTCCACCGACAACACGGTTTTCGCGGCTATCTCCTCAGTCGCCGACGTATGCCTGAAGAAGAAAATTCCGCTCGTCACCGCCGACCCGAGTTCCGCGGAAAAGGTTCCGGTCCTCGCGGCAGTCGGCTTCGACTATTATAAGATGGGCCGCGCCACCGGCCGCATCGTCGTGGATGTTCTGAAAGGCAAGAAAACCGCCGACATCCCCACCTGGTTTGCCAAAGATCCGTCGGAGCACGCGCTCGTCCTCAACAAGGACGTCGCGAAGGCTCTTGGAATTAAAATCCCGGCCGAGCTTCTCTCCCGCGCGTCGCTCGTGCTAGGATCAAAGTAAGATGATTGAGGCGATACTCGTAGAAGGTTTGGTATACGGCATCCTTGCCATTGGCGTATTCATCAGTTTTCGGGTTCTGGATTTTCCGGACCTCACGGTTGAGGGCAGCTTCCCGCTGGGAGCCGCCTGCGCGGCTGCCGCTATCACGGCCGGACTGCCGTTTCCGTTCGCTGCCCTGATCGCCGCGGCGGCGGGCGGCCTTGCTGGAGCCGCGACCGCGACCGTGCATACGCGCTTTAAAGTACCGCCCCTTCTCGCGGGTATCGTCGTCATGACCGCTCTCTACTCGATCAACCTGCGGGTCATGGGCGGCCGGTCCAACATCCAGCTGATCGGCGCCCGTCCGCTCACGGACTTCGCGCGCTCCTGGATCCCGGCCCTAGGCGAAGAATGGGCCGCCGCCGCGTTCTTTGCCCTCCTCGCGCTGGCGCTCATTTTTCTTCTCGACATGTTTTTCCACACCGAATTCGGTCTTACCCTCGGCGCTTTGGGCGATAACGAACGGGTCGTAACCGCTTCCGGGTCCAATCCGGCGGCCTTCAAAACAGCGGGCGTCGCTCTTTCCAACGCCATCGCCGCGTTCGCCGGAGCGCTGGCAAGCCAGCACCACGGCTTTGCCGACGTCAACCTCGGCGCCGGCGTTGTAGCGCTCGGCCTTGCTTCCGTGATGATAGGCGAACTTCTTTTCCGTACGAACCATATCGGCGCTCAATTGGCGCGCGCGCTTCTGGGCGCCATCCTCTTCAAGGCGATCATGTTCGCGGCGCGCTTCTACGGTTATTTCGCCGGAATCACGCCGAACGACCTACGCCTGGTGACGGCCCTTATGATCGTTGTATCGCTCGCCTTAGGCCAGTTCCGCGCAAAGACGTCGGACAAGGCGGCTAAGGGAGCGGCCGTGCGTCGTTCGCACGCCCAGGCCGCAAAATGATCGAATTAAAAGACGTATCCGTTGTTTTCCACCCGAATACCCCCGATGAGCGCCGCGCTTTGAAAACTCTATCGATGCGCGTCGGCAAAGGTGAATTCACCACGATCATCGGATCCAACGGCGCGGGAAAAAGCACTCTGCTCAATATAGTCGCGGCCGCGATACCCGTTACGGAAGGCCGCGTACTGATTGAAGGCGCCGATCGAACGAGCGAAAGCGAGTATAAGAGGGCCCGCTCCATCGGACGCGTCTTCCAGGATCCACTCGGCGGGACCGCCGCCGAAATGAGCGTGGAGGACAACCTGATAGTCGCGTCCCGGAAGGGGGCAAAGAGGATTGTGCTTGCCAAAACCGCGGCCCGTAAACGCGAATTCCGGGAATTGCTCGCGGAATTGGGCATGGGACTGGAAAATCGCATGTCGGAAAACGTCGCGCGTCTTTCCGGAGGACAGCGTCAGGCGCTCACCCTGCTCATGGCCGTCATTTCCCGTCCGGCGGCCTTGCTCCTGGACGAACACACGGCGGCCCTGGATCCCGCCAACGCGGAAAAAGTTCTCGCGTTGACCGAACGCTTCGCCACTGAATACGGCTTGGCGGTCCTGATGGTCACCCATGACATGAGCCGGGCAATTTCCGTCGGAACCCGCCTGGTAATGATGGACGCGGGGGAAATCATCATGGATATTGCCGGGGACGCAAAAAAAGCCCTCACCGTGGACGGACTGGTCGCTCGGTTCAGAGAACTGCGAAAGCGCGGCCTGGATTCCGACCGTACACTTCTTTCCTAGCAATTGCTCGTAGCGATCGCTCTTAGCGAACACGGGACAGCTCGACCGCCAAAGGAAGGTGGTCGCTGTAGCCGCTTCCCGTTCGCGCGTTGTACGACACCGGAAAATCCGAAGCATCCGTCAGAGGTTCCGCGTCGATGACGCGAAAGCTTGCGTACTCCCAACCCTGTCCATTGAAAAGTGCCGCGTTCGCCAACACATGATCGATAGTCTCCCATTGCTTGCGATACGCGTAGGATCCCGTCCATGAAGAAAACGGCCACGGCGAATATACCGCCGCGCAGTTCCGCACATGCTCCGCGACGGGCGGTTTTTTTTGGCTAATGATCAAAAACGGCCGCATCTCCACGCCGTCGGTGTCGGCGGCAGCCGCTCGGGACGCGTCTGGTGAATCGGGAAGAAGCGCGGTGACCGTTTGGCCTCCGCGCCGACCGAATTCGTCGACATTCTCGTTCAAATCACCGACAACGACAACATCGATTCCCGGTTCTTCCTTTTCCAGCTGCGCCAAACGCCGCGAAACCACCGCCCCTGATGCCCGCCTTAAGTATTCAGTCGCGTCGTCCCCGCCCAGCTTCGATTTCCAATGGCAGGCGATAACCACCAGCGGCGCCGAACCCGTGTCCACGCGGACTTCCAATACCGGCCGGGGAGCTTCCTCGCCGCGCGCGTTGACCCCGTGAACAAGAGTTTTCACGATGGGATAACGGCTGTAGACGCTGAGCCCCAGCGCCGCGCCCGCATTCTTTGCGCGCGCCGACCAGCCATATCCCAAACCGGAAAGCGGACCCGCGGCCAGGTCCTCCGCGACGGTCGCGTTCTCCGTCTCTATCAGTACCAGTACATCCGGACCACCTTCCGCCATGAGCGCGACGGCCTGTCCGATTTTCTTGAGTCGTTCTCGATATTTTTCGTCGGTCCACCCGGATGATCCGGAATAATCGGCGTATTCGGTACCGTCGTCGCGCCCGTCGAACAAAGCCTGCACGTTCCAAGTCGCGACCGTCAGCCGATCCGCGGACGCCCCCGTCCCCCGCGCCCCATTCCCCGTCTCACACCCGCCGCACGCCGCAAGTACCACGCACGTCGCCGCAATCAGCAATATCCGCATCTGGTCCTCCACCCCTTCATAGAGCCGGAATTCCGTCGGCGCTTGCGTTTTGTTCAATTTTTTTGAGGAAGCCCAAATTTCACTTCGCCAAAATCCCGACCCGGCCCCAAAAAAAGAAGTTTTTGGGGCCGCGAACGAACTAAACCCTTACCAGGCCTCAAAAAGCAAAAGCCCTCAAAAAACTTCAGTTTTTTGAGGGCCAGTCATCGGTACTAGAATCCCTACCGGGATTCTAGAAGCTGATTTTGAAATCCAACCGGGATTTCAATATCAGCGGAGGTCGGAGCGCTTCGTTATCATTTTGGAAAGGAGCCCGTACTTTACGGCCTCCTCGGCGGTCATCCAGAAGTCGCGATCGGTGTCTTTCTCCACCTGGGAAAATTTCACGCCGGTTTCATCCGCGATGAGGTGGTTGATACGACCGCGCAGCTTCTCAAGCTCGCGAGCGTGGATTTCTATATCCGTGGCCACGCCCCTGATACCGGAAAGCGGCTGGTGGATGAGATAGTGACTATTCGGCAAGCCGACGCGGCGTTCTTTGGGTGCGGCCAGTTGAATGATGGCCGCCGCGCTCGCGACCAAGCCCATACCGATAGTCCAAACGTCGGGTTTGACAAAGCGGATCATATCGAAGATCGCGTAACCGGCATCGGCGTCGCCGCCGGGTGAATCGATAAACACCCGAATCGGATCATCGCCCATGTCTTCAAGGAGCAGCAATTGACGGATAGTCCGCTCCGCAAGGTCTTTGTTGATCTCGCCTGAAAGCAGAATGGTACGCGTCTTGAGCATTTTCTGAATAAGGGGATCCGGTCCGGCGGACTTATCTTTTTCGTCGTGCTCCTCGTCGCCTTCTTCTTCGCCGAGGCGGATACGGGGATCGTCGAATGGCTTCATCTAGTACTCCTATCGTGGGCGGCGAGCAATGGTCAACATCCGCCGATTTGCTTTCAATATACGGATTCAAGGCGCTCCCCGTCAATGCGGCATCCAACGGAGGATGACTATTAGGGATTGGTTAGGGTATTGTAAGATAGTTGTGAACACACCATGAGAAGCTGGAAAACCGTATACATTTCGATTCTTGTAGCAGAAACATTGGCAATCGCGGGATTCGGGACTTCAATGCCCGTCATCCCGATCTATCTGCAAGACATGGGCATGCACGATCAGGCGACACTCAAGTTCTGGTCCGGGCTGATCCAATCTGTTTCGGCGATCATGATGGCGGTCACTTCGCCGATATGGGGAAGCTTGGCGGACTCTCGCGGTAGGCGAATGATGCTTCTGCGCGCGTTGTTCGGCGGGGCGATCTTCGTCGGGCTGATGGCCTTCGCGACGGAGCCGTGGCAGCTCCTGGTTTTGCGTGCCTTGCAGGGTGCGGTGACGGGGACCGTTGCGGCAGCGACAGTGCTGGTCGCCGGCATCGTACCGGCGGCTCAACTCGGCGTCACGCTAGGCTTACTGCAAACGGGCGTTTCCGTCGGAAATTCAATTGGACCGCTCATCGGCGGCGTGATATCGGACTTCTTGGGACGACCCGCCGCCTTTATCGCTACAGCCCTCATGCTGATCGCGGGCGGCATCATTATCATGAAGGGCGTGGACAGCGACACAAGAAAACCCGCCGAAGGCGAACAAGGAAAAATTCGCATGGTGCCGGATTTCAGGACCGTGTTGAGTTCGCCGATACTTCCATCTCTCATGCTGGTCACCATGGCGATTCAGGCGGCCACGGCGATCCCGATGCCGATGCTGCCCCTCTTCATCCAGGAAATAACGCCCGACTCAACCTTGGTCGGGTCGACCACGGGAATAGTACTCGGCGCCGGCGCTGCCGCTTCGGCTGTTGCCGCCGCGTTTATTGGCCGTATTTCTAATAAGCTCGGTTACGCGAAAACGCTCTTCCTCTGCCTCTCAGGCGGCGCGCTTATGACGGTTCCGCAAGCCTTCGCCGCCAATCCCCTCCAGCTGACGCTTATCCGCGTTGTTTCGATGCTGTTATTGGGAGGAGCCATCCCCACCGTTCAAGCGCTCATCGCGTCGAATGCTCCCAAAGACAAGCAGGGCGCCATTTTCGGCTTGAATACCTCGGTGGCGGCAATCGGCATGGCGATCGGCCCGGTGATCGGTTCCGGCGTGGCGGCAATCTTTGACTTCCGCGCGGTCTTCATTGCGGGTGGAATAATGCTCGGCGCGACGGTCGCGGTAATGCGCGTGGTCGCGCCGCGCGTTTCCGAACGAACCAGTCGCTACTGAACAGTTATTGAAAGAGTGCCGGTCGGGACTACGGCGGCCGGCGGGACTTCCTTGGTGGGAGTCCCGACATTTCCACTGAGCGTCTCCGAAGCGGACTGCTCAATCAGGTCCGCGACACGGTCCAATCCGCTTTCCAAGACGACGGCGGCAGGCAAGGCGACCGCGCCACCACGCACGATATAGCTGAACTCACCGGCGGCGATCATCCGGTACTGACCGGTCGGCGTCTTCAGTTCGACCGAGCCGCGGTCGACTATCAGGTTGATGCCGTCGAATTCAAAGCCGGTACCACGCACGGATGCAGTCGCGGTGGGACTCTTGACACGGAAGTCGGTCGTCCGGCCGGCTTGGGGCGGAACATCAGCCTTGACGCGACCGGCGAGCAGATACAGTTGCGTCTGCGTACCGCCCTGCGTTTTCACAAGCGCTTCCAGCGTCAACCTGGTAAGCGGTTTAAGCGATATCGTCGTATCGTCGAGTTTCAGGGCCGCGGTGCTTTTGAATCCGGTAGAGACGATCGTGCCTTTCCCGATTTTCACACCCGACTTTGCCGGACGCCAATCAGCGCCGACCTTTTGATATTCGACCTTTCCGCTGATATCCGAAAACACGGCTTCCTGGGCAAATACGCTTGCCGCCGAGCCGATAGCGATGAAAGCAATCACAACGAATGTTTTCTTCATTCTTTCCATCCTTATAAGTTGAAAGCGGCGTTAATCGACGCTTTCCACCGAAGCGGGGAATCCGTCGTATAGATATCAACAGTGTTCGGGATGAACACGCCGCCGGAAAGGTGAAAACTCAGATCGGCCGCGGCCTGCCAGGCGACGCGGGCCGTCGGCTCAAAGCCGAGATAATATCCTGAAGTTTCCGTTCTCACGGTGGCCTTGGTCAGCGCGTCACTGCTCGGAGCGTTGGTGGTAGTACGGAATAGAGCGGAACCGGTAGCGCCGACCGTGACACGCCGAAGAGGAGATGCGGAGAGGTCCAAAGAGGTCAACAAAATGTCGGAGAACGGATATGCGGCGACGGTTACGATCTGCTTCTGCCTGATCGGAGCGAAGTACCTGAAGTTCTCGTTTGTACCGCTTGCCCACGCGACATTGCCGGTCACACGGAATCCGATAATTTCGGGGATAGATAGCCGCACCGTACCGCCCGCGGCCACTGATTTGAAGAATTCACCGTCGTATCCGAATTCCGCCACACACCAGCCGCGCCAGCGGAACAAACGCCCGAAGCGCCCTTCGAAAAATGGTTCCACATACGCGGTGTGCGTCTGTTTACCCGCGCTTTCCAGGTCATACTGACCCCATGCCTCAAGACCGAAATCGTGACCTTGGACCAGTTCGTTGAGCCGAAAACCAAGATTCGCCATCACGCGCTTCGGCGCGAAATAGACCGAGGAATCTTCATACGCCGTTTGATCGTCTTCATCGATCAAGGATCGAGCATCTTCTTTATAAGTCAGTCCGCGGTAACCCGCGCCGAGGTATATGGAGAAGTTGTTCAGGGAAAGCTCCGCACGGAATCCATCGATTAGATTCGACATGACGCGATTGGAAAAATCTTCCACCGCGATGCGTCCGACGGAATACCGAAACACTGACGAAGACCCGAGGAAACCCTCCAGGAGACCTTCAAACTCGGTTCTACCGAGATCCAAACGCCACGGAACGAGAGTCGAAGTCGTTGAATTAAAAGTGCCCTGGAACTCGTAGAGACCGGAAACGTACAGCGCGTTGGAAGACCCGAACGGTACGGCAAGCCATACGTGGGCTTCATTTGCCTGGACCAAAGACCAATCGCCCTCGTATAGGTAATCGCTGTCATTTGTGAGGCTGAGACCGAAATCCAACGAGGCCGCGGAGGCGACCGCGAGGAAGAATACCGTAAGGAAGGCGGAAAGCCGCGCGATAGTTCGTTTTTTCATTTGTTAAGCCCCATCACGTCGAAAATACGGCCGAGCATGCGTACCGCCGCGACGCCATCCACCGTCGCCGACGGATCGGAACGCCCCTGAATAACCTGCAGCGAAGCGAGTTCGCGGTAGGCGTAACGGGAGGAGGGAAACAGCGTATACATAACGCCGCCCTTCATACCGAAGGCGCTCATCAGAATCCGCGCGTATGCCGCGAGCGGCACGGAATCCGCGATGGCCACACCCTTGGGAGCCCAGTTGAGGGTCTCCAAAAGCTCAAACGCACGCCCTTCATCCGCGTCTTCGCTTAAATTATCCGACGCGACCAACACCAAGTAGGATACCTGGCCGTAGTTCACTTTCTTTTCGGAGAGAAGACTGTCTACGAAGGCATTCGATTGCGCAAAAGTTCCCGCGATCAGCATCGCGGAAAAAATGCAAGAAAAGATATAACGTTTCATTATTCTTCCTTGTTAAGGATGTTATAAGGAATATACTACGAAAGATACCAGATTTCTCTTTCGGAGTTCATAAATGTCGAAAACAACTCGATCCCGGCGACGCGTTTTTATTCCCATAGCAGTAGGCGGTTTATTCGCGATCGTCAGTCTTTTTTTACCCGGCTGGAATCTCCTTGAATATTCAATCTACGATACTTTCCTGATGATGAAGCCTGACGTAAAGGAGGACCCTTCCATCGTCCTCTTGGATGTTAACGATTTGTCGATCCAAAAGGCCGGATCGTGGCCATGGCCGCGCGGCTTGATGGCCGGCGGGCTGGCAACGATGACGGAGTTCGGTGTGAATTACGCCATCTTCGATATCGAGTTTCTTGAAAAAAGCCCCATGAGCGTCGATCGGGACTATCTTTCCAACGGCCTTAAAGCCGAGTTCGACGGAGTATTCGACGAAGTCGGATCGAACGTCGGCTCACTTTTCGGCGCGATAGCCGGAGGAAATATCCCGGTGAAGGCCGCGGGGGAATACGGCGAACAGTTGATGCAATTGATCGCGGGAGGCAAAAAGGACCTTTACGCGAAAACCGAACGAGTCGCGGTTGAGAACGACAGCGACCTCGGTCGGTCGATGCGTCTTTTCGGCAACGCTTTCGTCACCCTCAACATGCAGGATGAGCGGGTCGATACCACGAATCCCGAGTTGAGAACCCTCGCCGAAACGAAATTTTCCTACCCAAGAATCACGGTTCGTTCTCCCCTGGAATGGCTTAGTAAGGATTTCTTCATCCCGATAGACGAAGTCTCATCCATGGCAAAAAACGCCGGATTCACGAACGTGAAAATCGATTCGGACGGCGTACGGCGGCGGATCCGCCTCGTGGAGAAAGTGGGCGACAAATATTATCTACAGCTCGCCTTCTCTCCGCTGGTCCACGCGCTGGGGGAACCGGAGATCGAGATTTCGCGTTCCCGCATCGTGCTGAAGGGCGCGAAGCTCAAGGGAAAAACGACCGATATTTCGATTCCGTTGGACGAGGCCGGCCATATGCTGCTGCGCTGGGAGAAAAAAACATATCCCGACAGCTTTGCGCATATGTCCTTCTACCAACTGATCGAATACCGCAAAAATGAGGAAAACCTCATTTCGAACCTTCGTTCATTGAAGGGCATAGAAGCCTGGGCGCTCGTGGAAGGTTCGAACCCCGTCGATGAGCCGTTGACCGCCTGGCGAAGGGCCGAGGAGTTGAAACAAAAAGCCCTGGCCAGCGGCGCGGCAGAGGACCGCGCCGCATGGCTGGAAGCAAAGACCGCTTTCAAGAAAACCGTGGACCACTTCCTTCAGACCGGGTGGGACGTGAAAATGACGGCCTTACTGGACGCGGCAAAAGGGAAATCGTCGGTCGCCGATTGGCCGCTGTACGACGCGTTCAAAGATCGCTTCGCGGCTATCTACGGGAATTGCGCCAAAGCGTCGGACATACTCGAATCGACTGGAAAGGAACTGCGCGCCAGACTGGCCGGCAGCACCTGCATCATAGGTTGGACCGCCTCGGGCAGTACCGATATGGGCGCCAATCCCTTCGACGAAAAGTACGTTAACGTCGGTACGCACGCGACGGTCATCAATGGTATTCGGCAACAGGATTTCTTGAGCGACGCCCCGTCTTGGATAGGATCGGCCGCGGCTATCATCCTCAGCTTCCTGATTATTTTCTTCATCGCACAGCTGAAGACGGTGTACCAAATCGTCATCGGGTTAGGCGCGACCTTGATGGTCTTCTTGGGCAGTTACCTGATCTTCCACTTCACCGGCATCCACGTGCCGACACTCGCGCCGACCTTGGCCACCTTCTTCTCGTTCATGACCTACGCGCTCGTTTCCTTCCTTGTGTCGGAGCGGGAGAAGAGCTTCCTGCGCAAAGCGTTCGGCACCTATCTTTCCGGCGACGTCATCAATGAGATCATCGCGAACCCGTCCATGCTCAAGCTCGGCGGCCAGAAAAAGTGGATGACGGCAATGTTCACGGACATACGAGGATTCTCTACCGTTTCAGAAAAGCTTGATCCGGAACAGTTGGTGAAACTGCTCAACCTGTACCTGTCCGGCATGAGCGACATCATCCTTGAGAACCGGGGCACCATCGACAAATACGAAGGCGACGCCATCATTTCGTTTTACGGCGCCCCCCTTTCCTACGACCTGCATGCGCGGGCCGCCTGTCTTGCGGCTGTGATTATGAAGAAAAAAGAAGCGGAACTGAACGTAAAGTTCATGGCCGACAACATCACGCCGAACCCGCTGCTCACGCGCATCGGACTCAATACCGGCGATATGGTTGTCGGGAACATGGGTACGGAACGCAAGATGGACTACACGATCATGGGAAACGCCGTCAACTTGGCAGCGCGACTCGAAGGCGTCAACAAGCAGTACGGTAGTTGGATATTGGCTTCAGACGCGACGAAAAAGGAAGCGGGCGAAGAGTTCATCAGCCGGCGATTCGACAAAGTGCGCGTAGTAGGCATCAACACGCCCGTGCAGTTATGGGAAATCGTCGGTCTCAAGTCCGACGCGGACGACAAACTTCTGGATTTCCTGGATAGGTTTGAGAAAGCGCACCGCCTATTTGATTCAATGGACTGGAAACGCGCCGAAGAGCGGTTCGGGGCTCTGGCAGCCGAACGACCGGACGACGGTCCGTCCGGGGTCTACCTGAAGCGAAGCCAGGGTTTCCTGGAAAAGCCCCCCGTCGCCGGTTGGGACGGGGTATTCAGCCTTACCGAAAAGTGAGCGCGGGAGCGCCGGCTTCACCGCCCGCGCTCGCCGGAATCGCGTACAGCGGCGCCGCGCCCAGTTCGAACTTGCCTAGTGAGTTACCTTCGCCCTGGGGCCGGGAGGGAGTTTTGCCGTCCGCGGTAGAAAGGCGCCCTGCGTTGAACGTTGAATACGCCGTCTTTGTCTGGGCGTCGTAGTACGCGCCGCCCGCGCAGCCAATGAACACCGAACGCGACAGGAGCGAGGGAGCGGACTCGCCGTAATTGGCGGTGATCCCGTACGATTTAACCGAACCGGCCGCCCAGAGAACGCATTTTTCAATCGAAGGATCGGATGCGGAAATAAAGACGCCGGAGGCGTCCTTGCCCGATCCGCCGACGATGGTGCAGCGTTCCAGGCGCGAGCCTTTGCTGTTGTAAAAGGCCGCGCCGTATCCGACGTTCGCGGAGTTTGCGGCTATCACGGAAGCGGAGACGCTCACCTTCGCGTCGGTGGCGACTAACCCGTAGCCGCCGACCGCGCCGGTTCCCGCCGATAGGATCGACCCTTCGATCGTCGCGCGCGCGCCGTCGACGGAAAGCCCGTACGAAGTAGCGCCGCCGCCGCCGCTCAAACGGCAGGAGCGAAAAAGAGGGGCGGCGGAAGCGAGGGCAACCGCGCCGTACCCGTAGCTGCCATCGCCGCCGAAAGAAGCGCAATCGACAAACTCAGGAGAAGCGTCCTCCGTAACAAGAATCCCCGCCCCGTAGGAAGCCTCGGGACCGCGGAATTCGATTCGCTCGATTCTGGTTTTTGAATCCGCCGCTTTACCTTTGACTTTTATCGCGTACGCCGGAGCTTTCTTGATCGATTTTTCAACCGGCTTTCCGCGGACTACCGTTCGGCTCCCCGAGGCTGCCGCGAAATCGCCGCGAAATCCGCCTACCAGCGTTATCGGAGAGTCGATCTCAATCGACTCTTCAAAAGATCCGGATGCGATTTTCACCTGGGAGATACCGAGAGACCGCGCCTTCGCGATCGCGGCGATTATGCTCCCCAACGGTGCGGTCCGCCGACCGTCGCCGGAAGAAGCCGGGGCGGCGCAGACCTCGCCGATGGTGAAATCGGCGGAAACCACGGCGGATTTCTTACCGCCTGGAATGTAGGCGATCGCTTTTACCAACGCGCTTGAGGAGACCGCGAAGGATCCCGAATAGCGGAGGCCTTTTGTCGCGGAAGGTTCCGACCCGTCAATAGTATACGACACGAGCGCTTCTTTCCGGCTGGGACCTTTTATGGTCACCGTTACGACGGAAACGAAAACGCCGGGGGCGGTGACTATCGCCGGAGAAGAAACATCGATGACCGCCAGACGAGCGCTTTCGGCCTTGGACGCGACCGCTTCCGCGGCTTTGGCTTGCGCCGCGGTTTTACCCGCTTTCGCTTCTTCGGCTTTCGCGGTGGCGGCGGCCTTTTCGGCGGCTAGTCTTTCCGCCTTTTCTTTCGCGCCGGCTTCTTTTTCCTTATCCGGCTTAACGCCTATTTCAGCCTTCGGCTCCGCCGGAGCGGGAACAGCCGGTTGCGGCACGACTGGCGCAAGCGCGGCCGGTTGGGCGGGAGCGGCGACGGGCGGCGGCGTGTCGGCTGTTTTCTTGGCGTTCTCTCCTCCGCATGAAAAAATGGAGACGAGAATCAAGAAGGAGACGACGGTAGGCAATGCTCGGACATGAAGGATTCGACGCATCTTTTTCTCCGTATCGGTTGGTACCGTTCACAAATCATATATCGATTTCAGCATCGCCGCCTCTACCCCGATATCGCTTTTTCCACCAATTCAGCTAAAAGGGGCAAAAGCTGCTTTTTTCGGGACACGATGTCGCGCAGCACGTAGACTTTGTCTTCCATTTTGGGAAAGGACAGGACGCTCATGAAGGCCTTCTCGCCGTCTACGAACAGGACGGAGGTAAGTTCTGTGACGTCGGTGACCATCAGGGCGCTGAACAGGCGCTTGCCTTTTGCCCGGACCGCCGCCAGTTCCGCAAGAATTTCAGCCTTTCTGAGTACCAGGTCCTCGGGGGTATCGGTCTCAACTTGGCTTACGGTAAAGCTGGCGCCCTGCTCGTTGTATTCCTTGAGGTCCATACGCACCAGCTCGTCGGCGGGCCGCGTGCCGATCACGCTTGCGGCCGCCATCAGGTCAACGCCGAGCGCTTCGATTTCCAAGCCGGTTATGGAGGAAAGGTATTCGGCCGCGTCCCGGTCGATGTTCGTGGTCGTCGCCGACTGGAGGACCAAGGTGTCGGAGAGTATGCCGCACAAAAGGATGGAGGCGAAGGATCGATCCAGGGGAACGCGGGCCTCGCGGAACAGATTCGTGATGATGGTGCTCGTGGCGCCGACGACTTTGTTGATGAAGGTGATCGGATAACGGGTTGAAAGGTTTCCGAGCCGGTGGTGATCGATCACTTCCAGTAGTTTGAAATGCTCGATGCCTTCGATCGCCTGCGTGGGCTCGTTGTGGTCCACCATGATCACTTCCACGTTGGGATCCTTGATCAGATCTCCCTCGTGAATGACGCCGACCACGCGGCCGTCGTCGTCGGTGACCGGCAGGCAGCGGGAAGCGGATTGCGATAGTGGCCCGCGTATTTTCCGGACAGGGTCGCGCGCGCGCGCGGCGGGCACGGTCTCATCGCCCATAGCGCTTACCGGCGTGGAGTAGATGATCAGAAGTGAGGTTGACGAGGTGTCGAAGGGGCTGATCATGACCGACACTCGGTTCTTTTCGGCCAGTTCCTTCAAATCCTTGTCCAGCGTGTTGCCGTTGGTGACGATAAGCGCGCGAACCTTCCGCTGGATGCAGTATTTCTGGATATCGAACCGATCGCCGACGATCACCAGAGCGTTCTCCGGCATTTCGGCGTCCAAGTGCCGGTAGAAGGATTCGTCCGCGGAAGCGGCGACGACGATAAGAGATTTTCGCACTTCCTTTTCATCGAAAGAGACCACCGGCTGGGCGCGGAGCGTCTTCAAGAGCAGATCTATCGAGGTGAGTATCGCCGCTTTCTTGTGCGGATTGATCTTCTTGAGAATATTGCGGGCGAACGCGTTGTAATGCAGTAGCGAACGATAGGTGCCGTCTGCGCGGACGATAGGAAGCACTTTGAGATTGTCGGTTTCCATGCGCTCAAGGGCCTCCCAGAGAGGGATGTCCTCGCCGGTGGTTACCGGCGGATCGCAAAGATAATGCTCAACCTTCGGGACAAGGTCGGCAAGGTATTCGGGAACCTGCACAACGAAACGGTCGAAAATGTACTCCGTTTGCGGATTGACTTTTCCCGCGCGCGCGGCGCGGCAGTTTGCCCAACCGAGGGCGTTCTTGAGATGCGCGTACGCGGCGGCCGACACTACCGAATCCGTGTCGGGATTCCTGTGTCCTATTACATATATCAGTTTATCCATATACCTCTTTATACACGAACGAGCGTAATCGATCGAGGGGCGAAGTTGAGTGCCCCCTTCCTGGCCGTCTGGGCGATGGATTCAAACGCGAGGCGCCTGTCGACAAGAGCCGTCCCGCGCGCCAAGTCGTCGAAAAGACTTTCGTCGACGGCCCGCCGCAAACGGAACGGCCGCGCGCGAAGGTTTATGAGCCCCGCGAACTTTCCGCCGCGGCTTTCAAGCCGAAACACGTCTTTCGCGACGCGGACAGCGCCGAATTCCTCGTCTTCGGGTATTTCGTCGTAGAACCCCACGATGCGTTCGGTAAGAAACCGTTCCGCCGAAGACGAACCGAAATCGACTGGATCATCGGAAAACATGATCTGGCCGGCTAGGAGGTAATTCACCAGGGCGATGAGTTCTTTCTCGTTTTCCGTCAAACGGCAATTTTTTTCCCGCAGGAACACCACATCGGGGTCATTCACGTAGACCGTTCCGTCCAGGTAAGAACGGCCGATCGTATCCAGAAGGTTCACGTAAGCGCTCGGGCGGCCCACATGTCCGATGAGTTTCACCTTAGCCCAGTCCCAGTCTTCTTTGGTATCCGCGCCGATACGGGAAAGCGGGAAATACGGGTACGACGGCCCGAGCGGCAAACCGCAACCGAGGTAGGCTATGGGCCTACCCTCATTGTCGGTCGTGCGCGAGGTGAGCATCTTCAGCGCCAAGTCGTAGAATTCATAGGCGGCACCGCCGTTTTGATAGACGCCGCGCAGCAGTCCCGCGTACAGGAAATCGAGTTTGAGGTAGCGGATGCCCCATTCATCGATCGCGCGATCCATGAGGCCGCCCAAATACGTACGAACGTCTTCGCGGGAAAGGTCCAGGCAATGGAACTGGTTGTCCCACTTATCGTTGAAACCCGCTACTACCGGTTTGCCGAGCGCGTCCTTGAGCAACCATTCCGGCCGTTCCCGGAAGATCGCGGCTTTTTTGGTGACCAGAAACGGAGCGAACCAAAGACCGGGGATCATCCCTTTTTCGTGTATTGATTCGGAAAGAGCGCGGAGTCCCCCGGGAAAACGGGATTGGTCGATTTCCCATTCGCCCACGGTGTTCTGCCAGCCGTCGTCAATCTGGAAAACCGTCGGCCTCCCGCGGCGCGCATAGAAGACGTTGATAAGATTGTCCGTCTTGCAAAGGGCATCCAGGTCCGCGCGGATGAGGTTCTCATCGATATTCGTGTAATGGTTGTACCAGGATTCGAAGCCGCCCGGCCGGAGTCGCTTCCGGTCCTTTGATTTGAGAAAGGAAAGTCGACTAAACCGTCGCTCCGGTTCGTATATGCGTCTGAGGGCATCTTTCAAGGCGAAAAATCCGACCGCGTGGAAAACATAAAGTTTCGCGGCGACCTCACCGGGTTTCCATTCCTTGCCCCGAGAAAAAACTTCGATCGTCAGCAGCTTGGAACGCCTGTCGATCCGATAACTAAGCGGCGGATGCGCCCCCCCGTCCAGGGAAGCCAAACAGAGATAGTCGTCCCCGACGCGCAGGTAGGAAATAAAATGACCTACGATCTCTCCCGGTTTCGGATCGTCTCCGTCACGATTCGTGTATTTGATGAGCTCCGGAACAACCAGGACGCGTCGCGGTAAAGTCTCATTCCAGGCAAGTTCCCAACCCGCGGACCAGGATTGCCAGCCGCCGCCCTGAACAAACAACGCGCGTTTGTTCCACAACGCCGAACGCAGCGAATTCGCGCGCGGAAGTTTGACCAGATCGAAAAGCGCATCGAACGGGAACGAATCGAGAACCAGGGAATCAGCGCGCTCCGGCGCCTGTTCCGCTCCTATCGAATATGTTACACAGACGCGGCCTGAACGATGCTCGACCTTTGAAATGATACCTGCAGTCGCCATATTTTACTCAGTGTATCGCCGATCGCTCGTTTGCGCATCCCTTTTCTTTACCAAACAGGGGCGTTCGGTCTAGTATGTCGCTCAATGATTGAACTAGTGGCTTTTCTGGGAAACTACGGACGGGAATACGAGCGGAACAGGCATAACGCGGGCCGACTTCTGGAGCGGAGCATCCCGTTTTTGGAAAACCTGGCTTGGCAAAAGAAATGCAAAGGGCGATACGCCGCGATGGACATGGACCGGCTCTGCCAAACCGCCGGCGCGAAAACGGCCGTCCCGCCCGAAGCTCCAAAACGACTCCATTTCATCATGCCGGAAACCTATATGAACCTCTCAGGCGATTCAGTCCATGAAGCGGCGACTTTTTTCAAGATCCCGGCTGAAAAAATACTTGTCGTACACGACGAGCTCGAAATTCCACTTGGCTTCGCGAGCTTCAAGTTTTCAGGCGGCCTGGGAGGACACAACGGACTAAGGTCGATGAAAGCGCGTTTCGGCACACCCGATTTTTGGCGCCTCCGCATCGGCATCGGCCGTCCGAATCACGCCGACATCGCCGCGTGGGTCTTATCCGATTTCACCAAAGAGGAATTCGCGCTCCTGGACACGGTATTTCCGCTGCTGGCCGAGGTGTTCGCCGACGCGCTTCTGTACGGACCGGATAAACTGCTTCCTGACTGGAATAAAAGAAAAATCGTTTGATCAACACGTTTGATTTTCGCCTTCCCGTGCCCTAGACTAAGTATATTAGTTAAATAGGGAGGGGCTTTCATGACTGGAAAGATTTCTTCAATCGATGCGGTACGCGCGGACATACCGACGCTTGAACGGGCTCTCCTGCTTCAGGAAACAGCGGCGGCAGCCGGCCTGGATTGGCCCGAGGCGGCCGATGTCTGGTCACGCATAAATGAAGAATTAGCCGAGGTGAAAGCAGCCAGCGAGGATATATCGATACTCGGGTCGCGCATAGCCGCGAGATCGGCTGAAAGGCAGGAACACGGCGTTCCCGGCAGCGAAAACGCTCACAACCTACTCGTCGACGAATTGGGGGAATTGCTGTTCGCCGTTGTCGACGTGTGCCGACTCCTCAGCGTCGATCCCGACCAAGCCCTCAAGCGGGCAAACGATCTCTTCGGCTGTTGCTTTACACAGCTTGAGCATCAATGCGGCAAAGAGGGTCGCATGCTCCCTCTTGAACACCCGGCTACATTGAAACGGCTTTGGGATCAAACCAAGCGGCTACAAAGAGAAAAAACGACTTCGTCCAACATCATTTGGGAAGGCATCGGATTAAGAGCGCTCGGACCCCAGGAAAATTTGGACCTGCCGACGGCGGCGCGAGCCTAACCGTCCCGCGACCATCGGCATGGCCGACGGCATGGCCGACGGCATGGCCGACTTGACTTGAGCCGCCGTATCCGGACAATAGCGTTCATGAGGTGATCATGAACGCTGCGTCCCAATCTTTTGCCCGCTTATATGAAATCGTACAACGTCTGCGCGCTCCCGACGGTTGCCCGTGGGACCTTGAACAGTCTCCCGCCACGATGCGCGGCGACCTTATCGAAGAAACCTACGAATGCGTCGAGGCGATAAATGAGAACGATCCCGCGCATATCCGGGAAGAACTTGGCGACGTATTCCTTTTAGCGACCATGATTTCCTACATGCATGAACAATCAGGCGATTTTTCCGTCGCCGACGCTCTTGAAGAAATTTGTGAAAAACTTATCCGCCGCCATCCCCATGTTTTCGGCGAATCGGAGGCGGCGACCGCCGCGGAAGTGCTCAAACAGTGGGACATCATCAAGGTGGAGCAGGAAGGCCGGAAACCGAAGGATTCGGTGCTGGACCAAGTCTCCCGTGCGCTGCCGCCTCTGGAACGCGCCTTCAAACTGCAAAAAAAGGCGGCAAAGGTCGGCTTCGACTGGCCGGAGGCCGCGGGAGTCTGGAAAAAAGTAGCCGAAGAACTCGCCGAAGCGAAGGAAGCCCACGAACAGCATACCGACGAAGAAAACCCCCAAGCCGCCGCGCATCTTGAGGAAGAGCTGGGCGATCTTCTTTTTTCAGTCGTCAATATCTGCCGCTACCTGCGCGTGGACCCGGCGGTCGCGCTCCACGGCGCGAACATCAAATTCACCGGACGCTTCAAACATGTTGAGAAACGGATGAAAGAGACCGGAGAAAGCATGGAAAAC
>JBAYHM010000027.1:0-24117 GCA_041666155.1 Treponemataceae bacterium
ACCATTCATAATTGAAGGGGTGTTTTGCGCGCATCACCGGCTTCAAAGTCAATTCGAGATGATCTTTGCACGGTTCGCACAAATCACGATTCTCTATATGGAAATAGTTGCGATCCTTCAGGGGGCTCTCTATCGGGCGCTTGCAAACGTCGCAAATCAAGGTCTTCATGCGCGACTCCTTTTCAACCACAGGATGACAAAAACTATATCTCATGGCATCGCGATTGTCGAGCGGGAGAATGGGATAAATGCGCATCGCATTGACATCGCCGGCTTTACGATGGAATGATGGGCCTATGTGGGATCGGTCACCGAATAAAAACGCGACGCTTATCATTGCTGAATTGGGCACAGGACATGGAGGAGAAAAACGTAAAGCTCGTCGTCTGGTTGACGCCGCCGCGGGCGCGGGCGCGGATTGCGTCAAATTCCAGATGGTGTTCGCTGATGAAATCCTTCATCCGAATACCGGGCTTGTTCCTTTGCCCGGCGGCTCGATTCGTCTTTACGACCGTTTTAAAGCCCTTGAAATGGATGTTTCATTTTTCTCCGAGATGAAGAGTTATGTAGAATCGAAAGGATTGATTTTTCTGTGCACCCCATTTGGACTGAAGAGTGCGCGCCTTGTACGGGAACTCGAGTGCTCGCTCATGAAAATCGCTTCTCCTGAGCTCAATTTTGACGCGTTGCTTCAAAGGGTTGCCGGTTTTGAGTTGCCTACCCTGCTTTCTTCCGGCGTATCTCTTCTGTCGGATATTGAACGGGCCTTGGATTTCTTCCCGAAACAGGATGTATGTCTGCTCCATTGCGTCACCGCGTATCCCGCACCGGCTGAAGATTATAATTTACGCGTTTTGCGGAGTTATGCCGCTGTATTCGGGGTTTCCGTGGGTGTTAGCGACCACAGTCTTGATCCAGTGCTTGTTCCGGGGCTGTCGGTTGCAATGGGCGCTTCCGTTATCGAAAAGCATTTTTGTCTATCTCGCGAGGATGAAGGTCTGGATGATCCTGTGGCGCTGCCTCCAGCCGATTTTCTTCGTATGGTCGCCGCTATTCGGAGCGCGGAATCGACGGGGTCTGAACGGACTATCGCGGACTTCGTTTCCGAATATGGTCGGGCAAAAGTGGATGCTATCCTTGGCGATGGAGTAAAACGGCTGGCTCCCGCCGAACGAGCCAACTATGAACGCACCAATCGTTCGCTACATGCCCTGCATAATATCAGGGAGGGAGACTCTATCGGCGCGACCGATATCGCGGCTCTTCGGACCGAGAAAATCTTGAGGCCGGGCCTACCCCCGCGGTTTTTCGATTCAATTGTAGGCAGAATCGCTCGCGTAGATATTCCTTCGGGTGAAGGTATAAGATTTGAGGATATTTGACATCAGTCCGATAATAGTGAAAAGTGGTAAAGTAAACGATGCATACAGAAAGTTCGCCAATCAATCAAATCCTCACTCGTTTCGCCGATAAAACAATCGCTTGCAGTCAATACGCTTTGTCGAAATTGGGCGTGGATCGCAGTCATTGTCTGCTCAAGGTTGGGGAATACGCAGTGCTTTGCGCGCCGTTCCAGCTTGGGTTCAAACGGGCGGTTTTACTCGCTTCCCTTTCCCGGCAGGAACTCGTTTTTTTTCAGCGTTTTAAGAATAATATTGCGGGCCTTTCAATGGAATTTACCGTTTCCGGCATGAAAGAACCGCTTAAGCTATTCGTTCGTGCCGTGTTGGCTGAAGTCGGCCAGATGCGAGGTAGGGACGATGTTGGGTTGATGGTGATTGATTTCAAATCGACGCCGGAGGATCTTGTATCGATTCTCGGTTCCTTTCTTGAATCACAGGAACGCCTTGCGGCCCAATATGAAGACTATGGGAAAACCGCCATAAGTTTGACTCCGGATACGGCAAAGCGTCTGGGCTATAATCAATTTGCCGTAGCCGTGGATAAGACCGGCAGCCGTCGTATTCAGCTTTTTTCACTCAGTTCCAAAAGTTTGGAGTTTCTTGAAGCCGCTTCTTCAACTGAGAGATATCCCGGAACGGCAATAACGCTGCAACTTTATTTCCGTAAGTATCGCGTTTCCGTCCAAGCAACCGTGGAATCGGCGTCTAGGCTCCCTAGCGGTATCGTGAAAACACGGTCAAACATCGTTTTCAGTCCGGAATTGGTAGAGATCCTTGACGATTATTGGTTTAGGGACCGTGCCGCGCTTAAGCATTAAGCGATTCGCTCCGCGATGAGTTTGAGTCCTCGGAGCGTCAAGTCCGGCTCCACGTACGTGAATACTTTAGTGAGTGGCGCTACGACCTCGCACAATCCGCCGGTCGCGATTACTTTGAGTTCAAGGCCTATTTCCGCTTGTATTCGGGCGATCATGTATTCAACCAGACCCGTATAACCGTACACAACTCCAGCCTGTATCGCGTGAACCGTGTTTAGTCCGAAGGGCATGGGCGGAGCGACCAGATCTACAAACGGCAGCTGCGCCGTATCCCGGGAAAGCGCGTTCACGGCAGTTCCAAGCCCCGGTGTAATCGCGACGCCGAGCATAGTTCCGTCTTCTCCGACTATCGTGAAGGTAAGTGCGGTTCCAAAATCAACGACGACGCAGGCGCCCTTGCATTTGTCATAAGCAGCCATCGCGTCCGCGACCAAGTCCGCTCCGACTTCGTAAGGATTGACTACGTTGATCGGCAGTTTTCCGTAAATCGCCGGGCCGACAACAATCGGGGTTTGGCCGGTAATGCGTTTCAGCATTGCTTCCATGGATGCCGTCAGCGACGGAACGACGGAAGAAAGACACACTCGATCCACCGAGCGCGGGTCGAGTCCCTCGTCGGAAAACAGGGAACGGAAAATAGTCCCGTACTCGTCCTCGGTTTTTTTTGAAACCGTATGGAGGCGCCAGCTGTGGTCCAATACATCGCCGCGCCAAATACCGGCTACAATATTCGAGTTTCCGACGTCGACGGTAAACAGCATGGATTTCCCCTTTCCCTTGCGCGATGCGGTCGTTCCGTGGCATCATAATCATAAATCTTATTCATTTCCATACGTTACGGAGTATCAACGCCATGTCGGATCTCATAGAAGCGCGCGTTCTCAAAGGTTTTCGAGATTTTCTTCCCGAAGCGGAAATTGAGCGCCGATTGCTTACGGAAACGCTTGAAAAGACGTTTCGTTCCTTCGGTTTCGTTCCCATCGATACTCCCGCTCTTGAATACGCGGAGATACTGCTCGGAAAAGGCGGCGGGGAAACGGAGAAGCAGGTGTACCGCTTCCAGGATCACGGTGGCCGCGACGTGGCGCTTCGTTTTGATCTTACCGTTCCGTTTGCCCGCTTCATGGCAGAGCACCGCTCCGAATTGACGCTTCCTTTTAAACGTTATCATATAGCTAAAGTCTGGCGCGGTGAGAACACTCAGCGCGGTCGTTACCGGGAATTCACCCAATGCGATTTCGATATCGTCGGAACCGAATCCGCGGCAAGCGATTTCGAGATCCTCCTTATGATGAGGGAGTCCCTGCGCGCTATCGGCGTCGGGGATATTACTATCCGCATGAGTCACCGTGGTGTTTTCAACCGCTTTCTGACCCGGCTGGGCCTTTCCGGAAAATCGGTGGAAATACTGCGGACCGTGGATAAACTGACAAAAATCGGGCGTGACGAAACGCTTTCTCTTCTTTCGGAAATTGCCGGAAGGCCGCACGGCGAGGAAATCTTATCGTTCATTGAACCAAAGGAAACCTTTGAGGCCACCTTGGCGACTATGACGGCAGCCGCCGGAGGAACTTGTCCGGAAACGGAAAGGCTTGGTACCCTGCGCGCGTTCATGAATGATATGGGTGTAGCCGATGTGTTCGTGCTCGACCCGTCCATCACGCGCGGTTTGGACTATTATACAGGCGTCGTATACGAAACCTTTCTCAATGAACTCCCCGAAATCGGTTCAGTCTGTTCCGGCGGTCGCTACGACGATTTGGCAAGTTTGTATTCTAAAGATCGGCTTCCCGGCGTCGGCGCCTCCATCGGTCTTGACCGTCTGATCGCCGCCCTTGAAGCCTTGAGTCGAACCAATCGTACGCCGGGATTCGCGCGCGTTGCCGTCGCCTGCGTGGATGAAACTTTCGGCGGTCGTTATCAGTCGATAGCCGCGACCTTCCGCGCCGCGGGCGTGTCCTGTGAAGTGCTTACCGAACCGAAAAAACTTGTTCAACAGTACGCGTTGGCAGAAAAAAAAGGCGCTCGCTGGGTACTCGTGGCCGGACGGGAAGAGCTTGAGAACGGCAGAATGATTATGCGAGAAATCGCTACAAGGGAAAACAAGGAAAATATGAGCCTGGAAGAAGCGGTCGCGCTCGCGGTCGCCGGTCTTGTCCGATAATATCCGCTATAAGAATGCCGGGGTGAGCGCCGCGAAAAGCGTCGCCTCGAGTTCCGCCGCGGCGCTTGAAGAATACGCGCGCTCGGTCAGCGACAGTGTAATTCTCTCATCCAAGACGACCTGAGCCGGTTTTCCTGAAAGCACGGCGACCCTATCCGCCAGGTAGATCGCTTCACGGGGATCGTGGGTGACAATGACGGCGGCGCGCGGTTCCACGATCAATAGTTTTTTAAACAAATCCATCAACTGGAGTCGGAGCGGCAGGTCCAATGATTGGAAGGGTTCATCCAGCAGTATAAGCGGCGCCGGATACGCGAACGCCCTTGCCATTGCCGCCCGCTGTCTTTGTCCGCCCGAAAGCTTTTCCGGATAAGCATTCTCTTTTCCTGATAAACCGACAAGATCCAAAAAACGGAGCGCCCTTTTTCGCGCTTCGTTTTCACCGAACACCTGAGAGATGGGGATCTCCACATTTTGTGTGACTGTTCGCCACGGAAGAAGCCGAGGTTCCTGGAATAAGTAGCCCACAGACGGCCTGTTTTTGATTTCGCCGGCGGAAGGCTGCCGAAGTCCGGCGATTAGATGCAGCAGTGTCGTTTTTCCGCAGCCGGACGGTCCCAAAACTGCGTGAACGCCGCTGAGCGTTACCGTAAAACTAAAATTGGAAAAAAGGCTTTCTTCTCCGTAAGAGAAGTCAATGTTCTCAAGCGAGAGATCCATGCGCCCTCCTCCGCTTGACAATGATGGAAAGAATCACATCCGTGGTGGCCGCGAGGATGACTGCAGCCGCAGTCCACGCGAACAATTCCGTCGTTTCCAGTTGCGCTTTTGCCGCTTGCATCCCCGTCCCGAGCGCTCGTGCCGGTTGGGACAGAACTTCGGCGGCAACCACGACCTTCCAGGAAAGGGCCAGGGAACTGCGCGTTCCCGCTAGAAGATACGGCATGATTGACGGCAGGTACAAATGCGCAAAGAGGTCTTTTCGGGAAAATCGGTATGCATGGGCGAATTCTACCAGACGAGGATCGGTAGACCGTACTCCTTCCATAACGTTACCGGTCAAGACCGGAAAGATCATGAGAAAGGACGTAAAAACCGGTACGCGGTCCGGTCCGAACCAGAGTAGCGCGATGAGTATGATCGATAATACCGGTGTTGAAGAAATCACGGAGAAAAGCGGCCTGATGAAAGCGCGCGCGCGCGCGTCAAGTCCGGCTGGAACGCCTATCAGCAATGCCGCCGGAAGGGCGAGAAGAAAACCATAAATGACGCGAAGAAGGCTTGCGCCGACGGCTGGTGGAAAACGCGGATCCGTGAGAAGCGTTAAAAAACGCCGGGCGACCGGCAACGGTCCCGGAAGAATAAGCTCGCTTCCGAGGGAACGAGCGGCGAACTCCCAGCCAAGCGCTACCGCAAGTATGCCGAGGATAGTCCAGACCGCGGAATTCGTCTTACCTTTCATGTACGGTCAGGGTTTCCAATAAAAAGTATCGTTGGGCATTTTCCCACCGATCGAGCCTGGGGCAAAAGAGAGCAGCACGGAATATAGCGTGTCCAAATCTTTTCGGGCTTCCTGGGCAAGCACAAACACGTACGCGCTTTTCGGAATAGCCATTTCAGCCGCCTTTGCCTTCAATCCAAGATCATGCTTTTCCACGAGCTCTCCGGCTTCCTTTGGATGCGCGACCGTCCATTCGATCGAAGCCCGGTACGCATCTATAATGGCTCTCAGCGCTTCCTGATGGCTTGACGCGAAACGCGTATCAACTACGAGTACGGTAATCGGATAGGTAGAGCCGGAACCGGTTTTGGCCCACTCCGCTTGTATATCGATAGGTGTTGAGAGCGTTGGTTTCCCCTTAAGCGCCATGCTTGCAAAGGGCTCGGGAAGGACGGCAATCGAAATTTTCCCCGCGATCAAGGCCTGTGCCATTTCCGGATAGGCCATTGAGTATCGTAAGGAAATCTGTTTTTCAGGATCGATATTGTTAGAGGTCAGTATTTTTTTAAAAACGTAGTCAGGGGTTGAGCTTTGTCCGGCTACATACACTTCTTTGTCTTTCAGGTCGGAGACGGAACGAATGTTCGGGTCTGAGGATAGGAGACTCAGCATCCCATTTCCTACAACCGCGACAACGGCCAGGGGCTTGCCTGAAGCCGCAAGCTTAGCGGCTACGTTCGGCGGTAAAATGCCGATTTTTGCTTCCCCGGAAATAAAACGCGCGATCAGTAAATCAGCGGAGCCCAATGCTTCTACCGAAACCTCAATTCCGACGCGCTTAGGCGGTGCGTCCAACATTCGTATCAGGCCTACGCCGGAGGGACCTTTGAAGCAGTAGACCGTGATTTTTTCCTGGGCCGATAGTACTCCAAGGTTTAAAACAACAAGCGCAAAAAACGAAATGACTCTTTTCACGGTGGGGCTCCTTTATTCCGCGATAACCGAACGGGAGCGAAGCGAGGGAAGGAGTTTTAAGTCGGAATCGGCGAAATCCAGTTTTTCAATCTCTGAAAGTGTAGCCCATTTCCATTCGGTATGTTCGCTCAGAACAAAATCTCGGGAATCGAAAAACACCTCATAAGCGGTAAGCGTTATCAGTTCTTCCCGGTGTTGGAAGACTGCATCCGCAAGTTTTACGCCGACTTGAACGGTTACGGCAAATTCTTCAAGGTATTCGCGGACAAGAGCAGTTTCGTCGGATTCGCCCTCTTCTACTTTTCCGCCGGGAAATTCCCACTTTTCGCTCATTGAGCCGCCTCGGACCCGACGGGCGATGAATGCGCGCATCGATTCAACCGCGATGCCGGCTACCGACCGACGCATGCTAAAAGAAAAGTACCGTGGGAAAGAGGAAATGGGAGACTGAAGCGACGATGGCGCAGACTCCCACCCATTTTCTGTTTTTTACGAAAACAAGGTCAAGTTTATCCGAAGATTCCACGTGAAGGGTTGTTTTAGAGCGGTAATATTCCAGAATGAGCGCAAAACCGGCTAATAAACCAGCCGCGGCAGGGTAGAGATCACCTATTATTGGAACATCTCCGCGGACCGCGGACAACATCTTAAAAAATCCAACTGAAATGGTAAGAACTCCAAGTACGAGCCTTAGCGTTTCGTCTCGGAATAGTTCTCGAACACCTTCAAGTTTTCCGGCATGGGCGTCGCGATCAAAAGAAAGCGCATAACCGGCAAGAAAATTGAGTAATATAGATAAAAAATAAAACTGGATCATCGAAAGAAACCCCTGCAGACGCAGTCGCTGCCCGGAAGATACGCAAGCAACATATCCGAAAGGAACGGCTCGGTCAACCTTATTGAGTATTCGCTTTAAGCAGCAAAACTTTGTCCTCGACATTCAAAACAGCTTCAAATTTATCGCCGACTTCCTGAAGCTTGAATTTAAATTCCTCGTATTCTTTGTTGGAAACTACAATGTCGGTAATCAAAGCGAAGCTTTGTGAGCCCCCGATGCGAACGAATAAGCGTGCGGGACCGAAATACGCTCCGGCTTTTGCCTTTTTTTTCAATGCGACGTAGGTCGCCCCTTCAAAGTGAAATGCGGAAAGGGTTAAGCGGTTGCCTTTATACTCTTTTTCGTTGGAATCCGGCATAAGAAAATGGGTAACCATGACGGTAGCCGATAGCATGAGGATTGCGAGAAAAAGGAAGGCAAGTGATTTGGTCGCGGTTAATGTACCAAACAAAGTCGTTTTTTTCTTTGATTTTGGTTCGTTCATCATTTGAACAGACTGATCCGCGTGTTTTAATCTGTTTTCTCTTGAATACCGGAAAACTAGTTCTTCATCCTGTTTAGTCTCATTCATGCCTAGGTATCCTTAATCCATGCGTCGCAGGCAATTTTCCCCGCAAAAAAAGCAAATTCGGAAGGGTCGCAAAAACCTCGTTCAAGGTGAGCTTTTTTTCCGGCTTCGATCAATAAAGCGGCCGCGGCGACAGCGACGGGAAATGGATCGTAGGCGGTATTCGACTCCACCGCCATTTTATACGTACGTGCCGCGATGCCCGCCGTTAGTCCGGTAAGTACGTCTCCCGACCCTCCGACGGCTAAAATCGGCTCAACACCGTCTATATACGCTATTCGGCCGTCCGGCGCGGCGACGCGCATTACGTGGCCTTTAAATAGAATCACTACGTTTCTCTCGGCGGCGGTTTTCAAGAGTATGGGATCCGGATTGATATCGGTCTCATTTTTCGGACAGCCCGCAAAGATGGAAAATTCTCCAGGATGCGGCGTGATTATCACTTTCCCTGAAAAAAGTTTAGGCATGTCTCTTTCGGTGGAAGCCAACATGCGGATTGCGTCGGCATCAAGTACAAAGGAAGCATCCGTATCAAGGAGTCGACGCAGAGTTTTTCTCCGGTCGTCACTTACGCCCCAGCCGGGACCGATTACATACGTATCCGCGGGAGCGCTGTCCCCGTGATTCTGTTCTCCGTTTTTAACCATAGCACCCGATTCGCTCGCCGCCAAAATCGGCCAGGTATCCGCGTCGGCTATGACGCGGATCAAACCAGCACCTGCAGCCGCGGCTCCGCGGACCGCGAGCTTTGCCGCTCCGGTGGCTCCGACCGAACCCGCATGGATTTCTACGGTCCCGCGCCTGTGTTTGTACGCGTCTTGTGGTACCGGCGGGATTCGCAGAGCGGCTGATGGAAAATCAAAAATATTCGTATAAGAGCGCTCATTCAGCAACGCGGAGGGAAAAATGCCGAACACGGGTATGATCCGGCCGGCGAGCGTGCGGGAAAATGGCCGATACAGACATTCTTTTATCGGTTCAACGGCCACCGTTACGTTGGCGTGGAGGATCAGGCTGCGATCAAGCGCGTCGTCTGAAAGACCCGAAGGCATATCGATCGCGACAACCCTTCTCTCTCTGCCGTCGTGACGCAACGCATTGACGAATGTGATCATCTCGGCAATAACTCCGCGCGGTGTTCCTTTGAGTCCTGTTCCGGTCAATCCATCGATAATGAGGGCGCTTTCAGTGATTAAGCGCGCGGCTTCTCCCTTTACTCCGTCCCACACAAGAATGGATATTCCCTTTTCCGCCAAGGCGCGCAAGTGTTGACCGAAGGGCGACACGTTCATCTGCACGGAAACGAGCGTTTCCTTCTCTTTCTCCGAACGTAGTACAACAGTAAGTTCGTCAGGTTTCCAAAAATGGCCACGAAGGAGGCAATCCGCGGCGCACATCGCGTCCGCGGCGTTGTTTCCCGCACCGGCTAAGAGGACGATCGGACTTTTTAGGAATGCGCGAAGCTTTTCGGCGATAAGACTTCCCGCTTTTTTTACCAGATCGACTTCCGAGATACCGTATTCCGCTGAAGTCGCGGCATCAATCGAGCGGGCGGCGGCGCAGGAAACGGCTATCATGCTCGCGGTTCCCCGACCATCCTATCGGTCCGCCACCACACAATATTTGCTTCATATTCCGTTGCGAGTAACGCGGACAGGATGCCGTCATCAGAAAGATAAAACGCGTTGAACACCAGTTCTTCGTCATCCACCCGAATATAACCCCGTTTTTGTTCCGGAGACCCCGCGGATAATACAAGCAGCGCGTATCCGCCTGAGTCAGGGACGGAGAAGAAGAATTTTTCTCCACGAGCAGCCCCCAAGAAGGAATAGATATGCTCAGCCTGGATTTTTTTGTCGCCTTCCGTCTCCCGCTTCTCAAGGACGGGTACGTCCATAGAAGCGGTATATGCTCCCGTTTTTACGTCCATAGTCCAAAGCATCGATCCGTCATAGCCGATGCCGGAACGCATGTTGGTGGATTCGTCAACGGTATCTTTGTAGTAGTCTATCTTTAGGTACAACTTTCTATCATCCACCGCGGGAATGATGCGTTCAAGGGACGGTTTTGATCGGCGTCCCGGCGGCAGAGGAAGATCATCCCGTTCAATGAGAACCAGGTACAGAAGATTTCCATCCTTATCAAACCAATATACATTCCAACCAGCTATATGTCGGCAGATGACCACGAGCTCGTCGTACTGCGATACGTGTATGCCGGTTATCATCGGGAACGGAGTGCCGCCGACTCCTTCCTGCCCGAGGTATTCGATAAATTTGCCGTCGTTATCAAACTTCAGGACGACTTGATCCAACATAGTTCGTTTGTTTGCGTCATAGGTCCGACGTTCAGGGGACAAGCGATCCTCTACGTACATGTCCTTTCGGGAATTGACGGCAATTTCTCCCGCTTCATTTAATGGATAAGGAACAGCGCGCCGGGTAACGACGTCGGATTCGGCGAAATCAGTTTTGAGGGTAAGCGGCGGCGGGTTGTTTTCCGGATCGTAAATCATTGAAAGAAGGTCGCCGTAGGAAGTATACCGTACTACTTTTGAACCGTTGCCGTCCGCTAAATATACGATTCCGTCCCGCATCGCTATGCGGGTTTTGCGCGGGCGGGAACGGCCTTCAAGCTTGAATAAATCGACCTGGTCTTCCATGCGGCCGATTGAAAGCCTGAAGAGGTTTTCTCTATCTACCGAGGGGATGTCCTTTTGGACGCACGAAGTAAGCGCTACCGCGACTAGTAGAGAACTAACAAACAATCGGAGCATAGGCGAACGATAGACGCGTCGCGGTGTCTTGTCAACGGCGGCTGATAGCGGTACATTATTCCTCATGCTGGAAAAGATCATCCGGGCCGTTTTCGGGTCCCAACACGAACGGGACCTTAAGGCCCTTCTGCCCCTACTGCACTCAGTCAACGAAAAGGAAGCATGGGCTTCCGCACTGCCGGAAGAGGAATTTCCTCGCCATACCAAACTGTTCAGAGATAGGCTCAAGAACGGCGAAACTACCGACGACCTTCTGCCGGAAGCGTTCGCACTGGCCCGCGAAGCCGCGCGCCGAAAACTCGGGGAACGCCCTTACGACGTCCAGATCCTGGGATCCATTGTCTTGCACAAAGGCAGGATCGTTGAAATGAAAACTGGTGAAGGCAAAACGCTCATGAGCGTAGCCGCCGCCTATTTGAACGCGCTCCCCGGTTTGGGCGTCCATGTAGTCACGGTCAACGACTATCTGGCTTCCCGTGACGCCGAATGGATGCGTCCGGTTTTCTCGTATTTGGGCATTACGGTCGGTACTATCCTGTCGGATATGGATAATGATCGCCGACGCGACTCGTACGCGTGCGACGTCACCTACGGTACGAACAACGAGTTCGGCTTCGATTACCTGCGTGACAATATGCACTGGGATATGGAAGGCCGCGTCCAAAGAAAACACAACTTTTGTATCGTTGACGAGATCGACTCCATCCTGATAGATGAGGCGCGGACGCCGCTCATCATATCCGGTGCCGCCGAAGACGATACCTTCAAATTTGCCGAGGTTGAAAAGCTGCTCGGTGATCTGGTTGAGGTTACCAAAAAACCGGACGGTGAGTATCCTAACGAAGCCGAGGGTGAAGAAATCGTCGGCGACTACAAGCTCAACGAAAAAAACAAGAACATTTCCTTCACCAATGATGGTATGGCTAAAATTGAAGCGTGTCTTCAAAAACGCGGACTCATAAAAGGCATCATCTTTGACGAAGAAAACTTTGAGTACATCCATTATTTCACGCAGGCGTTGCGTGCCCATATGCTCTTCCATATCGATGTGGACTATGTCGTGCAGGATAACGAGGTGCAGATCGTAGACGAATTCACCGGCCGTATTTTGCACGGACGACGCTATTCGGACGGCTTGCACCAGGCTATAGAGGCGAAAGAACGCATCAAGATCGCGCAGCGCAACCGCACTCTCGCGACTATTACCTTTCAAAACTTCTTTAGGTTGTATACAAAAATATCCGGAATGACTGGTACGGCGGATACCGAAGCCGTAGAGTTCGGTAAAATATACAAGTTGGATGTTGTTGTTATCCCAACCAACCTTCCCGTCGCCCGTCAGGATGAGGACGACGTTGTGTATCTCAATGAAGACGATAAATGGGAAGCGCTGTGCACCGAGATAGCAGAAGCTCATAATCGGGGGCAGCCGATTCTGGTCGGAACGGTATCAATAGAAAAGTCTGAAAAAGTTTCTTCCTTGCTTTTACGCAAAGGCGTTCGACACGAGGTCTTGAACGCGAAGAACCACGCGCGGGAAGCGCTCATCATCGCCGAAGCGGGAGCCAAGGGCTCAGTTACCATCGCGACCAACATGGCAGGTCGTGGAACGGATATCAAACTTGGCGGCAATCCGGAATACCGCGCGCGCCGACGCGCGGGTACGGAAGCCACCCAAGAACAATACGAAGCAGCGTATAAGATTGAATATGATAAATGGAAGAACGAATATTCTGAAGTCAAGAACGCCGGAGGTTTGTACGTAGTCGGTACGGAACGTCACGAAAGCCGCCGTATCGATAATCAGCTGCGTGGACGTTCGGGCCGACAAGGTGATCCGGGAAGGTCGAAATTTTTCATTTCCATGGACGATGAGCTCATGCGCCTTTTCGGCGGTTCCAACATCAAAAAACTCATGTCCAAGATAGGTATGGAACCCGGCGAGCCGATTTATCATCCGTGGCTGAATAAAAGCATAGAGCGGGCCCAAAAAAAAGTAGAAGAACGGAACTTTGAGATCCGCAAGCACCTGCTCGAATACGATGACGTGCTTAACCAGCAGCGTAAATTCATCTACGAACAGCGTGATGAAATCCTTTCGGATAGCGGGCTGCGGAACCGAGTGACTTCATCCGCGCGTGAAATGGTCGAAACGGCGATAGAGGTCTACAAGAACGATTCCAGAAAGGACCAACCCCTTGCTTTCTATGACCTGCAGACCTTCCTTAAAGAAAAATTCGCTTACGTTCTCAATATTGAAGCATCTTCTCCCGAGGCTCAAAGAAATGAGGAGCTCAGTGCTTCAATCATTGCGGCCATGGAAAAAGAGCTTGCGGAAAAAGAAGAACTCGTCGGCGCGGAGAATCTAAATTCGTTTGCCCGTATGCAGTACCTCCAGTTCATCGACCGGAAATGGCTTGATCACCTTGAGAATATGGAAGCCCTTCGCGAAGCGGTGTATCTGCGCAGTTACGGCCAAAAAAACCCTTTGACGGAATATAAGATTGAAGGGTTCCAAATTTTTGACACAATGATTGAAGAAATCAGACAGGAAATTGCTTCCCGGGTGTACTTGGTGCGCGTTCGCGCTCCCGAAGAGCGTGATGAGCGTATAGCTCGTCCGGCGGTCACCGTCCATGCCACTAGTCACGCGGGTGTCGGCGCTTTCGGCGGAGCCGGAGTTGAACAAAGCCCTTCACGCGCCGCGCCCCGATCTTCCGGATTCGGCGGAGGGCGGCCGGGACCGGCAGCGCAAAGTGAGCCTGAATCGGCAACGGTCATCAGAAACCACCCGAAAGTTGGTCGAAACGATCCGTGTCCGTGCGGCAGCGGCAAAAAGTATAAACAATGCCACGGTAGATAAACCGGGAAAATCAGATCCCTTTTTTTACGAAGGCATCCGGATAACCGGTTCTTTTGAAACGAACCAGCAGAGCGCCGCTTTCTCCTTGATTGACGGGTCCGACGATTACGCGATACACGTTTTTCCCTGCTTTTCCAGCTGCTGTCTGTACAACGGCTGGAAACTTTTTCCCGATGCGTGCTAAGGCTTCTTTTACGGTGTCGGTTTCGGTAAAAGCCCCAAGTTGCACGTAATATTTTCCTTTATCCAAACCTTTTATATTCGGTGCCGAGAAATATTCGGTTGAAAGGGCTTCTTTAGCTGAAATCTCCTGAGTCGGTGTAGAAACTGGTTTTTTCGGCGTTTCTATGGTTTTCGGCGCCGGTAAGGGGTCAAGGAATAATTCGGCGGCTAATTCCGGCTTTTTTTCTTCCATGGCTGGTGTGACGGCGGCTTCCGCAATAGGCGCGACGAAGGGTGCGTTTGTCAAATCGGTTTCAGCGGCTTTAGGCGGCCGTTCTTCGGCAGCTAGTAGATCTAACACAACTTCGCCAGTTGAAACGGGAACATCATCAGCTTTTGCCGTTTCAATATTTTCTTTGACGGTTTCGGGTATGACGACAGGTTCAGGTTCTTGAATTATTTCATCGGCTTTCGCTTCAAGCGGCACCTTGGGGACGGTGGTAGGCTCAACCGCGACTATCGTTTCCGGAGTAGGAGCCGGCTCAACGATAACCGGTGCGTTAGCGGTTTCAGGAACCGAAGGAGGCAAGGTTGTTTCGGGAATCGCTTCGACGGTACTTTTCGGTTCAACTAGATCTACCGTTGGTTCCGTTGATTCGGGGAGGTCGGCCAAAACGGTTGACTCGGGTTTTTGATTTTCTTCTTTTTGGACCGGTGCGGGTGCCTGGTAGTTTTCCGGAACGTCGATACTGCGTTCAACGGGTTGTTTGACTTCTTGGGTTGAAGGCATAGGCGTGGTCGAAGGAGCGGTAGTCGCCGCGGCTACGGGTACGGCGACGGGCTCGGGCGCCACCGTTTGGGCTATCACCGGTGCGACGATTGCCGGTTTTGCTTCGGGAGTCGCATCAGGAGTCGCGGTAGGCGCGGATGCGTTTTCGCTTTCGCCGGCAGCGGCTTTTGGGTTTCTATCGGGATCGGCGCTTTCGGTAAGTCCATCGGTAAAACGCGAAAAGGCGATCGGATCAGCAGGCATGGTTACGCGGATACGCCCAACCGTCCGCCGATTAAGACCGATGGCCGCGGCCGCATCCGAAGAGAGGGACGCGAGCAAACCGGGGGAATCGAGTCCTCCAGCGACGATTGCTCGAATCGTCTTATCGGTCTCAAGATTTTTTATGTCGACGATAGTGTTTTTAGGAAATGAATTAGTCGCGACATAATAACCCGAATCAGGAAGTTCGCCGGAAGAGGCGACAACCGCGCTACCCTCCCATATGGAGGCTCCGGTAAGCAACAGTATCGCAGCGCACGCAAAGGCGAAAGTCGTCTTTTTCATGATTACCTACCCTTCTTCATTTGGACGATGAGCGTTCGCGCAATCTCTTGCGCGTTCTGTGCGTCTTCGGCACCGCTTTTTGTCGCATTTGGTTTTTTTTCCGCTTGAAATAAGGATTCACCGCGTTCATTGCATAAACGGTAAGAAACCGCGCGTGGCGCAATTCGCACCTTTCCGATGGCTTCCGCTGAGGGACCATAATCAAGGGAAATATAGACAACGAAATCGGCTCCGCCTTCCCGAGCTTCTACAAGCCCTACACTACTGGAAGGAAGCCCGGGCGCGTTCAGCCGCTTGGTATCCGCGTTTGAAACGATATGGCCGGCGTTGAAGAATGCGTCCATTACCCCGCTTTCCCATGCGGAAGTTGCCTCAATTTTCGGCGCGTCCTCTTGTACTCCTGTTTCGAACATGAGTACGGAAACCGTGGCCGCACCGACTAATGCGCCGAGTGAAACAAAAAAAGCGAGTAGCGTTGCGCGCCCGATAAACGTCATTAGGGCCTCCTCTTTAACTATCGGAAAAAAGGGCGAACGTCTCAACCTTTCAATTGTATGCTTCGGTTATTCGTGATATCTTTCGGTTCTATTATGGAATATTACGCGTTACAGGTTCGAACCCGAGCCGAAGACAAATTCATCCGATTATTCAAGGCCGGCAATCCTGATGACGCGTCTCGTCTCGTATTCCCCCAGCGACGACTCTCTGTCCGAAGAATGGGCAAGATCCGTGATGAGCTCGCGCCTGTTTTTCCCGGTTACCTTTTCATCGAAGTTGAAGATTCGCTGAACGCAAGACTCCAATGGACGCTCCGCCGAACGGAGGGTTTTTTCCGTTTCCTTCGTTCAAATCAAGATATATGTCCCCTTTCCGGTAACGATCTGAGAACCGTTCTCCATTTTATCGGGATTGGATCCGTTTCGGAAAAATCGAAAGTGTACTTCAATGAAGCAGATCGAATAGTTGTAGCGGAAGGTCCGCTGAAGGGACTTGAGGGAAACATAGTAAAGGTCGATAAGAGGAAAGGGAGGGCGAAAGTCAAACTCGACCTTTACGACGATTCCTTCACCATCGACTTAGCTTTTGAGGTGATCGCGCGTCCGTAGGGTGATTCTTTCGCGACACGTATGACGACGACACAAAGAACAGCGCGCATTTATGTGATCGGAGCCGGTTTTGCCGGTCAAAACATAGCTCGGGAAATCAAGGGAAAAGGCATCTTCGGAGAAGTTGTCGCTTTCCTCGACGACGATTCGGAAAAAATCGGGCATTCCTTAGACGGTATTCCCGTCCTAGGCCCGATCAGGGATGTCGCGCGACTTGTACGCATGAATCCCGCCGATGAAGCCATCATCGCCATTCCGAGCGCGTCCCGAGAATACCTGCGTGAACTCTACGGTATCCTTAAAAAGGCCGGTTTTGAGCGTATCCGCATCCTTCCCGGCATTTCCCAGATCATTGAAGGCGATGCCCATCTCATTCAAGCGCGCAATATCGATCCGCAGGATCTTCTAGGTCGTACGCCGGTGGCCATCGGGCTGAAAGAAAGCCTCCGCTATCTTCGCGGAAAGCGCGTTCTGGTCACCGGCGCCGGTGGATCGATCGGCGGGGAAATTTGCCGTCAACTTCTCTCAGGCGGCGCGCAACGCCTCTATCTCTTCGGGCACGGGGAAAACTCCATCTACCAGATCGATCGGGAACTCCGCCTTCTGCAGGAAGAGGGAGTAGGTGAGAAAGCCACTATTGTACCGGTTATCGGTGACCTTAAAGATAGAGACTATATGCTTTACATTCTTGGACGCCTCAAGGCCGACGTCATTTTCCATTGCGCAGCGTACAAGCATGTCCCGATGATGGAAGAAAATCCCGTTGCCGCGGTTGAAAACAACGTGCTGGGTACCGACAACCTTTTAAACGCGGCCCTTGAAAGCGGCGTCAAGCGTTTTGTCCTTATTTCAACCGATAAGGCTGTTGATCCGGTGTCGGTGTACGGCGCCTCTAAACTATTGTGTGAACGGCTGGTGCTTCGCGCCGGCTCTTCCGCGCAGCACGGGCATGAGTTTATGGTCGTGCGCTTCGGTAACGTACTCGGTTCGCGGGGTTCGATCATGCCGCTGTTTCAAAAGCAGATTGAAAAAGGCGGTCCGGTTACCGTCACGCATCCTGATGCCTCCCGCTGGTTCATGACTATTCCCGAAGCCTGCTCCTTGGTGCTGAAAGCCGGAGGCGTCGGTGAAAACGGTAGGCTCTACCTCCTTGATATGGGTGATCCTGTTCGTATCAAAGATATGGCCGAGCAGATGATACGTTTTTACGGATACGAACCGGATCAGGACATCAAAATTGAATATATCGGGCTCAGGCCCGGTGAACGGTTAGACGAACGGCTTTGGTCCCAGGATGAATTGCCTTTGGATACCGAATATCCACGCATCAAACGGGTTGAACGCAATAAAGAGCCGGGGTTTGACTTGACTACTCTGCTTGAGACGCTCAAACCGATATGCAGCTTCGATCCCGCATCCGCGAAAGTGTACCGAGACAGGACTCTGCTGCGCGCGGCCTTGCGGCAAGCCGTTCCGACGGTTATGATTCCGGAACATGAGCACCCTTTCTGACGACTTCGTACCCTTTGCTTTTCCCTTTATCGGTATCGAGGAAGAAACCGCCGCGCTTCGCGTTCTCCGCTCCGGCTGGTTGACAACGGGCAAGGAAGCGCTGGCTTTTGAAGCAGAGTTTGCCTCCTTTCTTGATCAAGACGGAAAAAAAGGGCTCCAAGCGTTCGCCGTCAATTCAGCGACAAGCGGTTTGCATTTGGCCCTTGAAGCCTGCGGCGTCGGACCGGGTGACGTCGTGTTGACCAGCCCCTATACCTTCACCTCCACCGCGGAAGTCGCGCGTTACCTTGGTGCGGATATCGCGTTTTCGGACACGGCTGAAGGTTCATTCAATATCGATCCGATAGCGCTGGAGCGAACGCTGGAAAGGCTTTCAAAAGGGCTGCGCGCATACCCCACCCGCGCGCCTGCTCCCTCCGCCGCGTGCCGTCCGGCTTCCGAAAATGACGAAGGGTACGGTCCAAAAGGTAAACCTTCCGTGGTGATGCCGGTCCATTTTGCGGGACTCCCTTGCGACATGGGCGCTATTCTGACTATTGCCCGAAAATACGGCGTCCGTGTCGTGGAAGACTCAGCTCATGCGTTCCCCTCGGCAATCGCTGACGGGAAATGGGCGGGAACCTTGGGTGATGTTGGTGTTTTTTCGTTTTACGCCACCAAGACCATCACGACCGGCGAAGGCGGCATGGTGGTAAGCTCAGATCCGGAAATCGCTTCACGTGTTTCGGTCATGCGTTCTCACGGCATAGACCGTTCCGTCTGGAATCGCTATACCGACCGAAAGGCTTCCTGGCGCTATGCGGTAGTCGAAGCGGGTTTCAAGTACAATATGCCCGATATTCTCGCCGCGATAGGCCGCGAACAATTGAAACGAGCGTCAAGGCTTTTGGAAATCCGCTTAGGCCTTGCGCAGCGCTATGATCAGGCCTTTGGCGGCGATGCTCGTTTCATACTGCCCCCTACCGGTCCCGGCGACGCGCGCCACCTGTATCCGATCCGACTTTCCGCAAGCGCCACGGTTTCGCGCGATTCGGTTATTGAAGCCCTCCAAAACGCGAATATCGGGGTTTCCGTTCATTTCATTCCCTTGCATACAATGCCCTATTACGAAACCCGCTATGATTTGACGCCTGAAGATTTCCCCAACGCTTGGAAGAATTTCAACGTCGAGATATCTTTGCCCTTGTGGCCGGGATTGAGTGACGCGCAGCAATCTAGGGTTATCGACGCGTTACGATCGGCGGTCCCGGAAAGGGCAACATGAGCGACAGCGATGACCTAAACGGCAAACGCGTCTTTGTAGAAGATTTGCATCCGGCCGGACTCTATCATGCGGCTTTGGTCAGGTCCAAGATCGCGCACGGCAAATTACGCGGAATAGAAACGCCGAAACTTTCTCACGGAAATATACTTATCCGAGCTTCGGATATTCCCGGTCAAAATCGAATGGAAGGTTATGGGGATGATTCTCCCATTCTCGCGGCCGACGAAATCAAGTACATCGGAGAACCGGTAGCTATTCTGGTCGGACCGGATAAAAGCATTGTTGACCGGCTTGCCTCTGAATGTGTTGTTTCGGCCGATATTCTCCCCGCCAATTATTCCTTTGAGAAATTTTCTTCGGATCGGCTCGCCGCAAAGCGTACGGCCGTTTTCGGCGATCCGGACGACGCGTTCGCCAAAGCCGCTCATATTGTTGAGGGGGTTTGTCGTACGGGGCGCCAAGAACATTGGTATGCCGAGCCGCAAGGAGCAATAGCTTCTTTTTCCTACGATAAGTTGGAAATCTTTACAGCCACGCAATGGCCTTTTCATGTCCGTTCGACCGTGTCTTCCGTTCTGGATGTTCGTGCCGAAGACATCGTCGTTCATCCCTGCGAAGTCGGGGTCCATTTGGATGGGAAAATTTGGTACCCGTCGCTCTTGTCGGCGTACGTAGCCTTGGCGGCTCTTGTGTGCCGAAAGCCGGTAAAGCTTTTTCTGACGCGCGAGGAAGATTTTCTCTTTTCACCAAAGAGGCCGCCCTCCGTGATCCGACACCGATCAGCGATTGGGAAAACTGGCGAACTTTTAGCCTTGGAAGCACGTGCGGTTATCGACGTCGGCGCATTCGCCCCTTTCGCCGATGAAACGTTGGATCGCATGTGTTTGGGATCGATTGGAGCGTACCGCTGTCCGAACGTGAGGGTTGAAGGATTTGCCGTTCGAACCAATACGCCTCCCGCGGGCCCCTTCGCCGGATTCGGTTTGGCACAAGCCTTCTTTGCCGTAGAGCGCCATGCATCCCATATCGCGGAGACTTGCGAGATTGATCCGGTGGATTGGCGAAAAGCCTATGCTCTGGGAAAAAATGATAGTTGGATAGGTAAGACGACTCAAAAGGACACTATTCCTTCCGCGGAACTGATTGATAGTGTCGTTACGATGAGCGACTATCGGCGCAAGTGGGCTTCCTATGAATTGCTGAAAAATGGTCGTGAATCACATAAAGACGGCCCTTTGCGCGGGATCGGCATATCATTCGCCTATCAGGGGAACGGGTTTCTGTCGCACGGAAGATTGTCGGGCAATTTTTCCGTTGAAGCGACTCTTGAAAAAAACGGGACCCTTGAGATTCGAACCAGCGCCGTTTCGGGCAGTCGGGAAACGGCGGCTTTATGGCGCCGGGTCGCCGCGGAAGCGCTCTCTCTTTCAGATGCGGATATCCGCATAGCCCCCAACAGCACTGACCGCGTACCGGACTCAGGCCCGTCAAGTTTATCCAGAAACGTAACAGTGGTCACCAGGCTCATCGAGCGTTGTTGCATCGCAATCAGAAAGCAACGTTTCCGGGACCCCCTCCCGATCACGGTGAAACGAAGTTTTCGTAATCCGCGGTCGCTTGAATGGGGTGGAAAAAAAATGGACTACAGTCCGTTTCCTCTCTTTAGCTGGGGAGCCGCGGTGGTTGAGGTTGAGATCAATCCCATTCTCTATATACCGCAAGTACGCGGTGTATGGCTTTGCGTCGACGGCGGAAAGATTTTTTCAGAACGCAGAGCCCGTTCATCACTTGAAAACGCGGTCATACATTCCCTCGGTTGGGCTTCTCGGGAACGTATAGAACCGCTGGATGGTTCCTTTTCCGGCGGCGAACCGATTCATTACGATCTGGCTCCACCGTCGGGGGCTCCTACGATAAAAGTGGATTTTTTTTGGAACGATTCCACTGTGCCAAAGGGAATCGGCGAACTCCCCTTCTCTTGCGTGCCGGCAGCGTTCGCCCAAGCAGTTTCCCAAGCCGCAGGCGTATCGTTCGATGTGATACCGCTGGATCCTCGCTTGATTAGAGACGCGTTGGAGGACTCGTGACAATCGAATTCATTCTGAACGGCGAAGACGTCGTGGTTCAAACTTCGTTGGATCGTCGATTGATAGATATCCTTCGTGAGAATTTTAAACTACTCAACGCAAAAGCCGGCTGTCGCGTAGGGCGTTGCGGTTCTTGTTCAGTTATTTTGAACGGTAAAGTTATTCCCTCCTGTTTAGTGAGCGCCTTTCGTATCCGGGGCGGTGAAGTGATAACTCTTGAAGGATTCTCGCTCACCGATGAATATCAGGATATTGCCTCCGGTTTTTCCCGCGCGGGGGTCGAAAATTGCGGTTATTGCGACGCCGCCAAGATACTCGCCGCTGAAGCGCTCTTGGAACAAAATCCGCGGCCGAACAAAGATGAGGTTCTCTCGGCCTTCAACGGTGTGCTTTGCCGTTGTACGGTTCCCCGCTTATTGGTTGACGGCGTGCTTGCCGCCGCGGATATTCGACAACGGAGGCTCTATGGAAGGGCTCCATAATCAGGTTTTTTTCCCCACGACGATGGCTGATCTTTTTTCATCCTGGGCTCGCTGTCCCGATGCCGTTCCGTACGCCGGCGGCACTGATCTGATTCTCGGCCAAGGAGGACGCAGTTTTCTCCTACCGCGAAATATCATATCCCTTGCGCCGATTGAAGAATTGCGGCGGATTTCACGGACGGAACGGTATTTAGAGATAGGCGCGGCCGTGACTTTAGCGGAAATATTCGCACTTGGGAAAATCGTACCGGAAATACTGCGCTCATCCCTTTCAGAGATAGCGAATCCGCAAGTGCGCAATATCGCGACAATCGGCGGCAGTCTTTGTTGCCGCAGAAGACGTTTGGACGTATTCGCTCCCTTGGCCGTTTTGGACGCGCGCTTGGAGTTGCGAACGGCGACGACTTCTCGATGGGTATCGGTAGGACGTTTCGCGCCGGAAAGCGGCGAGCCGCTGCTGGAGAAGGCGGAACTACTTACCCGTATTCGCGTTCCTCTTGAATCGTGGAACTACAATCTTTACACCCGTATCGGTGGCATTGGAATACCGACGGAAGACTCGGCTTCTTTCAGTTTTATCGCGCGTGCGGAGAATGATATCCTGAGCGAAGTACGTCTGGCTTTGGCAGGTATGGAACTGATACGGGACCGATCAATAGAAAATACGATAGTCGGAAAAAGCTTGCCGCTCACTCGTAAGCACGCATCGGGTTTTCATGAACGGTGGAGGGACCGTCTGAATGCCTTGAACGCGCCTTATCCGGCGGATCTTTTACGGGATAGGTTCTTGAATCTGGTCGAACAAGCTGTCATGGGGCTCGCCGAATAATCAGAAGGAAACTTATTCGGTGGATATTCGACGTGGCAATAAAACTTCCCCGGCGACAGCGCCGGGCTGTACGGCTTTTTTTGCGATCAAGGCGTCGACAGCCGCCTGAACTTCGGCGGACCTAAGCCCCAGGTGGTGTTCCGCCCATCGAGCAAACGCGAGCCGTTCAATCCGCAGGCCGTGCACACTCGGTTTGCCCTGTTCGGCGCCGTATTCCGCCAATCCCTTGAGTGTCCGCACATCGCGATTCTCCGAAGCCAGCTTACTTATGGTCTCGTTCGATTTTCGAATTCGTTCGGAGAGGACTTTGATCATTTTGAACGAAAAATCGGCGTTGTTCTTCGCAAGTGAATAAAAAAGCGCTTCATCCATGACAAGAAGTTTGCCGTTTTTCTTCGCGATCGCGGTCGCCGATCGCGGCATCGCGTCAATTAGGGCCATTTCCCCGAACACGTCGCCTTTTTTTAGGGTAGTGAGCGTTTTTGACGTTTCCAGGGAGGTTCGTTTAACGATTTCGATCTCACCGTCGATGATCACGAACATTTGGGTCCCTTCGTCACCTTCGTTGAAGATGACGCGGCCTTCCGCGACACCGACGACGTGTTTTTCGTAAATTTCCCTGCGTATGGTCATGTCTTGGATTATAGCATAAAGGGAGCGCCTCCGCCTCCTCGCCGCGAATTGTCCTCCGGATCATCCAAAACGGAAAATTCGTTTAGTGATCGATAACGAAATATCTCCTTTCTTGATTCGCCGGTTATTTCCTTGATGCTCCTTTCGGAATAACCCAGCAATCGCATGAAATCGGCAGTCCGGTGTAAAATAGGATATCGACGTGTTTTCATATGCGCCTCCGAATATTACCAGCGTAAAATTTGAACCGGCGCTTTACTCTCTTATTGTAAAAAAGTAGATTTCGTGATAAGTTGTTCACGGATTGAACAACTTTTTTCGATTCGGATAGCGTGTTTCGGCCGCATTTTGATTAATCGTTAAAAGTCCAGCCACCTGCTTTTTTGCGCCGAATTCATCGGTGTAGTTGGAATTTGCTCTTTAACTGTCGGAAAAACCTATGAACAGTACCTATATACAACTTGAAAACCAGGAAGATGCCGAATTGGCTATCCTGGAAAACATATACGCCTCGGAAAAAAAATTCGCAATCGTCAAACAGCGCGATTTAGCCGCGGCCGCGGGCGCTTCGTTGGGGATGACGAACGCTATCCTCAAGAGGTTGACGCTGCGGGGCATGATTGCCGTGCGTAAACTTAACAGTCGGAATGTACAGTATGCGATCACACCCGACGGCGTGAATGAAATCGCCCGGCGCAGCTACCGTTATTTCAAAAGAACGATAAAAAACGTCGTATTCTACCGTGACCGCATTGATGAGGCCGTCTCCCGATCAAAAGTACACGGAGCTTTGGCGGTGTTGCTTATCGGCGTCAGCGACCTTGACTTCATCGTCGAACATGCGTGTGATCGGCATGGGC
>JBAYHM010000028.1:0-24077 GCA_041666155.1 Treponemataceae bacterium
AAGCCGGGACGTTTTTCAACGTATACGCGTCGGATGGGGGCTGATGCGGCGGTCGGCATGGGGACTCTCCATGTAGGGCGGTGAGTGTGAGTGTAGCTTTTTTGGTCTTTTGCGGCAAGCGCGTGGAGGATATCCGATGACCTGTTCTCCCTGGCTGTTTGATACGCGCGTTTCTCGCGCGTTGACAGGTCGGCCCCGCGCGGGCTATACCCTTATCTATATTTTTCGGCCCGGTAGCTCAGTTGGATAGAGCGGCTGCCTCCTAAGCAGCAGGTCGCCCGTTCGAATCGGGTCTGGGTCATGTTTATAAATCAACCGCCGGAAGAGTGCCTTTTCTTGTATTCATACCACCATGGTGGTATACTATCGATATGAAAGTAAAGACTTCAATTTCTCTTTCTTCTGATATTCTCGAAAAAGTTCAGCGTGTTACATCCGAAGGAACGCGGTCTGAATTTATTGAAAAAGCAATTTGGTATTATCTTGATGTATTACAAAGAGATACTAGAAATAAAAAAGATTTGGACATAATTAATGAATCTGCTTCAAGATTAAATAATGAAGCAAATGACATTCTAGGATTTCAAGTTCAAATATGAAACGTGGAGAATTATATCGGGTTTACCGTGCCTCACGGAGTGATCCTAAAGATTTTCGGGTATTTGTTATTGTTAGCCGACAAGTGCTTATTGATTCTAAATTTTCTACCGTTACATGCGCACCAGTGTATACGGCGTATGATGGACTATCGACCCAAGTTCCAATTGGTCAAGAAGAAGGATTAAAGCATGATAGTTCAATTCATTGTGATGAATTAATCAGCATCCCAAAATCTTTACTTTCCGATTATGTTGGTACTTTACCATGGATAAAAATTAGTGAATTGAAGAGAGCATTGCAAATTGCATTGGATATTGAGGAATTACTAATACCGGATTAGTCTCTAATCATTTTCCACCCGAATGTCAGAACTCATCATACCCTCTCCTTATCAGTACCGGATGAGCGAAAAGTACGAAACAGGGCAATTTTTGACTCAAAGTCGACAATAACAGACAACTCTTGTTTTCAGAACGACTCTATACTGGTACGAGTCGGCTGGAGCCGGCAAAGGTTAAATGGAGGAAGTAATGATTTATTACGTATCGGCTGAAGCCGCCCGCGGCGGCAGCGGCGCAAAAGACAGACCTTTTAAGCACATAAATGACGCGGCGCAAGTTGCCTGTTCTGGGGATGAAGTGGTGGTTGCCCCCGGATTGTACCGTGAATACGTTAACCCGAAAAACGGAGGGACGAAGGAAGCTCCTATCGTATATCGCTCTGAAAAAATAGGGAAAGCGGTTATTTCCGGTGCGGAGCCGGTCAAAAACTGGGAACAGTATGAAGGCGATACATGGTTAGCGCGTATTCCTAACGGAATATTCGGTGATTACAATCCCTATACAACGGTAATCAGCGGTGATTGGTATTATAGCGAAATCACGCTTCATACCGGTGAAGTTTATTTGAATGGAAAATCCATGTATGAGACTGATGCTGTTGAATCCGTGTTGAATCCAACAGTATATGAACCGTCCTGGGATCCGGACTTTTCTATTTACAAATGGTGTACGGCTCAGGAAGGAAATCAAACGCTCCTATATGCTAATTTCCATGGCGTCAATCCAAATGACGGCAATGTTGAAGTGAATATTCGCAGAAATTGTTTCTACCCTAATAAAACGGGCGTTAATTATATTACGGTATCAGGGTTTACAATTAAGCAAGCAGCTACTACCTGGGCGCCGCCGACCGCCTATCAGGAAGGAATGATCGGACCTCACTGGAGCAAAGGGTGGATTATCGAAGATTGTGAAATCAGCGATTCCAAATGCTGCGGCATATCTCTGGGCAAGTATCTTCAGCCTTACAACGAAAATAAATGGGTATTAAAACGTTTAAAACACGGGACTCAGACCGAACGGGACTCAATCTGTCAGGCCCAGATAGAAGGATGGACAAAAGAAAACATCGGGTCGCACATTGTGCGCCGCTGCCACATCTATGATTGCGAACAGACCGGTATCGTAGGGCATCTCGGCGGAGTGTTTTCAATTATTGAAGACAATCATATTCATCATATCAACAATAAACAGCAGCTGGCGGGCGCGGAAATCGGCGGAATCAAGATGCACGCCGCTATCGATACCATATTCAGGCGGAACCATATCCATCATTGCACAAGAGGACTGTGGTTGGATTGGCAGGCGCAGGGAACCCGCGTAACGCAGAATCTTTTTCATGACAACGTCCCGCCGGTCGGAGCAAAAATTGTTACGCGAATCGCGATGGGAGAGGATCTGTTCATTGAGGTCAGCCATGGTCCGACGCTCGTGGACAATAATATTTTCCTTTCCGTTTACGCGGGAAAGCTTGCGACTCAGGGTGTAGCGTATGTGCACAATCTGATATGTGGAGCATTTACCAGCGTAGGAGGCGGAACGGACAATGGAAAAGAAGGAATAGGTCCCAGATATACGCCGTATCATGTTCCGCACAGAACGGAAGTAGTGGGTTTCATGACATTCCTTCATGGAGATGACCGTTTTTATAACAATATTTTCGTTCAAAATGAAATGCCGGAACAATATCAGAAGTACTGGAACGAAGTTGGTTTCCCCACGAACAAGGATGCGGGAACCGTTCCTTTTGACGAATATCCGACGGAAGAAGAATATCTTGCGTTGTTCTTTAAAAAAGGAGACGCGGGCGGTAAAGAAGATAGGAGTAAATATTACTCAAAACTTCCTGTTTCCACGGGCGGAAATGTATTCTTTAACGGCGCGAAACCTTGCAAGAAGGAATTAAACTATAAAGAAGTTACCGGGCCTTCCGTCCACGTTTCATTGGTTGAAAAAGACGGGAAATATTATCTGGATACAAATCTTTATGATTATCTGCCGAGATTCCGTACAGATTTCATTTCCACGGAAGTATTAGGGGAAGCTTTTGAGCCTGAACAGAAATTTGAAAATCCGGATGGAACTCCCATATTCTTTAATACGGATTACTTGGATGAAAGTCGTGGTATCAATCCTTTGCCTGGACCTTTCGAAGAACCGAAAAACGTAAAACGCCCGCTTTAGAGGCAAAAGGCAGATTCTCCAAAGGGGGTCTGCCTTTTCTCATTGAAAGGTCCGCTCAGGGTGCCTCATGCCGTCACCGGTATCGCTTAAGGAGTTTCCATTATTTCCACCATTCCGATCATCATGTTTTGCGGAAGTGAGCTTGACGACATGAAACGAGGTCTATAGTTTAAGCGGCGGGTCGTCTGTTCGAATCGGGTCCGGGTCATAAGGTCACAATGCAAAATATTCGCGTTTCCCATGCCGAGCTTCTCGGGTCCGAGCCTGTCGGCGCCCTGCTTATCAAATATTCTATTCCATCGATCATCGGCATGCTTGTAGGCGCGCTCTACAACCTGGTAGACAGAATTTTCGTCGGGCACGGCGTCGGCGCCTTGGGGCTCGCGGGTATCGCCGTGACGACTCCCGTCACTATGATCATGATCGCCGCGTCGATGCTCATCGGCATCGGAGCTAACGCGCTTTTTTCCATTCGATTGGGTGAGGGACGGCGAGACCAGGTTGAGAAAATCATGGGCAACGCATTCGTGCTGCTTCTGGTTCTGCCAACCTGTATCGCTCTCATCTGCGCGTTCTTTTTAGACGATATCCTGCGAGTCATGGGCGCGAGTGAGGCCGTTCTCCCCTACGCGCGCGACTACCTGGGCATCCTGCTTTTCGGCCTGGTTTTCCAGACCGCCGGTCCCGGCTTCAATCACTTTATCCGCTCCGACGGACATCCGCGGACTTCCATGTTCACGCAGCTCATCGGCGCGGTGCTCAACACTATCCTGGATCCGATTTTTATCTTTGTATTCCATTGGGGCGTCGCCGGAGCCGCGTGGGCGACGGTTATTTCGCAGATCATCTCATTCACCTGGGTTTTTCTCTATTTCAATTCATCGCGTACGAACCTGCGTTTCCGACGCGTCAACATGCGCCTTGAACCAGCGATAGTGCGCGGTATTCTGTTCATCGGTTTCGCGCCGTTCGCGATCCAGGCCGCGGCGAGTCTGCTGAACCTGGTTCTCAACCGGACGCTTGTCGCCCACGGCGGTGATATCGCCGTTTCCGCCATGGGCGTGGTGCTGAGCGTGCTCAATCTTTTAATTATGCCGCTGCTGGGCATCAACATGGGATCGCAGCCTATTATTGGTTTCAATTACGGGGCAAAACGTTATGACCGTGTTATTAAGACTTACCGACTATCCGCAATAGCGGGGACGATGTTCATCACCGTCGGATTTCTGCTTGTGCAGCTCTTTCCCGGTTTTTTCATACGCCTGTTCAACTCGGACAACGCCGACTTGATCGAGCTCGGATCCTTCGCCCTGCGGACCTGCTCTTTACTCCTGCCGGTAGTCGCTTTTCAGATCTCATCGTCGAACTTTTTTCAATCGATCGGCAAGCCGGTCCAGGGTAGCATCCTGAGCCTTTCCCGTCAGGTGCTCGTGCTCATTCCTCTGATCATGATCCTGCCGAATTTTTTCGGACTCCACGGGATTTTTTTTGCCTTTCCGCTCGCGGACGCCGTCGCGACCACGCTCGCGTTTTTTCTGGTAACGGCGGAAGTCAGGAGCTTGCGGAACGGGATGGGGACGGCGGACGCGTCGCTTTCTTCGCCCCGAAAATGACCAGGGCCGTCCCCGTCAGCACGATGCAGCATCCGGCCGCGACGGGAAGGGTGACTGTTTCCCCCAGAAAAAGGTAGCTCCAAAAAAACGCGAAAAGCGGGATGAGCAGTGATACCGAAAGGGTCGGAGTCACGCCGGAAGTGGAAATCAAATAATAGTACAAATAAAAGCCGAAGGCGGTGCAGAGCAGTCCGAAAACGATCGCCGCCGCCCAGATGGCAAGCGGAATCTGGATTGCCGTCGGCGGTGAAAGCAGCAGAAAAGGCGCTAGTCCCAAGCCCCCCAGCGTGAGGCTGGCCGCGGTCATGGGGCGCGGAGGCACGTCGGAGGCCCATCGCTTCATATAAACGGCCGCGAAACCGTAGGAGATCGGCGTGAAGATGCAGGCCAGCAGGGCGAGTGCGTCGGGTTTCCCGGAAAGCCCTACTCCCCTGAAGGCGATGAGCGCGACCCCCGCTACGCCGAAAAGAAGTCCGAGAATTTTACGTATTGTCAGGTTTTCCTTGAGTATGAGGAAAGACAATACCGCGCCCGCGAGGGGAGAAAGCGAATTGACCACCGCGGGTATTACGGCGGGAAGCCGCATGATCGCGAAGGCGAACAGCAGAAAAGGTACGGCTGAATTGAGTATGCCGACAATCGCGTAATGCCGGAGATTCTTGCGCCAGCGCATATCGACCTTGAGCGCCCGGAAGAAGAGAAGAAGCGCTGTTCCCCCGATGAGCATTCGTGAAACGGCAGTCCCCACGGCGCCGAAGTAGGGAGTGATTACGCGCATGAAAATGAAGGCGCTTCCCCAGACCGCGCCGAGCAGGATGAAAAGCAGCGTGTTGATGAAGTTCATGGCTATCGCTGGGGCTTTCCGTCTTTAATTTTGCCCAAAAGCCGCAGGAGTCCATCAAGAATGGTGAGCGGATGCGGCGGGCAGCCGGGGATGAACAGGTCCACCGGAACGATCCCGATCGCACCGCCGTTTGTTTCCGGGTGGTCGATATACGGTCCGCCCGATATCGCGCACGACCCGACGACGATGACAACTTTCGGGTCCGGCACCGCGTCGTAGGTTTTTTTCAGCGCGAGCTCCATGTTCTTGGTTACCGGCCCGGTGACCAGGATTCCATCCGCGTGTCGCGGGGACGCGACCATCTGGATGCCGAAGCGGCCCAGGTCCCAACCGATGGTGCCCAACACGTTCACGTCCGCTTCGCAGGCGTTGCAGCCGCCCGCGCTTACTTGGCGCAATTTTAACGATCTACCGAAGAGCTTCTTCATGCGTTTATTTAGTTCGGCGGCGAGTCTCAGTTCTTCCTGGTCCCCCGAGACGACCAAATCTTCCCGCTTATCGAACGCGAGCCGGTAATCCTTGGAATGGGAGATCGCCCTATGAGGACAAAGCTCGGCGCAGTCGGTACAAAAAATACATTTACCCAGGTCAATGATCGATCGCTTTTTTCCGTTACTTTTTTCGATCTTGATGGCATTGGTGGGGCAGGCGGATACGCACGCGTCGCAATCGGCGACGCATTTGCCTGAGTCTATCAGGGGGCGTCCCCGGAAACGATCCGGCATAGAGGGTGGAGCGCCCGCGGGATATTTTATCGTTCGATGCCCCTGCTTCAGTCGGGCGAAAATCACCTTCAACACTTCAAGCTCCTTACTCTATAAATCATGGCCGCAATAGGAGAGGTTGAAACTCTTGTTGCAGAGCGGAAAGTCTGAGATCTCCTGGTCGCGCAAGGCATAGGCGAGTGCCGGCCAGTTATGGAACGAAGGATCGACAACCTTATACCGGGAGAAGCGGCCGTCCGCGTCGGTGATCGCCGTATGGCAGACTTCGCCGCGCCAACCTTCGTTGAGGCTCACGACAATGCTGCCCGGCGCAAGAGCTTCAATGTCGGCTCTTATCGCGCCGCCGGGGAGCACCGTAAGCTGTTCCCGAATAAAAGTGATCGATCGCGCGATCTCCAATTTGCGGATGTAGGCGCGCGCGAAGACATCTTCGGAATCGTAGGAAGAGACGGGAATTTGCGCGAAGCGGAAGATGCCGGTGGGTTGGTCGCAACGTATGTCCCGTGTTAAACCGGATGCGCGTGCCGCGGGGCCCACGATGCCCAACTCGATCGCTGTTTCCCTGGGTAGTTTTCCCGTATCTTCAAGCCGTGCCATGACCGACTGATCGTTCCACAGGAGGTTCACGGCGTTGTTCGTTTCTTTTTCCGCTGTATCAAGCCTGCGCAGGAGATCGTCCTTTCGCGCATCATCCATATCAAAGCCGACGCCGCCGGGTACGACGAAGCCGCGGCCGAAACGGTTGCCGCACAGGAGCGCGGTCATGTTGAGGAAATCGCCGCGGATACGTCCGCAGTAGCTGGCGGTGGCAAGATAGCCGACGTCGCCGGATATCGCGCCGAGATCGCCGACGTGGTTGGCCAGTCGTTCCAGTTCCAGCGCGATGCCGCGCAGCGCGTGTGATCTCGCATTCTTTTTGCAGGCGGATAACGCTTCGATCGTGTGGCAATACGAGGTTGTGTGCGCGATCGTCGTATCGCCCGCGATCGTCTCCGCGTAATGCAGGGACCGTTTGTCCGGGCCTCCAACCAGCGCCCGCTCCACGCCACGGTGCTGGTAGCCGAGGGCGATTTCCAGGTGGAATACCGTTTCCCCGTGACACTGGAAACGGAAGTGTCCCGGCTCGATGACGCCGGCGTGTACGGGACCTACGGCGACTTCGTGGACCTGCTCTCCTTCAACGCGGTAGAAGTCCCCGACGCCCGGAAGGATGGGTTCCCCGGCCGGACGGTTCCAGGCGTCGCGTCCTGTGCTTGACCGCACGTAACGGACCGGTTTGAACCAGGGGTGTCCGATCGGCTTCAGACCGAACTGTTCGGCTATTTCCCGCTCAAAAAGCTGGACTTGCGGGCAGCGTTCCGCGAGAGACGGGTACTCGCCCCGCTTGATCGTCGTTTTCATGATCAAGAGCCGAGTATGCACATCGTCGGCGAGCACCGCGTAGATTTCAGTGGGCGATGTGCCGAACATCGATGAAACGCGGCATCCGTCGGCGACTCGCTCAAGCACGACGCGTTGGAAATCGTCCAGCGAAAGGAGCGGTACTGAATCCAGCGCGACCACTTTCGCGTTGGTCGTAACTACGAAGGAGGCGGCATTCATAGTCTATTCTCCAATAAGGCCGCCGCGTCGGCAAGCAATTGCCGAGCGGGCTCGGGGATGTACAAGCCGAGGATAAGAGCGATCAGCAAGAAGGCCAGAGTCGGAGCGGCCATCAAAAAATCATCCTTGTACGAGGTTTCCGCCAAGTTTTCAGGAACTTCTCCCTGTGTGACCTTCAGCACGGTGCGACCCATTCCGATGAATACGACGAGCAGGAAGAATAGAAAAAGCCCCGCTGCAAGAAAATGCCCCGATGAGAAGGCTCCGTTGAGTATGCCGAATTCGCTGATAAACGGTCCAAAGGGCGGGGAACCCGTGATCGCAAGGAATCCGGCCAGGAAGATGGATCCGGAAAGTGGAAGGCGTCGAATCGCCCCGCTGACTGTATCGGTGTTTTTACTGGCGAAGGAACGATGTATGTTGCCCGCGGAAAGGAAGAGCGCTCCTTTGGTCATCGAATTGGTCACGACGTGCAATACCGTGGCGAAGAGTGCCGGTCCGCCGATTCCCAAGCCGAGCGCGAGTATGCCCATGTGTTCGACGCTGGAATAAGCCAGCATGCGTTTGAAATCCTTCTGCCCGATCATGAAAAGACCGGCTACCGCGATGGAGAAGAGTCCCATGAACATGAGAAGCCGGGAACTGAACGCGCCCTCTCCCGACGCGACGCAGATCTGGTAGGCGCGGGTCAGCGCCAGGAAGGCGCCGCTGGTGACGCCGCCGGCCAGGATGGCGCCGACGACGCCGGGGGCCTCGCCGTACGCGTCCGGTTTCCAGGTATGCATGGGCGCCAAGCCCATTTTCGTGCCGTAGCCGACCAGGAGAAGTATGAACGAGGCGTGCAACCAGCGTTTGGAAAGACTCGGTCCCCGCGCCAAAAGGTCGCTCAGCGCGAGCGTGGCTTCCATTCCGTTTCGCATCGACGAATAGGCAAGAAAGAAGGTGCCCAAGAGGGCCAGCGCGATGCCGACGGAACCGACTAAAAGATATTTCCACGTAGCTTCAATGCTGAGTTTGGAGTGCTTGAAGTAAATCAACGGCGCGCTGACAAGCGTGGTTCCCTCTATCGCGACCCACATGAGGCCGAGGTGGTGGGACCAGGCCACTAGGCTGATGAGGCCGAGAAAGGCCAAGAGACACGCCACGAAAACCCGGTTAGAGCGCTCATCACGGTATTTGAGGTATCCCACCGAATAGAATGAGCAAAGTAGGAAGAGTACGCTGATCGATGCCAGCACGACCTTCCCCATCGGATCGAGGACGAGTTCTTCGGATACTTTCGCCAGTTCGGGGCGCGCAAGGACGATGCCCAGCAGTACGGTGTGTGTCGCGGCGATCGGCGGAAGCAGCCAGGGCCGCAGGCGGTTGGACGGGATCGCCAAGGCGAGCGCGGCTGCTGCCAGCGGAAGCAGTATCAGCAAGTAGGCCATCATGCGTCACTCCTTGAGCGAGGACAGGTTGCGGGTGTCCATCGAGGCGAAAGCTTGGTTGATATGGTTGGTGATGATCGAAATGACGAAGATCGAGACGAACAAGTCCAGAAGCATGCCCATCTCAACGACCAGCGGAATGGCTTCCACCAAGAGGAGGCTGAAAATATAGATGCCGTTTTCCAGCATCAGGTAGCCGAGTACCTGCGAAAGCGCCTTGACCCGCGTGGTCAGGATGATGAAGCCGATGAATACCGTCGCTATGGCGGTTGCGATGATGAGTGTCGCGGCGTGCGCTTCGGTCATAGCCATGCGGTTGGAGATGAGCAGGGAAACCGCAGTCGCGGCGGCGCCGAGCAGTATGGAGGGGAGAAAGCCGATCAGCGGTTCGATCTCCCGCTTGATCTCCGCGTCGCGCAGGGCTTTCACCATGATGTTTGGGATGACGATGCTCTTCAGGATGATCGCCGCGGCCGAAGCGACGACCGATGGTATCGTCAAATGTTCGTGCATGAGGAGGGGAATAATGCCGATGACGGCGCCTTGCGTTCCTACGATGCGGATGACCGACAGGATGCGGCTGGTGCCGAGCGTGAACAGGTTCATCACGAGGACGATTACCAGAAGCGCGTTTAGTACGTGTATCATCGTTTCACCTCACCAACAGCAGGAAGCCCGACCCGCACAGCAGCAACGCGCTTACCAACAGGTAGGGGACGCGTCGCATACGGAGTCTGGCCATGATCGATTCAAGGACGCCGATGACCACCGCCAGGGCGAGCATCTGCGAAACGAAGACCGCCCAGTCAATCGCCGTGGACCCCGTGTTGAAGGGGGAAATCACGTTTATAACGACCGCGCCGAGCACGAACATCTTGATTGAGGACGCGTAAAGGATGATCCCCAACAGCGGCCCGCCGTGGTCCAGGACCATGACTTCGTGGATCATGGTAAGTTCAAGGTGCGTATTCGGGTCGTCCACCGGGATGCGGCAGGTTTCCGCGAGGAGTACGACGAAGAGGCCAAGGACAATCAAGACCAGAGGCGCGGCCGTTTCGGGGGAGAACGCCTCCATGCTCGAATGGAGCATTTTGGTCAGCGTGAGGGATCCGGACAGTTTCGCCAGCGTGAGGAAGGCGAAGAAAAGCGCCGGTTCGGAAAGGACGGCGAAGGTCGCTTCCCGCGCGGCTCCCATACCTTCAAACGCGGAGCCGGTATCCAGGGCCGCCGCGGTTGTGAAGAAGCGGGCTAAGCCGAAGAGGTAGGCGAAAAGAATGAGATCGCCCGTGAAGGCGACCGGCGCGTCGAAGCGGCCGAACGGAATCAGAAAACCGGCGAGTATGACTGTCGCCAAAGTGACCGCGGGGCCGAAACGGAAGATCCAAGTTGTCGTATCGCTGAGCACGAAGCCTTTGCGTAGAAGTTTTGCGATATCGTAATACGGTTGCAGCGCGCGCGGACCGTTCCGCCCACCGAACCAGGATTTCGTCTTATTGATCACGCCGAGCAGCAGCGGAGGCAGGAACAAGAGAAGCGCCGCGTGAATCAGGTTATCGATCATGGATTGACCCCCATCGCCCCGATGCCGAGTAATACTATTGTGATTATAAAAACATACAATATATAGAAATGAGTCTGGCCTTGCTGAAAGAACCGTATATTTGGGGCGTAGCGTTCGGCGAGCTTGAAAACCGGTAGCGCAAGGCGGTCAAGGACCGCGTCGGGGACGGACGTCTTAAATTCAGCGCGTTCAGGGAAGACGCCTCGTACCGTGTCTTTTCCCCGTTTGGGCCAGAGGATGAAGAAGAACAAGTCAACGATCGATTGTACAAACGAGGTACCGGTGTACTGCATTCGGTTGGTCGGCCGGGCGTATCCGCAATCCCAGGTCCCATGAGCGCGATTGGACCGCGTGGCCGCGAGGAATCGGAGCAGTGTGAAGATCAGGCCGAGCATGATTACGAGAACGATGCCCAAAGTACTTACCCAATTGAAGGAAACGAGGGAGCCGAGGGTCGTCTGTTGGGAAAGCGGCGCCGCCCAGACGCGGACCGCGTTCTCAATCGGAAGTAAGACGAGGGACGGAAAAAAGCCGATCGTCGCGCAGACGCCTGCCAGGAATATCATCGGGAAGAGCATTGCCGGACCGCTTTCGTGGGCGTGTTCGATTCGTTCGCTTCGGCTTGCGCCTAGGAATACGGTGGCGAACAGTTTTACGAAACAAGCGACGGCCAAGGCTCCGATCATCGCCAAGGCTGGAACCGCGATGGCCGCGCCACCCAAAGCCGTTTTTCCGTCAAGTCCGAGGGTGTCGAACAATCCGAGGTAGAGAAGCCATTCGCTCGCGAAGCCGTTGAGCGGAGGCAGCGCCGAGATCGCGACCGCGCCTATCAGAAAGAGGGCGGCCGTCGTCGGGAGTTTTTTGGACAGCCCACCGAGTTCCTCAATGTTTCGGGTACCGACCGCGTGGATTATCGAACCGGAGTTCAAGAAGAGCAGAGACTTGAAAAGCCCATGGTTCCAGACGTGGAAGAGGGCGCCGCCCAAACCAAGTAGGATCCATTCCCAGCGGCCTGCGCCGCGCCCGAGCAGCGCGAGTCCGATTCCCATGGTGATGACGCCGATATTCTCTATGCTTGAATAGGCAAGTAGGCGTTTGAGATCGGTTTGACCGATCGCGAAGGCGATGCCCGCCAATCCGGTGATGGCGCCGACGGCCAGAAGCGTACCGCCCCACCAGGGCGCGGTGACGGGAAGGAGCGATGTCATTCTGAGGATGCCGTAAATCCCCATTTTCAGCATGACGCCGGACATCACGGCCGACACGTGGCTGGGCGCGTTCGCGTGCGCGCCCGGCAGCCACACGTGCAGGGGCATGAGTCCCGCCTTGAAGCCGAAGCCGATCACCGCGAGAACAAAAATGGCTCCCGCCGCGGGAACCGTACCGCTCACGGCGGCTTCCAGCGCGAACGATCCGGTCCCTCGCTCCCACAGGGCGAACATGGCGAACAGGCAGAGCGTGCCGATGTGCGTGGCGATCAGGTACACCCAGCCCGCGTAGCGGACTTCCGGGTTTTCTTCCTCCACGGTCGCGGCGAAAAAGGCCGCGAGCGCCATGATTTCCCAGGCGATGAGGAACAGGACCCCGTCTCGGGCGATGGAAACCAGACCCATCGAGCCGGCGAGGAGGCCGTAGAAGAAGCCGAGCTTTTGGCCGTTCTTCGGGTGCTCCGCCTGTTTCCAATACCCCAACCCGTAAATGGAACCGAGTACGGGCACGACGAAAACGAGAGCGAGGAACACGACGCTCAGGGGGTCGATAGCGACCGCGAAGCGGCCGAAAGGCAGAAACCAGGGTTCGCTGATCGTTGCGTGAGTCGATTCGCCGAACGATAAGACGAGCGCGTACAGACCCGTTCCGCCGCCGATGATCGTGAGCGCCGTACTGATTTTTTGTCCCGCGGAGGAACGCGACGATTGCAGGCACGCGGGTATGCCTCCGGCCGCGAGGACGCCGATCGCGATTAAAACTAATACAATGCTAGACATGAATGAATCCCAAAAGCATGAAACCTTCCTCAACGAGTAAGCAATGATATCGCTAATTCCTTGAATGGAACTAAAGTGCAGAGCAAAATGGCGAGAGCAAGCGCCACATAGAGAATATAGTCGGATGTCATTCCCTGTTGGAAGCGTCTGAACCAATCCGCGCGGCGTTCAGCCCCATTTGCCGCCGGCAAAAGTACGCGATCCAAGACCGCGTCGTCGACATGATCCGACATTTCCGTTTTTTCAGGGAATATTCCCCTCACATCGGCCCGATGCCCGTGAGGTCGGAGCGCCCAGGCGAACATAGCGATGATGCTTTGCGCGAAGGAAGAGGCGGTGTACTGCATGCGGCTTGTCGGGCGGGCGTAGCCGCAATCCCAAGTCCCCGCGCTACGTCGTTTTCCGGTTGCCAAAAGAGCGACGGTGAAAAACGCTAAAATCCCGGCGAGTAAAATGATCGATAGGATGCTGATTTGGCCGAGCGGCGCCAGGCTTCCAACCGAGGGCACCCGCGCGGAAACACCCTCGGCGATGACGCGATCGAGTATTGGTACGACCAGACCGGGAAACAACCCGATCAGAAGACAGACGACCGCCAGTACGGCGGGAGCGGCCAGCATCTGAATCGGCGCTTCATGGACGTTTTCCGCGGCAGCTGTTCTGGATGTGCCGAGGAATACGCTGCCGTACGCCTTCACGAAACAGGCGACGGCCAAGGCCCCGATCGTTGCCAGAATTGGGGCGATCATAGCGGCGGCCGCGGCGAGCGGCGGGGCGGACACGGTCAAGGAACCGATCAGTCCCAGATAGATGAGAAGTTCACTGATAAAGCCGTTGAGGGGCGGAAGTCCGCAGATGGCTGCCGCGCCGATTAAGAAGAACGCCGCGGTCCAGGGCATCCGTTTTGCCAAACCGCCGAGAACGTCGATTTGCCGTGTACCGGTGGCGTGCAGCACTGAGCCGGCGCCGAAGAACAGAAGGGATTTGAAAAAGCAATGGTTCCACACATGCAGGAGGCAGCCCGCGGTTCCCAGTACGATCCATTCCATTCTGCCTGTGGATCGGCCCAAGAGCGCAAGCCCCAGCCCCATAAAGATGATGCCGATGTTTTCCACGCTGTGATAGGCGAGTAGTCGTTTCAGATCATGTTGGCCGAGCGCGAACAAAACGCCGAAGAGGCCGCTGACGGCTCCGAGTAAAAGTACCGTCGCCCCCCAGACGATAGGCGGCTCGGGGAGCAGAGCGCATATTCGCAAGAGTCCGTAGACGCCCATTTTCAACAACACGCCCGAAAGGATGGCCGATACGTGGCTCGGGGCGTTTGCGTGGGCTCCCGGCAGCCAAAAATGGAGCGGCATAATGCCGGCTTTCAAACCAAACCCGAAGAGCGCAAGCAGAAATAATACTCCGAGCGATGTGGAATCGACGGTCCCGCTCGGAATTGCCTTCAAGTCGAAGGATCCGGTCACCGTGCGCCAATAGGCAAAGAACGCGAACAAGGTCAATGTGCCGATATGCGTCGCGATGATGTAAATGAAGCCTGCGCGGCGGCATTCAACTTTTTCGTCCTCGGTGGAGACGAGGAAAAAAGCGGAAAGCGCCATAATTTCCCACCCGAGAAGGAAGGCCATGGCGTGACGGGCGATAACCAAAATAGTCATGCCGCAGAGCATCGTTCCCCAAAAGAACTGGAGTTTTCGGGCGGATCTCGGATGTTTTTCCGCCGGCCAATAACCGAGTCCATAGATGGAACCGAGGGCGCCGACAAGAAAAATCGGCACGAGGAAAAAAGCGCTCAGTGCGTCAAGGGCGATAACGGAATTGCCCGCCGCCTGCCAGGGAAAGAACGCCTCAAGCGGTGGCGACGCGGTAAGGAGGGCGATGCGGCAAGCGTTCAGCCCGATGATCGATCCCGCGCTTATTCCCAGCGTCGCGATTCTTTGGCCGAGCATCGATGTTTTCGACATGAACAGCGCCGGTATGCCGCTTGTCCCGAGAAGGACGACGGCAAGGATGATCATGGATAGACTCATCGCCGGCATCGTGTCACTTCGATCCGTTTTTCTCGTCTTTGGAGGCGGGGATAGCTTTTTCCGCGCGGAGCAGGTTTTTCATCAATTCTTCCTTTGAAGCCTTCTTTTTCAACGCTGCTTTGAACTCCGGGTCGCGAAGAATGAAACCGAGTCGAGAAAGCAAGTGGAGGTGCACCCGCACGGAGGGGCTGATCAACGTGAACAGTGTATCAACCGGTTTGCCGTCAATCGCTGAAAAATCGATTGGATTTTCCAGGAAACACAGTACGACGCGCGGTTCCGCTACGTGCAGGACAACCGGGTTGCGCACGTGGGGAATCGCTATCCCGTCCCCGATACCCGTCGAACCAAGGGTTTCCCGGGCGAGCAACACTTCGAACAAAAAATCCCTATCGATTTCTTCCGGAAGTTTCATGACGGCGACTATCGATTTGAAGACGGATTTTCGGTCCACGCCGCCAACCTTGAACGCGACGCCTCCCGCGTTCAAGGCGTCCGAAAAGGTCGGTAGCGGAAAGCCGGTGGATTCCGTTTCACGAAAAAGATCAGCTGATACTTCTATTCCGCGGCGGGTCGCCCATTCCATAAGTTCGGCACGGTTTAAGCGAAATTGATCGTTTATGTTATGGAAGGGGATTTCTTCCTGCTTAATCCACTGATATATCTGTTTTTCCGAAACATTAAAAATGGTCGCCGCGTCTTTCACGGATAACTGCATGATAATCCTTCTCTTGGAGCGGAAGTGCGCATCTTTAAGCTGAATATAATTTTATGGTCTTGTGCTTCCGGATGTCAATAGAAAGAAGGCGCCGTTAAATCGATTTTATAGAACGTATTGCCGATCGTCTCCTGCTCGGGTAAACTCACCCGGATATGGCGAACGATCCTACGAACCCTCTCATCGTGCAAAGCGACCGCACTCTTCTCCTTGATGTCCACGCGGCGCGAGCCGAGGATGCCCGCGCCGCGGTCATGCCGTTCGCTGAGCTGGAAAAATCGCCGGAGCATATTCACACCTACCGGATCACACCCCTTTCTTTGTGGAACGCGGCCAGCGCCGGGATGACCCCCGCCGATGTAGTCGCGGCGCTGGAGGAGTATTCGCGTTACGCGGTCCCCCGCGGCGTATCCGACAGTTTCGCCGACGTCATGTCCCGCTACGGCAAGATAGTACTTACCTCAGTCCCCGGAGCGGAGGCCTCCGCTCCGGACGCTTCCGCCGCGGAGGGAGCCGTTCCCCTTCCGGAACTGTTGTTTTTGACCTCGGATGAAAAGGCCATTCGCGCCGAAATCGCGGCCAGCAAAGCGCTAACTAAATACATCAACCCTCACGGGGACGGCTTTCTCGTCTCCTTGGTGAATCGGGGGACGGTCAAGCGCGAACTGATCAAGCTCGGTTGGCCGGTCAAAGATTTGGCCCCGCTGGCCCGAGGCGAACCCTTGGACATCAAGCTCCGTTCAACGATGGGGTCGGGCAAGGCTTTCGCCCCGCGCGATTACCAGGTTGAGGCTTCCCGTTCCGTAGTCGGCGACGGGGCGCCGGGTACCGGTTACGGCGTAGTCGTGCTGCCTTGCGGTGCCGGAAAAACGGTCGTCGGCATGGCAGTCATGGCGCTTCTCAAGACAAATACGCTCATTCTCACCACAAACGTCGCCGCGGTTCACCAGTGGATCGACGAACTCCTGGATAAAACCGAGCTGACCGAGGATCAGATCGCCGAGTACACCGGCGACAACAAGTCTGTCGCGCCTGTAACGGTGGCCACCTACCAGATCCTCACCTGGCGGCCCGCCAAGGACGCCGATTTTCCGCACTTCAACCTGTTTCGCGCGCGGCCTTGGGGCCTCATCGTCTATGACGAGGTCCACTTGCTGCCCGCGCCTGTATTCCGCGTGACGGCCGAACTCCAAGCCGTGAGACGACTTGGCCTTACCGCGACTCTCGTGCGCGAGGATGGGGCGGAGGACGCGGTGTTCAGTCTGGTCGGTCCCAAACGCTACGACGTTCCCTGGAAGGTTTTGGAGGCCAAGGGCTGGATCGCCGAGGCCGTGTGCTCGGAAATCCGCGTCGACCTGCCCGAGGATCTGCAAATTCCCTACGCGGTCGCCGACCAGCGCAACAAATACCGCGTCGCGAGCGAAAATCCTTTGAAACGGAAAATCGTCCGCCAGTTGGTCGATAATCACCCGGATGACCGGATCCTCGTGATCGGCCAGTACATAAAGCAGCTGGAAGAGCTGGCGAAGGACCTGAACGCGCCGATTATCACCGGCAAGACCCCTAACGCCGAGCGCGAGCAAATTTACGGCGCCTTCAGGCACGGGGAACTGCGCGTCATCGTCGTTTCCAAAGTGGCCAACTTCGCCATAGACCTCCCCGACGCGTCCATGGCAATCCAGGTATCCGGTTCATTCGGTTCGCGCCAGGAGGAAGCTCAGCGTTTGGGTCGTATCCTCAGGCCCAAAGCGCGCAACTCCTATTTCTATACGATTGTTTCCCGCTACACGACGGAAGAAGAATTCGCCGCCAACCGGCAAAAGTTTCTAGCCGAACAGGGCTATAAATACTCGATCCAGCATTGGACCGAGGAGGAACTTACCCTATGACCGTCGCCGACTGGAAAGCGGCCCTGCTCACCCTGAACGACGGACCGTTCTTCGACCTGATGCGCAGCTATCTGGGTGATATCCGCACGCCCTTCAACAAGCAACGTCTGATCGATGAATTGGAGGGTTTTCTCGGCCGGAAGGACATCCAGGAGCTTATCGCTTCCTACTTGGACGATACCGATAAACTCGTGATCGCGGCGATGGGCGCTCTGGGAGATCCTGTCGCCGACGAGCTGGCAAGCTTTTTTGACGGCGAACTTTCCTATGCCGAGCTGCACGCGGTGCTGCTCAACCTGGAAGAACGCCTGATCATCTATCGATTTACCGACGGTACGGCCCGGCGTCTGGCGCTCAACCCCACTTTGGCCCCGGTGCTCGATCCTTTCGCTTCCAACGTCGTTTCTTTGTTTCCCTCAATTCCGCTTTCTTCGGCCCCCGCCGTCGACACGATCGGAATGGAACCCTTTGACGATTTGTTTCTTGCTTCCGTCGTTTCCTACGTCCGTCGGCGAGCCGAGCTTTTCCGTTCCGACGGATCGTACCGAAAAAAGGCCCTTGAGGATGTTTCCGCCGCGTTCTCGGCTGATCGCTTCATGGCGGCGGTGGGCGCCTTGCACGCGCTGGGCGTGTTGGATATGAACGACTCGGGGGTTAAAATCGATGAAGCGCGGCTTGCCGCCTTCGCCGCCCTTTCTCATACCGATCGCGCTTTTTACCTTGCGGCAGGCGTATGCGGAACAGCTCCGGAAGTCGGGTCCCCCAATAAAAAAGGGCGCGTCCCCCGTGAGCGGCTGACCGCGTGGACTCGTCTTTTCAAAACCTTCACGGAATCCCTTGAGGCCGATCTCGCGTATCCGGCGGCGACCATGAACCGCCTCCTCGACGCGGCTGAACGGCTCATCGCCGCGCCGCGGCGGCGTCGCTGGGAAGCCCGAGCCGCCGATCCTGGCGCCGAGCTCCGGTTCGGCGCCGATCTCGTTTCCTTCAGGGTTTCGGTTCTCAAAGCCTTGGTTTCCGCCGGCGTCCTTACCGCTCACGCCGATTCCTATTATTCTCTCGCCCCGGCGCGGCATCGGAATGAAACTTCGCCGGACGCTCCGAAGTCTCCCGTTCTGAGCGCCGACGCCGCCTTCTCAATAATCGTGTACCCCGAAATCGACTTCCCGGACGCGTTGGGCCTGACGCGTTTCCTGGATATCCGTGAGGCCGGCCGTACCGCTCGTTTTGAGCTTTGTCGGGAATCTGCCGTTCGCGCTTTTAACGGCGGCCTGATGCCGGACTCCCAAATCGCGACGCTGGAGCGGCTCTCCGGCCGCCCGGTCTCTCAAAATGTTCGCTGGTCGTTAAAGGAGTGGCATGCCCGTTATTCCGCGGTAGCCGTCTACAAAGGCATCGTCATGACCGTTGCCGAGGACCGGCGTTTCATCATGGAAGCCCCTGCCGTCGCCGCCGTCGTGTCGCGAGTACTCGCCTCCGGCGTGTATCTCTTGAACGTCGATTCCGAGGCGGAGGCCGCGGCCATCATGGTAAAAGCCGGCATGGATATCGTCGGCTTGCCGAACCCGGAGACGAAGGCCGCCGCCCTTTCGGATGATGGTCATTTTTCGGTGTTCGCGCCCCTCGGTCGAGCGTCCGCGGCCGCTTCCCCCGCCGGTTTCTCTCCGCACCCCGTCAAACGAAAAACGGCGGCCGCGCGGGAACCTGTTTCGGGTCTTTCTCCGACGCCGCGCTCTCCTTTGTCCGGAGTAGAACGCCTCAAGGCGCTCAAGGCCGCGCTTGACCGCAAAGGCCTGCCCAAAGACCAGAAAGACGAGCTTTCCGCACGCCTCGACCGCCGCGTCGTGTTGGTAGAATCCCAATTGGTAGGCGCCGCCGTCCGCTACGAAAAGCTTGAGGCCAAAGGGCTGGACTATGTCGGGAAGGTTCGCGTGGCCGAACAGGCCATCTCCTCCGGTTCCCTCGTGGAGATTTTCTGGCGCGGTCCCAAAGGGGAACCGAATCGCGCGCTCGGCGCTCCGGTCTCCCTCGATAAAGCCGGCGGCGAAGTGGAGCTGTCCGTCGATCCCGCGCCGAGAGGCGACCGTATCACGGTCGCCGTCGGGAAAATCAGCCTGATCCGGCGCATCAAGCGGTCGATTTTCGGGGAATAGCGCACTCTGGCGCTCTCCGCCGGTCGGCCCTTTCAGATTCGGCCTCAATGAGTTATCATTCTTTAATGGTCAACTTATTTTCGGGCAGCGCTTTTTCCCGTTCGTTTTCCCGAGCGGATTCCCGAGCCGATTATTCAAACGAGGTCCCTATGCCCTTATTGCCGTTTTCGGCTCAGCCCCAACAGGCGGCTATTCAAGCTAAACTAGGCGTCCTTATCGATGCGGACAATACGCAGCCGGCAATCGTGGAAGGACTCCTCAATGAAGTTGCCAAGTACGGCATCGCCAGCATCAAACGAATCTACGGTGACTGGACCAGCACCAACCTCCGTCAATGGAAGGATCGCCTCCTTGAATACGCGATCCAGCCTATCCAGCAATTCGCCTATACGCAGGGGAAGAACGCCACCGACAGCGCCATGATCATCGACGCGATGGACCTTTTGTACACGGAACGCTTGGACGGTTTCTGCATCGTTTCAAGCGATTCCGACTTCACCCGGCTGGCCGCGCGTATCCGCGAAAGCGGAAAGACCGTGTACGGATTCGGTGAGAAGAAGACGCCCAAGCCCTTCGTCGCCGCCTGCGACAAGTTCATTTATACCGAAATCTTGAAGGAATCACAGGAAGAACCGGAAGAGGACGACGTCAAGCAGGCGCCGCGGCCTCCGAAGGAATTCAAAGTCGACCGCACCCTTCTCAACCTCCTGCGCAACGCGGTGGACGACGTCGCCGACGAATCCGGCTGGGCTTACCTCGGTTCGGTCGGCCAGAACGTCACCAAACGTTCCAGCGAGTTCGATCCGCGAAACTACGGCTTCAAGAAGCTCGGCGACATGTTCCGCGCCATTGCGCAGTTCGAGGTGGACGAGCGCGCCCTGGAAAGCGGTCCGGGGCGGCAGGTGTATATCAGGTGGAAGAGGCGGAGATAATGGGCTGATGAGGGCAATCTTTTGCGATTGTACTGTTGGGCTGCCGGCGCTTTTGTCATTGCCGCTATTCCTTTCGCGCTCGTAGCTCTTTTCCATTCATACGCTTACCATATCTTGGATGCCGCCACCTATCTCGTTTTTCATAATGTGTCCGAGCTTTTCAGCGTTGTGGTCGCTCTATCCGTCTTCGGACTCGGCTGGTTCGCTTATAGCCGCAGCAAGGACCGCCATGCTCTTTTCTTGAGTTTAGCCTTCCTCGCGGTCGGACTTCTTGATTTAATGCATACGTTCACGTACCGCGGGATGCCTGCGTTTTTTTCTTACAATAATCCGAACAAAGCGACTGAATTCTGGATTATTTCCCGCTTCTTTACGGCGGCGGCATTTCTGGTCAGCGCCTTCATAAGCTTTGATCCTTCAGATAAGCATTTGTACAGATATGGTTGGCTCAGTATAGCCTTGGCGATACCCGCTTTAAGTTTCGCGCTTGTAGTACTGTTCCCGGGGATTCTGCCGGACGCCTATGTAGACGGAATCGGACTTACGCCTTTCAAACGAGCATCGGAATTGGTTATTATTTTTTTGTTGGCGTTCGCGGTGTTCGCGTATTTAAAAAGGTTAAATGCGACCAAGGATCGGCGAATCATATTGTACCTGGGATCTTTCATTCTAAGCATTCTGAGTGAAATGGCATTTACGTTTTACACGAGCGTATATGACACCTACAATATCATCGGTCATGTCTACAAAGTGTTTGCCTTCACGCTGATCTATCAGGGCGTTTTCGTTTCTTCGATAATACGGCCGTATGAAAAGCTCAAACAAACTCTCTGTGAAAAAGAATCCTTGGTACAAGAGCTATACCACCGTACTAATAACAACCTACAGATGATCTTAAGCACCCTTATTCTTCAGGCCGACAAATATACGGACAACGATTCGGTCAAGGATCTTGTCGCCGCCACGGAGACAAGAATTATGGCCATTAAACTTGTTCATGAAAAGCTGTATATGTCGCATGATCTCTCTCGGATATCTATCAGGTTATATACGGAAGATCTGATAAAAGAACTAAGCAATCGCTACTCCGGCGGGAATAAACGCGTTGTCCTATCCTTAAAAGAAACTATTGCGGATGAAACAATACTGGTTGATACGGCTATCCCGTTCGGGCTCATAATCAACGAATTGCTCGCAAATTCGTACAAACACGCTTTCCCCGATGGTCGGCAAGGAAACATCCTGATAAGACTTGAAAAACATGCCCCTGATGCTATTTTTTTATCATATTCCGACGATGGAGTGGGCTTTCCAGCCGACGCGAACATCCACGAGTATGAGTCGCTTGGTATGCGATTGATTATCGGGTTAGGTGAAAGTCAAATGCGCGGTAAAATCACCTTCGATAGCAGCAAAGGATTCGCGTGCAATTTCGAATTTCCCCGAAGACTATATAAAGAAAGAGTTTGAACCATTTCCCATCTAGCGCGACCTTTTCGGGGGGCAACCACTGGTACGCTTTGTGGGCGATCTCACTCGCCTTTGATATCGGGATCGGGGAGCATAATGTCTCGTACCATTTTCAGAAGATCTTCATAACCAGTCAAAAATCCGCGAAGCGTTCGGCTTGTCGCGCCGTAGGTTTCAAATTGTTCGAGCGTCAGGCCCTTTTCATCGTAGGCTTGATTAAAGGCGGGAACCTTAGCGGACAATTCGGCGATGATTTTCGGATCGACGGGATTGTCGATGCGGCTCTTCACCTCGATGTCGGAAGCGTTGAATTTGACTTGCCAATCGTAGGGTATGGTAAGCGACAAGTCGCCACCGATGAACTCGGACCAGTGCATGTGATTGCGGTATGCCGCCGCCAGGAGGCGGGTGCGGTAGCCGCGCTCTTTGTAAAGCGTGTAGGCTTTCTTCATGACCGCGACGCCGGCCCATTCCATGATGCCGGGGTCAAGTATGATTCCTTTCTTCTCAACGACTTTCTTGATCCAGTCGTCGGTGCGCCCGACCATTATGGTGCAGATCGGACTCATGCTGGAAGTGTCCTTTCCTTCTTTTTCCCGGCGCTTCAAACCGCGCTCGACTGCTTCCGCAACCTGGATCGCCTGGGCGACCGTAAAGCTGACCGTGGCGTTCACGCTCACGCCGCGGTAGGTGCATTCCTCGAACGCCTCAATGCCGGCTTTGGTCACCGGCATTTTCACGTTGTTGTTCGGATATAGCTCGTTGAAGTGGACAGCCTGTTCCACCATAGCCTTCGCGTCGCGGTAAAACTTCGCGTTGGTCTGGATGGAAAGTCGGCCTTTCCGGCCCTTCGTTTTATCGTAAATCGGTTTTAAAACCGCGGCAGCTTTGAGCGCCATTTCTTCTATGATTTGCCAAGCGATGACTTCCTCGCTCGCGGTGGGAAGCTGAACCGCGAGTTCCTTGATTCGGGGCGTCCACTGCGCCAGTTCCTTTTTTAGGACTTGCGAGACGATAATCGGGTTCGTCGTTCCACCGACCGCGCCGTTCTCCACGGCGTAGGTCAATTCGGCGATTGAGCACGAATCGTTCCAAAAGTCGGTTTTCGTTGTCTGCGAGGTTTGGTGCAGCGGGTTTTTCCATGCCGTAGCCATGTTCGCGCTCCTTTGAGAGAAAATCTGTCTATCGTGGACCCGGTATACAATATAAGTATATCATATTGTAAGACAATGAAAAGCAGTTGTCAACAGATGTTATAACGAAAAAGGCCGATCAAATCTTCGGTTTTTCGCCCGGAGTCAACAGGCGTTTGATTCTTCCGAAATGAGCGTTGTGCCGCTCCGTCGCCTTCGCGATATCGTCTGACTTGATCCGGTCCAGGATCTGCTGGTGGTCGCGGGATACATCTATCAAGTCATCCATTTCCTTGAAAGTCTTTCGAATTTCTTCTCTCATGAAGGAATTGAGAGTAAGGAGGATGTCGGTGAAAAGTTTGTTCCCACCTGCTCTGATAATAGCGGAGTGGAAATCGAGGTCCGCTTGCACTAAGGCATCCAGATTTTGGTCGTGAACAGCTTTACCCATTTTATCAACTTCATTCTGCAAGGAATCGACCGTACGCTGGAATCCAACGGTATCGGTATCGCGGCGCTCCATGAGATGCGCAAAAGATCGTTGTTCGATTATTTCGCGCAACTCGATGATTTCCCACATGTCATCGTCGCCCAAGAGGAGCGCCCAGGTGATGGCTTCCGTGGAAATCCGGGAACGTGGTTGAAGAAAGGTTCCTTTCGGCACCCGGGACTCAAGAATTCCCAAATGCTGAAAGATCTTGATCGCTTCGCGGATTGATGAGCGTCCGATTCCGAAGCGCTCAGCTAATTCCTGTTCAGTGGGGATTTTATCCCCTACCTTGTAGGTGCCGGAGGTGATGAGAACCTTCAATCGATCCATTACCTGTTCGACTACGGTTTTTTGAAAGATTCTCTCATCCA
>JBAYHM010000029.1:0-23643 GCA_041666155.1 Treponemataceae bacterium
CCGGCCCTTGTCGTCGGTCCCCAGCCAATTTTCCTCGGTGGGCGGCGACGGAGCGGGGCTCGGAAGCACATAGTTGATCGTATCGTAGCGGAAATGGATGAGCGGATTGATCACCCAGCCCTTCGCGTTGATCAACTCGACCATATAAGGGTCCCGGTAATCGGCCGCGGTATCGAACTCTCCGCCGAAATCCAGTTCCGTATAGGTTTTCAAAAGCGGGGAATAGAAATGCCCGTCGAAGCGGATCAGGAGAGGCCGGTCGTTGGCGATCAGTTCGGAGAACAGCGTCACGCCGAACAGCGCGATGAAAAGCCACAAGGAAACGTAGCCGCGCCGGTTGGCCTTGAAGGCGCCCCAGCGCGCGCGGTTTACCGCGTTCAAGGTAAAGGGCTTCATTTGCGGTCCTCAAAATCGATGCGGGGGTCCACCGCGGTGTACATGAGGTCGCTGATCAGGCCGAGCACCAGACCGAGCAGCGTGAACATGTACAGGGTACCGAACATCACCGGATAGTCACGCTGCATGGTTGCCTCGAACCCGAGAAGCCCGAGCCCCTCAAGGGAAAAGATGACCTCTATGAACAGCGAACCGGTGAAGAACATGCTGATGAAGGCGGCCGGAAAGCCGGCGATGATCAGGAGCATCGCGTTGCGAAACACGTGATTGAAGAGTATGGCCTTTTCCGTCAGCCCTTTGGCCCGCGCGGTCATCACGTACTGCTTGTTGATCTCGTCCAGAAACGAGTTCTTGGTGAGCATGGTCAGCGTGGCGAAACCGCCGATGACCATGGCGGTGATCGGCAGCACCAGATGCTTCGCGTAGTCGAGTATCTTGCCGCCCAGGCTCAGCGTTTCCCAACCGACGGACACCAGGCCGCGCAGGGGGAAAATCTTCAGGAAACTGCCGCCCGCGAAGAGGATGACCATGATGACCGCGAACAGGAAGGTCGGAATCGCGTTACCCAGGATGATGGCCGAGCTTGTCCACACGTCGAACTTGCTGCCGCTTTTTACCGCTTTGCGGATCCCCAGCGGAATCGACACCAGATAGATGATGAGCGTGCTCCAGAGACCCAGGCTGATGGAGACGGGCATACGGTCCACGATAAGGCCGATTACCGAACGGCCCTTGAAGAGGCTGTCTCCGAAGTCGAAGACCAGATAACGCTTGAGCATATCGAAGTAGCGGACGTGCAGCGGTTTATCGAAGCCATAGCGTTTTTTGATCTCTTCTATGACCTCGGGGTCCAGTCCGCGCGAACCGCGGTAGAGCGAACGCTCCTCATCCGTCTTAGGTGTCTTGACGGTGTCGTCCCGGCCGCCCCCGCCGATGCGCTCCATCGACATGTTCGAATCGATGCCGGTCATCTTGGCGACGGCCTGGTCCACCGGACCGCCGGGAGCGATCTGCACGATGAAGAAATTGATCGTGATGATCGCCAGCAGCGTCGGGATGATCAGCAGCAGACGGCGGGCGATATAGGACAACATCGACCGTTACCGTCCCGCCTTGAGCGCCGCTTCTTTTTTGGTATCGATCCACCAGGAATCCTGGCCGAGAGAGAAAGTCGGCCGCTTCGGCGGGCGGGAGAACTTGTCCTTGTAGGCGACGCGGAACTTGGACAGGTACCACTGCGGTATCACGTAATGGTTCCAGGTGAGTACGCGGTCCAGGGCGCGGCCCCAGGCGAGAAGAGCATCCTCGTTCTGCTGGTTGGCGGCGATACCGTCGATCAGGTAGTCGACGGCGGGATCCTGCACGCCCGCGGTGTTGTAGGTTGAATCGATAAAATCCGAGCGCCAGGTGATTTTCATGCCCGAATCGGGATAATAGTTGGTGGAATAGCGGCTGATGATCATGTCGAAGTCCCGATCGCGCAGGCGTTTGGTGAACTGGGTCGTGTCCACCGTGCGGATGTTCAGCGTCACGCCGATGCGCTCCAGGTTCTTTTTAAGCGGGATCGCGATGCGCTCGTCGTTCGGGCTGTAGATCAGGAGTTCGAACTCCAAAGGCTTCCCGGTTTTCGGGTCGACCAACTTTTGGGACTTCAGTTCCCAGCCGGCTTCCTTGAGCAGGGCAAGGGCCGCGCGGATCTGCGGACGGATGGTCCCCGACCCGTCGGTTTTCGGCGGCTCGTAGACTTTGGAGAACACCTCTTTCGGTATCTTATCCTTGATCGGTTCCAGGATTTTGCGCTCCGCCGCGTCGGGAAGCGCGGTCGCCGCGTACTTGGTGTTCTGGAAGAAGCTGCGCGTACGGGTGTATTCGCCGTACAGAAGATTCGCGTTGATCCACTCGAAGTCCAGCATATAGTTGAGCGCTTCGCGGACGCGGCGATCCTTGAAGATCGGACGCTGGATATTGAACACGAAAGCGCGCATGCCTTCGGGTATCTGGTGGGGAATCTCTTCCTTTTTGATCGTGCCGCCGGCGAACGCGGCGCCGGTGTACTTAGTCGCCCAGTTGAGCGCGTCGCCTTCCATCCGGAAATCGTATTCGCCCGCTTTGAACGCCTCAAGCGCGACCGTGTCGTCGCGGTAGTAGTCGTAGCGCGTCTTGTCGAAGTTATTCAGGCCCTTGTTGACCGGGAGATCGGCGGCCCAGTAATTCTTTACGCGTTCATACACGACGTACTGGCCCATCTTGAAGTCCTTTACCGTGAAGCCTCCGCTCCCCAGCGGCACTTCAGCCAGAGGCTCGGAAAAGTTCCGGCTTTCCCAGTAATGCTTGGGTAGGATCGTAAGTCCCGCCAGGGCGACCAGAAGCTCCTTATCACCTTCCGCGAGAGTGAATTTCACGCGGAGTTCGTCGATCGCCTCAACTTTGGCGACTTTCTTGAAGTACTGCTTGAACTGGGGGACGCCCTTCTCCATGAAGGTGTTGAAGGTGAACACGACGTCTGCCGAGGTGATGCGCTTCCCGTCCTGGTGGCGCGCCTTCGGGTTAATATGGAAGATGATCCAGTCGTGCGATTCGGGATACTCCACCTTTTCGGCAATGAGTCCGTAATACACGTCGATCTCGTCGTCGGGGGCGATCATCAGGGTGTCATAGAAGGCGGTGCTCGCCGCGGCCGCTACGCCCCGGAGCGCGTAGCGGTTGAAATTGTCATAGGTGCCGATCGCGTGCATCACGACGGTTCCGCCCTTGGGTGCGTCGGGCCTCACGTAATCGAAGTTCTTGAAGCCCGCCTTGTACTTAGGCTCCCCGCGAATGGTAAGCGCATGGGAGACGACGACCTTGGGAGCCGCCCACGCCGACGCGAGGGACAGAGCTCCGAACAACGCTGAAAGAACGACGAAAAACGGTTTCCGCATAGCCCCATCCTAGGGGCGGAAAGGGCCTTCGTCAACCTGGAAACGACGCTTCATGGCCCCATGAATAGAATTATCCTTGTAATTTGAACACACTAAGTTTAATATACAAGGATGATAACCAGAGATCTTGAACATGAGGTAGCCGGAAGCCTAAAGGAAGTCCCCGTGGTTGCGCTTGTCGGCTCCCGGCAGACGGGGAAAACCACGCTGGCGAAAGCGATCGCGGCGCGAAAGGCCCCGAACGAGGTCGTGTACCTTGATCTTGAGCTGGATTCGGATCGGGAGGCGTTCGCGAATACCGAGCGGTTTCTGGATCGGCTCAAAGACAAACTGGTGATCATCGATGAAGTGCAGCGAATGCCGAGCCTTTTCCCGCTGATACGGGCATTGGTTGATCGACACCGCAAAAACGGCCGCTTCCTGCTCCTCGGCTCGGCGTCTCCCACGCTGATCAAAGGAAGCGCGGAAAGCCTCGCGGGACGCATCCGTTATTACGAACTGCCGCCGTTCACCATCCCGGAGGTGCCCGTCGCGGAGATAGAAAAGCTTTGGCTCCGGGGAGGCTACCCGGAAAGTTTTTTAGCCCAAAGCGATGCTCAGGCATATCGATGGAGACATGATTTTCTGTCGACGTACCTGGAAAGAGATATTCCCAATTTCGGTATCCGCATTCCCGCGCAACAGCTCCGCCGCTGCTGGACAATGTTGGCGCATCAGCAAGCGCAGCTTCTCAACGCCAGCCAATACGGGAACAGCCTGGGCATCAGCGCGCCGACCGTCCGCCGGTATCTTGATACCTTTGCCGATACCTTCATGATCCGCTATTTGGAGCCCTACCACGTCAACGTCGGGAAACGCCTGGTAAAAAGCCCGAAGGCGTTTGTTCGGGATTCAGGGCTCCTTCATGCCCTCCTGGGTATCTCCACCTTCGAGCAGCTTCTTTCCCACCCCGTCGTCGGCGCATCTTGGGAAGGCTTTATCGCGGAAACGATTATCAGAAACGCACATCCGGGATGGCAGATATTCTTCTACAGAACAAGCGCGGGAGCCGAGATGGATCTGGTCCTCAGTTCTCCTACAGGAGAACTGATCGGCATCGAGATTAAATTCAGCCTTTCCCCAAAACCGACCCGCGGCTTTTTCATCGCCGCGCAGGACCTTAAAACGAGCAAAAACTACGTACTCTATCCCGGCCTCCACGCGTACCCGCTCAACGATACGACGGAAATCATGCCGATCGGCGACTTCATCGACGTCCTGCGTGAATGACGCATTTCTTCCGCTAACCATCCCCTGTTCTTTCACGCCCTGGTGATATATTAACAACGTTAATATTATTTAGGGGTATATTTTGAAAGCAAAAGTACTGTTTATCTCGATGTTGGGCCTCACGGCAGCCGCTCTTCTCCTACCCTCGTGTATCGCCCCGCTTTCCGTAAGCGCCGGATACGGTTCGATCGGCGTAACCGTGACCATCCCCGCGTTCACCGAAGCCGCGTATCCGGCGGCTTTGAAGACGGCGCTTTCCAAGCCGAGCCGCTACATACACCCCGATACCAGGCGCGTGGAAGTCAGCGTCGCGGGCGCGGGCATCGCGACTCCGCTGACCGCGAGCGCAGATATTCCGTCCAGTTCCAGCACGGCGTCCCTGACCGTCGGCTCTATACCCGCGGGAACCGCGCGCACGGTGACCATTTCCCTCTACGATACGGTCGATGTTCTCCTCGCGCAAAGCGTTTCCACGGTCGATGTCGAAGGTGGAGCGACTACGTCCGTAACGACGGCAGCCGTGCCCATCAAAGTCACGAACGTTACGCCGGGGCCGTACTCGGCGGTCACGCCGATTCGCGGTATCGACATCACTTCCGCCGACGCGGGTAAAACCACGGTATATGCTTTCAATCTACCGAATCCGGGAGCATATAAGGTTGAGTTTGGAGATAGCCCAACATACACTCCAGTTCTCTACCGACCCGATGGCCAAGCCGTAATAATCACCGAAACTGTCGGAATAACCCAATACTTTACCGCCGCTGCAGCCGGAATTTTCTACGCCGTGCTGACGCTCCCAACCGCGTATGCGCCTGATGGCCCTTCGCTCGTGCTGGACGCCGATACAAGGATCACCGCGTCCGGACCCACGTTGTACGTGGACCCGACTCTCAGTGTCTTCGACCGGCAGCGCGCATTCACGCTGACCGTCGCCTGCGGTTACGTTACGGGAACGCCTCCGGGCATCCTCTTCGGCCTGGCCGAAGGTACATCGAAAGACCTAAGCGCGACGAACGGATCAACGATCGCGGTCACGCCCGGAGCGACCGGGTTGAACCCGACGACAGCCGCGCCGACGAACTGCACGATGAATTTCACTGACGCGCTCCTCAATATCGCGAGAACAGGGGAAACGTTCACCCTCCACGCCGTGCCGCGTAGAGTGGTATACATGAATTCAACGGGAACGAAACCGGGCGACAGCTTCGCGGCAGGGTATCTAACTATTGCAGAAGCGGCGGAATACATCGGTAATATTCTTCCGGCGGAAACGATTCCCGTGGTATATGCCTGGGCGGCAGGATATTCGTCGACTGAACCCTACAGCATAATCATCGGGAGACCCGCGCTCGTGCTCGGCGGATGCGAAAGCGCGACCTGGACGCGCGTTCCCGATACGACGACGAGCAGAATATCGTTAGCGAACCTCAGCAACGACGGCGACACCTCGCTCACGATAGCCGCCGCGGGCACGCTTTTCGACCGCATGGACATCCAGCAGCCGAACAACCTGAACATCACGGTATCAAGCGCGAATTCAATCGCGATTGTCGAAGCAGCGACCTTCCGAAACTGCGTGCTTGCGGCCTCGGGGGCCGTGACCATAAACGCGTCCGGCTCAGCCTTGGACTATCAATTCATCAACGTCGGCGCGACCACGCTTTTCCGCGATTGCGTGATCAAGGCGACCAACGTGACCGAGACCGCTAGTATTGCCGCGGTCACCTTCCGTCTGATAAACCTCGTCGCCGCCACCGAGTTCGACCGGTGTTCCATCCTGGGAGAAGCGATAACGATGAACGCGACGGGGAATTCGATCAACTGCCGCGCGATCGAAATCAACACGGATTCCGCCGTGACCATTCTCAACAGCGTAGTGTCCCCGGGAACCATCACCTACGCCTCAGGACCGTACGGCACGACTGCGTACGGGGTATACCGATCATTCGACTTAACAATGCTGAATATAGCCGGGTCAACGATACACAGCGGCAAGGACGTAAGCGGGAATACTAACTGTCATTATCATTCAGTCTATTTGGGTTCAATAAACAATACGATGAATATAAGCAACAGTCTCTTCATATGCGACAATCCTGGAGGGGATGGCAATGACTACGCGTTATTCAGCGGCAGCCCAACGACGGCGAACATCCACCATACCGCAATCGGCTTTGTCAATAATACCGCCTTTACCATCGCGATAATCTCCGGAACCTCCTATATCCCATCCGCCTGGCAGGGCTACGGCACGGCAAATCTGTTTTCCTTGTTCTCCGCGCTCGGCTTATTAGGTTCCGGCGACCCAACCGATCCCGACTTCGCCAAACCAAGCAACACTTCTACGACCCTCTCCACCGGCGGCGCGACTCTTACAACCGCGAACACGGGCTTCACGTTAAGCGGCGACTCCCTCGGTACGGCCTTCGCGGTGGACCGTCTCGGCAACGCACGAACGGCGCCGTACACGATCGGGGCTTACGAGTACAACTGAGGCGTGGGTACCGCAGAGCTTTACTATTCTAAAGTGGTGGTTTAGAATAGTAAGGGATGAAAGTACCGCGGCTGGTCGAAGAACGACTGATTTCCGAATTGGATAAACCGACCATTACCATACTCTTGGGGCCTCGACAGGTCGGTAAGTCCGTGCTGTTACGCCGGTTGCAAGCTGTAGCCCATAGCCACGGCAAGTCCACCGCTTTTTTTGATCTGGAAAGACCCGAACAGTTGCGATTGATTAACGAAACGGATGAAGCCTTGATCACTCTCTTGGAATCCAGTGGCGATGTCGTTTTCGTGGATGAGTTCCAATACCTCAAAAACGCTACCCGTCTCTTCAAGATTTTAGTCGATAGCCGAAAGGCGGTAAAATTGGTCGCTTCCGGCTCTTCTTCCGTTGACATGCATAGGCATCTCAAAGAAAGCCTTGCCGGTCGTTTCCGTTAGGCAGTTATGCCCGGAATCTAGCCAATGAGCTCAAAAAGTCTAGAAAATATTATGTCTACGACCTCGGAATTCGAAACCTTCTGATCAAGGATTTTTCTCCGTTGCAACAACGAGCGGATGGGGGAATCATCGTGGAGAGCCTGGTTGAAGCCGCGTTGCGCCGCCGATTGCATGTCAATGAAACCTTGCATTTTTGGCGAACCAAGCAGGGAGATGAGGTCGATTTCATCTTATCCCGGGATCGACGACCATTGCCCATCGAAGTCAAGCAGAGTTTTCACGGCGAAAAAGATCTCAAGGGCATCGATAAATTCCTGACCGCGTATCCCGACGCGCCCGGCGCCTATGTTTTCACTTTGGATGGACCGAAGCTCAGTGATCAGCGCGTTTTTTTTGAGAGGGCAGGCAGAAAGGTTCGCCTATTGCACGCGCAAGCCGCCGAGGACCTTGATTTGTTTTTCGGCCTTCTTCCCATTCAGTAAACCTCGGCTCACCCCAGCGTGTGGAAAAAAACGGTGGCGATGAAGCCAAGCACGGTGAACAGGCCGACCATGCGGACGCTGCGCTCGTAGGCTTCGGGGAGCATGGTCTGCGCGGTCATGGCCAGCATGGAACCGGCCGCGAGGCCTTCGAACAGGGAATGGGCGAAGGGCGCCAGCAGGTTGGAGATTAGATTGCCGATGAGGGCGCCGACGCCTACGGCGATCACGAGCGACGTCCACATCCACATGATGCGGCCGCTCTTCATGCCGGAATCCTTCATCATCGAGGAACTGGAGAGGGATTCGGGAAGGTTGGCCATGAAGAGGCCGGCGATGAGGGCTGGACTCGCGCTGAAACCGGTCATGCCCGCGCCGATCACCAGGGATTCGGGGACGCCGTCCAGAAGCAGACCGAGCCAGATGGCGGTCGCCGCTCCGGAACGGCCAGTCGCGGCGGCGGCTTTGATTTCGGCCTCGGTCGCCCGGAAGGCGCTTTCATCCAGGCTGCGCGATGCCTTGCGCACCCATTCCTCGCCGGAAACGGCTGCCGCGGGGATTTTCCCGGTGCGGCCCCGTTCCGCCGCGAGCGCGCCTACGGCGGCCTTCAGTTCGGGACTCGACTCCATGAGCGTCTCGAAATCGCCCCGATGGATCACGAAGGCTTTCGTCTCTACGAGCGGAATAGCGTCCGCGGTGCGCGGCGCGTGCCAGATCAGCGCCATTTCGCCGAAGGTCTGTCCCTCGCCCAACTCGTCCACCAGCTTCCGCGCGCCCCCTTCATCGACGTATTCGATACGGACGAGTCCGGAATCGATGATGAACATCGATTCGCCCGCGCTGCCTTGGATGAACACCGGTTTGCCCGCGGGGAGCGTTAGTTGATCGATGTAGGGAATGAGAGCCTGGACCTGATCCGCGGGCAGGTTGCGCAGAATATCGACCCGACCAAGATGTTCCAGGAGAGCGTTCGCTTCGCCCTTCTTTACTCTCCGGAGCTTGGAAAGTACGGTGGAACGTTTTCGGACCCACGCGCCGCCTTCGTCGGCCATGCCCGACAGGGCTATGAACAAAAGGCAGCCGAAAAGGAGGCCGAGGGCCAGCGGTACGAAGCCGGCGCCTTCCCTCTCCACGGCCGGGTTTACGAGCTCAAAGGAAATAGCCGCGATAAGCGATCCCGCGCCGAAGGACATTACGGCGGAAATCACCGCGCGGGACGGCTTGGTCCGCAACCCGATTACCGCGCCGATGGGGAGGGAAACGGAACTAAGCGCGCCGAACAAAAGCGCCGCGAAGGCGGACGAACTCAGGAAGTCCATGGGAACCTCCGAAAGGAAACGATATCAGTAAGTATAGGACCAAGAGGCCATGGCCGCGAGGGGCGAACTGAGAACTTTCGCCGATTAAATACTTGACAATGATCTCGATTATACAGATCTTATACAAGTATTGAACATGTTCAAATCAATGAGGCGATAAATGGCCGACGACATCACGAGACGACTTATCGACGCGGCGGAACGCCTGATGAGAGCGGGCCGAAAAGCGGAAACGCTGACCTCCCGTGAAATCGCGGCCGAGGCGGGCGTGAGCGTCGGCCTGATCAACTACTACTTCGGTTCAAAGAACGAGCTGATCGGAAAAGCGGCTGAACGCCTGTTCGCCGATTTCAACCCGCGCTGGGAGCGGGTGACCGCGTCGGCGAAGGAAGCGTCCGAAGCCGCGTTGAAGACGGGCGCGGACCGACGGGAAGCGACGATCGCCGCCCTCCGCGCGGGCAAGGCTGAACTGAAGGAGATCCTCAAGGGTCTCGCCGACGCGACCGTTTTGGCAGGCGCCGGCAACGACTTCGGTTTGCGAAGAGATCTGATGGAAGGGGAGATGACCCAGACGAAGTTCGTCGTGCCCGTGCTCCGCTCCATCCTGCCCCCGTCGACCGATGAGCGTGAACTCCGCTGGGCCGCGTTCTTCATCGTGGCGCCGCTGCAGCTGGTGTTCCTCCGCAATGATTTCCTGTCCAAATGGACGGGTACGAACCTCGACGACAAGAAGGACCGAGATTCCGTTTTCGATTTTCTTATCGATAGGATTCTTGAGCCGTTCGCCGGAACGACGGGAACGAGCTCGGAACATATTCGCTAGGCGGCGCCCGCTGTACGCGCGCAAGCGGTTCAGCGGACGTACGCCGCAAGGAGAAACTATGGACTCAAACGGGCTCTTCAACGAGCAAAACCAGGAGTTTTTTTCGCGCGCGGCGCGCATCGCGCTCCGGAATGTGTTCGCGTCGGGCAAACCGCTGACCGCGGCCCGGAACGCCGCGAAGCTCGCGGGAATCGCGAATTTCCAGCGCAGCCAGGCCGAAAAGCGCGCAAAGGCGGCGCGGGAGGGGCGAACCGTTCCCGGCATCCTCATCGCTTCGGTCACGCGGAAATGCAACCTGAACTGCGCGGGCTGCTACTCCAAGACGCTCCGGCCCGACGCTTCGGCGGAACTATCCGACGAACGTTTCATGGAACTGTTCAGGGAAGCCGTAGACCTCGGCGTCGGAACGCTGATGATCGCCGGCGGCGAACCGCTGACGCGCCCGTCCCTCCTGCGGGAAGCGGCGAAACTGCCGGGCGTCGTGATGCCCGTGTTCACCAACGGCCTTCTGGTCGACGCGGAAACGATCGACCTGTTTTCCGGCGGAAGGCTGGTCCCCATATTCAGCGTGGAGGGAGACGCGGCGTTCACCGCCGAGCGGCGCGGCGACGGCATCCACGAGCGGGTACTGGCCCACGCGGCAGAACTCAAGCGGCGCGGCGCCCTGTTCGGTTTTTCGGTGACACTCACCTCCAAGAACGCCGACTCGGTCCTCTCGGATCGATTTTTACGCGAAATCGAGGCGATGGGCGCCTCGGTGCTGTTTCTGATCGAATACGTACCGGTGACCGCCGGCAGCGAAAACCTCGTGCTCACCGACGCCCAGAAAGCCGAACTGTTGCGGTCGGACAAGTTTGCCGGCTACTCGTTCATGCCGGTGTCGCTCCCCGGAGACGAGGAAGCCTTCGGCGGCTGCCTGGCGGCCGGACGCGGCTTCATACACCTCGCCGACGACGGCGCCCTTGAAGCCTGCCCCTTCGCTCCGTTCTCCGATATCAGCGCAGCCCGCCTATCGCTCGCGGAAGCGCTTGAATCGCCCCTGATGAGGGCCATCCGGGAGCGCCACGGGGAACTTACCGAAACCAAGGGCGGCTGCGCGCTTTGGAACAAACGCGGCTGGGTCGCGTCGCTCGGTTCCTGCGCCGCGCGGGGAAACGAAACAACACCCATTGAGGAAGCAAGCGCGTGACGCAATTCTAAAAAAAAGCCCCGCGCACGTGTCGGCGCCGGGGCTTTTGGGTTTATACTGGCCGCACTATGCCGCCGCCGAAAAAAGCGCAGGACAACTACAGGGCCAAATACGTCTCGCTGGTGAACAAATACAATCGATTGGTTCACGTCGTGAAGAAGAACAGCACCATCTTCAAGCGGCTCTATAAAAATTATACGGTCGTCAAACAGCGCCTGCTCCAGACTCTACGGCACGCCGACAGGGAAAAGAAAGAACTGCTCCGCAAATCGATGACGGAAAAATATCCGCTGATCCTGGACCACCGGCGGCGGATCGTGTTCGCATCGGCGGAGTTCCTTGAAGAGATTGAGATGACTCAAGATGAATTGGCGGCCTCGTTCTATATCGATACCCTCTTTGAACGATTCCTACCAAACGATTTCACCGTCCGCGACGTATTGCCTATTCCGACCTTCCACTTTCCCGTCATGCTGAAGAACTACGAGTACGAAGGCGAAGCGGGCATTCATCCCTTCGTTCATTATTCGATGTCGGGGAAACGCGAATTCGAAGTGAAGCGGAAACTGTTCCTCTATTATCTGGAACCCAAGGACATCAGCTCGGAGGTAGAGCTGGATTACTTCCAGAAGACCGACAAGCTGATCCGCAACCTGACCAACGCGAACGACAATCTTCAAAACGCGAAGAAAACCATTGAGATGCATAAACTTATGCTCATTTCACTGGTCTGCTCCCTGATCGAGGAATACAACAAGGAAACGTCGGTCCACCTTCAGAACATCAGACTCCTGACCGGCTACCTCACCGAGGAATGCCTCCGGCTCGGCCTCTTCCCCACGGGGTTGCATGACGAAATCGAATTCGCCAAGGACATAAACTACACGTCAGTGCTGCACGATATCGGTAAAATGGGCGTTCCGAAGGAAGTATTGGACAAGAAAGGGAAACTCACGCCGGAAGAATTCGAATCGATCAAAAAACACCCGCGGCTCGGGGCCACCTACATCAAGAAGATGATCGATATGTTCGCCGCGGACCCCGCCTTCAGCGGCTACGAAGGCTTTCTGTCGGTTCCGTATGACATTTGCCTCCACCACCACGAACGCTGGGACGGGACGGGCTATCCGGACAAGATGGCCGGTGAGGCCATCCCCTTCTGCGCCCGCGTCGTCGCCCTGGTGGACAGCTACGACGCTATGAGGGCTAAGCGCTCGTACAACGTACCCAAGAGCCACGCCGAATGCGTGCGCGTCATCGCGGACGCAAGCGGCAAACAGTTCGCCCCCGACGTCGTCCAAGCCTTCCTCAACATCGAAGGCAAGTTCGACGAGCTGGAATACGAGTGACGCGACCGCATACGCATATCTGAGGACTCAAAATCGGGCTATTGGTTTTCATGCCGGATTAAGCGGACGGCGGTAGTATATTATTAAAGTTAAGATTGTTAATATGCCGCTTCCCTATCGAGGTCCATGTGAAAATACTGAAGCCCCTTTTTTGGGCGCTCATCGTCCTATGCTCCGCAACTTTAGCGTCGGCCTGCAAATCCCCTCTGATGGTCAGCGGCGGACACGGTTCCGTAGCAATCAATCTGTCAATTCCCGCCGTGACCGCCGCGACGTATCCGGAAGCGCTCAAGAAAGCTCTTTCCTCCCCAAGCCGTTTCATTCACCCGGATACCCGACGAGTGGAAGCGTCGGTTACGGCGGCGGATATTTCCGTTCCTTTGGTCGGCAGCGTCGATATCGCCGCGGGCCAGACAAGCGCGTCAATCACCATCACCGCCATACCAACAGGCACGAATCGCACCGTGACCATAAAACTCTACGACACGGGCGGCACCTTGCTGGCGCAAAATTCTTCAGTCGTCACCGTTTCGGACGGAACGACTAGCCCGGTCGCTCTAACAGCGGTACCGATCTCCACAAATACCGTAATGCCGGGTCCGTTCCTATCGGGGACTTACGGCGTCGCCCTCGGCCCGGCGGACGCGGGCAAAACGCACATATTCGCCTTCGTTCTGCCGAAAGCCGGCGCGTATACTCTTTATTTTTCCGATAACACCATTCCGACTTTCCCCACTGTTTACGCGCCCGACGGCACACTCACCGCCGCGACGGCGGTAAGCGGTACGATGAAATCCTTCACCGCAAGCGTGGCGGGAACGTATTACGTCGTGATTACGGTTCCTTCGGGTTACACTTCTGAACCCCAACTCGCGGTGGACGCGGATATACGGACATCTTTCGTCGGACCGACGTTCTACGTCGATTCGTCGATCCCAATCATAGATAGGAAGCGGGTATTTTCGTTAAATCCGGCATCCGGCATCGATACGGTCGCGGCATACGACGTCACTTTTTCCCCTCCAGCGGTCGGTTCGCTAACGACTTCCCCGACCGCAAGCGGTATCACGATTACACCGCAAGCGACGACTTTCCCCGCGCAAAGCGCGGCTCCGGCGGCGATATTCACGTTCACCGACGCGTTGCTCGGCATCGCACGTTCGGAGACCGTCGCCATGCCGATTCCACGGACGATAATCTACCTGAGCACATCGGGAACCCCGCCAAGCGACAGCCTAGCCATGGGCGCGTCTTCTCTATACGCCGCAGCGGGAGCCCTTCCTTCAACCGACCTGGGACTCCCGGTCATTGCCGCCTCTGCCGATTTTTCCAACACCGAAACCATCGGAATAACCGTAAACTTCGCCGCCCTCGTTGTAGGCGGATGCGTAGAGTCAACCTGGACTCGGACGGCGGCCCACGGAACGAGCACCGTGAACCTCAAGGCCGCGACGTATCCCGCGCTTCTGGTCAATGCCGGAGGCGCCGGAACCATATTTGACGGGATGAACTTCTTGCAAACGACACCGTATGCGGTAACAGGTGTGGTCAATACAAATATCATCCAAGTTTCGGGAAAATCAACATTCCGCGATTGCATCATCAGGATGGGAAATCTATCGATAACCCCAACGATGACTATATCTCATATATTCGTATATGCGGACGCCGAGCTGGAGTTTGACCGTTGTTCAGTTCTAGGCGGCGATGTTACCCTTAATAATAATACAGGATATAGTTCATACATATTCGCGATACAGACCGCCGTTGCAACAGTTCCCCTGACGATCGTTAACAGCGTTATTTGTCCGGGGAATATTTATTACCCCGCTACAGGCTCACCGTGTTACAGCCGGGGAATAAATATAACGGTTGCGAATTCCGTCTTGAATATCGCCGGCTCGACTATTTCGGCTGGAAACACGAATAGCGCGACGGGGATTCTTCATTCCAATACTGTTTACTTTAGCAGTAGTACACCAACCTTCAGAGCGAGCAACAACCTTTTCTTATATGACATTACAACCGATGCTATATATAATTATGCGATCTATGATTCTTCAGCTAACGTCTTGGTTTGCCAAAACAATATGATCAGCTGCTACCCTGCTGATCCTGGTTTAGCTGTTATCGCATTAATTGCTTCTGTTAGTTATTATCAAACCACCTGGCCTAATTATGTCACATACGGCACCGGCAACCAATTCTCGCTTGAGTCTGCCCTGAACCTGACGGCCCTTTCGCCGACAGCCGCAGGCTTCGTGAAACCCTCAGCCGCATCCGCCCTCACTACCGGCGGCGCCAATTTGCAGGTCACCGCCCCAGGCTTCACGTTAAGCGGCGACACCTCCGGTGTCGCCTTCCTCGTGGACCGCGACGGCAATCCGCGCACGGCGCCGTGGACCATCGGCGCTTACGAACGGGACTGATCGGCCGACGCGGGAATGCGGCGAACGGGGGAATCGTGGGTTTGGAGAACTTCTCCACAAAATGGTCGGCGAGAAGCAGAATATCCGAGCCTCGTTCGCGTAAGAGCGGGAGGAGCAGCGGGAAGACGTTTAATCGATAGTAGAGATCCTCCCAAAACTTGCGTTCAGGCACCACGTTTTTTTGAAAAACCGAGCCGATAGAGCTACACTGTAGGTACATTAAAAAAACCCTAACCGAAAAATAGTATTCGGAGAGAGGGGAAAGCGATGAACCGAAAAGCGTTTTTCGCGAGTATACCCTTTGTCGTCATCTATGTTTTGCTGGCTCTGTGTATCGCATCATGCGCGGCGGGGGTTATTCGGGTACAGGGCCGGGCGGATCTGCGGCTCACGATAGCCGTTCCGCCCGCGGCCGAGGCTACCGCTCTTATTTTGAACGATCCCGGCATATCTCGACTTATAGATCCTTCCTCCGCGTCCATCGCCGTGACCGTGGAGCGCGGCGGCGTTACGGTAGCGGAGAAGAGCGTAACCCTAAGCGCATACAACGCCACGGTGGAAGTTACCGTCTCCGATATTCCGGTGGACGACGCGTCCGCGACGGTGACCGTCTCCTGCCTCAATTCTTCGGGCCTTGCCCTCTGCCGGGGATCGACGGACGTCGATATAAACACGGTCGGGACCATTTCCGTCTCCCTCATGCTGGTCCCGACCGAGATCGCCGGACAGACGCTGAACATCGGGGCAATCAACTCGTACGGCCAAAACGGGGCTTTGTCCGCTTCGGCGGGCGGCGCGACGCTCTACCGGATCACCACGACGGATGTCCTCGGAGACTACGCGCTCTCAGCGGGTTTGACCGAAGGGACCGCGACGTTCTACTCAAGCGACGGAACCGTGACGGCGAAGATCGGGGGAACCCCCGAGCAATGGACCGTCCTATCCTTCGGAGGAACCGTCCCCGCGTTCGTACTGTTCGCCGCCCCAGCCTCGGGAGCGCCTTCAACGACTCTGGGCGTTGAGCGCGCGGTGTACGTCACGACTACCGGCTCGGGATCGGGCACGAAAGCCGCGCCCCTTTCGGGAGCCTCCTTTAACACAACCTATGTTACCTACTCAGGCCCGACGCGCTTCCTCCTGGCCGCCGGGGACTACCCGGGGAAATTCGATCTCTTCAACGGCGGGAGCATCTACGGCGGCTTCGATTCCACCTTCACAACCCGGGATCTCGGAACCTATACGACAAGGTTCACCGGCACCTTCTCCGGCACCCCGGATCAGATACTGCGGGCAAACGCCGTCAACTTCGCGGCCTTGGACGGCCTGACCGTCACGCCGAACAGCACCCTGGAAGGCGGAGTAACGGCGTTGGATCACGCCACGATCCGGGTGGTCAATTCCGGTGTGCGCATTTCGGGTTGCACTATCCATACTCCTAGGCAAACACTGGTATTCGGGTTCACGACTGCCGGGAATGTCATCACCGCGCTCTACATTCAGGGACAGGCGGCGGGGATGCCGATTATCGCCATCTGCAACAGTTTTGTGGGACGTGGCCAAAACTGGGCACTCGATTTCAACTCGGGCGGCAGCGACGCGGTTGTCGCCCTAATAATGGTCGCCGCCACGACCGCGGACGTCCTCATCGGCGGCAACGTGCTGGACGGTGGATGGGAGACCGATACGGGAACCAACAGCGCTGTGGAAACCGCGGGCTGCGTCAACGTCGCGTCGAACGGAAAGCAACCCTGGATCGTGGGGAACACCATCGCCGCGGCGGGAGGAGCCACGACGCAGGTTACCTTGAACCTCGCCGCCGTGCGGGGTGGATATTCCCTCAATGGGTACCTCGTCAACAACCTCATCTTCGCCCTCAAGGAATACCAGGCGACAGTCGCTGAAACCAATCTTTTGTATCCCGCGGGCAGCACCAACCAGTTCAACCTGTTGACCTGGAATTATTTGACGACCATGTATCAGGGGGCCCGGAACAGCCTCTATTTCAACACGGTGACTCGAGCCCAGACCGTTACCGCGCTGAACTTGGTCTGGACGAACAACAACGCGACGCAGGCTTCCAACAATTCCGGGAACCCGGTGAACAGCGCCGTTTATACCGACTACAAAGCAACCCTCGATCAACTCTTTGTCGATTTCGACGGGCCGACGGACGATCGGTCCGTCTACGCGGCCCGGGATTATCGGCTCGCGGCGACGGCTCCCGCGGCGGTTCAGACCGGAGGCTTGGACCTTTCGGTCGCGGGGAACCTGCCGTCGGGCTTCCCGGCTATCTTCGTACCGTACATCCGGTACGACAGGGAAGGGAAAGCGCGGACTCCGGGAGCCTGGTCCATTGGGGCGGATCAAGCGGGGAACTAAGCGGCTAGGAGTTCGTCTTCGGCCTGAACAGCCTGAAATCGATGCCGTGCTTCTGCACGCGCAGGGCCATTACGCGTTCGGAAAGGCCAAGTTCACGGGCGGCTTGGGCCATGTTGCCGGCGGAGGCTTTGAGGGCGTCCACGATAAGCTCGCGCTCGACGGTGTCCAAGCGTTCGTCCAGTGTACCGCGGTAGCGGGTACCGGAACTTTCCGCAGTCTGCAGGGTAGGCGGTAAGTGGTAGGTGTGAATGACGCCGTCGTCGGAGAGGATGACGGCTCGCTCGATCACGTTTTCCAATTCCCGGACGTTGCCGGGCCAGTGATAGGCCATAAGGGCGTCGATGGCGGGCGTGGAAATGCGGCGAACGGGGGAATCGTGGAGTTTGGCGTACTTTTCCACAAAATAGTCGGAGAGAAGCAGAATATCCGAGCCCCGTTCGCGTAAGGGCGGGAGGAGCAGCGGGAAGACGTTCAATCGATAGTAGAGGTCTTCGCGGAACTTGCCTTCTTTGACCAGAATTGAAAGGTCGCGGTTGGTCGCGGCGATGAGGCGGATATCGACCGTGAGCGTTTTGTTGCCGCCGACGCGTTCGAACTGGCGGGCCTGCAGGACGCGGAGGAGTTTCGCCTGGATAGGTAGGCTGAGTTCGCCCACCTCGTCCATGAAGAGCGTGCCGCCGTCGGCTTCCTCAAAGCGGCCTATACGGAGGTTGAGGGCACCGGTGAAGGCGCCTTTTTCGTGCCCGAACATCTCGCTTTCCGCCAGGTTTTCGGGTATGGCCGCACAGTTGAAACGGATGTAGGGCTTGTCCTTGCGCGGACTGCCGTAGTGGAGCGCGGCGGCGACCAGTTCCTTGCCCGTGCCGGATTCGCCGAGGATGAGGACGGGGGTGGTCTTGTCGTAGACCTTGGCCATGAAACGGTAGAGGGCCTGCATGGGGTGCGAGTTGCCGACGATGTTTTCCGGTCCGCGCTTCTGGGCTAGTTCTTCCAAAAGGCGACGATTCTCCTCACGCAAGTGAGCGTTCTCTTCTTTTCTGGCAAGATGGAGCTGAACGGCCTGCGCGATCATGGCGGCGACGACGGTGAGCAGCTCGCGGTCTTCCTCCAGACCCGCCGAAGAGGCGTTGGAGAGGTCCACGCTGAGGGTGCCCATAACTTCCCTGCCGAGCTTGACGGGAACGCAGATGAAGGCGAGGCGCGAGGTGTCCTGGTCCTTGCGCGCGCCGGTGCGGTCGAGGAAAGCGGGTTCCTCGGCGATGTTGGGGACAACCAGGGAGTCGCCGGTCTGGACGACGTAGCCGGTGATGCCCTCACCCATGCGGTAGACGCCGCGAGCGCGTTCCTCGTCGGTGAGGCCCCACGCGTTTTCAATAAAAATGGCGCCGGTTTTTCGGTTGAGGATGGAGAGGACGACGCGCTCGGTGCCCGAAAGGTTGTCCACGATGACTTTGACGGCGGCGTCCATGACACCTTCCAAATCTTTCCCCGCGGAAATAGCGCGGGCAAGTTCGTAGAAAAGAGGAAGGACGCAATCGCAGGGTCCCGTCCCGTCGGGACAGCCGCGGGAAGCGGCGCCGAAGCGAGGGGGTTTATTCGGCACGGGTGTAGCCCTCCCGGTCCAGAATGTCGGAGAAGGCGCGCCAGGGATCAGCGGGGGCACCGCGAGACCAGCGTTCACGGACGCGGGAGCGGAGATCCGCGAGGCGGTCGGCGGGAACCGAGCGGCCGACCAGCCGGGCGCAGAGGCCGAGGGCGGCGGCGCCGGAGTGGATGCCGGGGACGAAGGAACGCTCGCGGCCGAAGGCTTCCGGACGCACAAACTCGTAGAGCTCCGGGTCTTTCAGGAGACCGTCCACGTGGATGCCCGACTCGTGGGCGAACGCGGCGGAGCCGACCAACGGTCGGTCGGCAGGAATGGGCCGGTTCGAGGCGTCAGCGACAAGGGAGCAGAGGGCGGGAAGCCGAGTCAAGTCAACGCCGGAATCGATGCCGCAAAAAAGGGGAAGACCGGCGGCGACCTGTTCCAGCGCGGCGTTGCCGGCGCGTTCGCCCAGACCGCCCAGAGTGACGCTGACGGCGCGAGCGCCGCCCCGGACCGCGGCCAGGGTGTTGGCGGTCGCAAGGCCGAGGTCGTTGTGGGCGTGGTATTCCACGGGCGCTCCGATGCTAGGCGTCAATGCCGCCATAGCCTGCTCCGCGGCGAAAGGGTCCTGCCGCCCGACGGTGTCCGCGTAGCGGAGGCGGGTAGCGCCCGACTCTACCGCGACGGAGAAGAGGTCTTCCAGAAAGGGCGTTTCGGCTCGGGAAGCGTCTTCAGCCCCGAAGATAAGCTCAGCGCCGCGGTCGCGGCAATAGGTCAAAACGTTTTTCGCGGTTTCCAACGCGCGTTTTTTCCCCCAGCCGAGCTTTTTCTCCAGCATGAGGTCCGAAGCGGGGAGACTCACGTGGATCACGCGTGCGCCCGCGCGGAAGGAGGCTTCCACGTCGGCGCGTTTCATGCGGTTCCAAGCGATGAGGCGGACCTCGGGAAGTTCGCGGGCCAGGAGGGCGAAGGCGGCCTCGTCCTCAGCTCCCATGGCTGGTATGCCGGCTTCAAGTTCACGGATACCCGCGGCAACGAGGGCGCGGGCGATTTCCAGACGGCAGTCCGAAGGAAAGGCGACTCCCGCGGCTTGTTCGCCGTCGCGAAGGGTACAATCGATGAGGGAAAAGAGGGATGAGTCGGCCAAGGGTGTGCACCTTCCGCGCGCCGCGTTTACTTGAGCACGAACTCTTCCGCGACCGAATCGGCTTCCAGCGCGTCGAGCACCGTATCGATCTGGTCTTCTCCCTCGATCCCGCCGTACCAGGTGTTTTCCGGGTACACAACCATGATGGGGCCTCGGTCGCAGGCTTTGAGGCAGCCGGTCAAGGTGACCGTCACGTCGCTCATGCCGCGATCGGACAGTTCGGTCTCCAAATAACCGAGCAGGCCGTGCGACCCTTTCTTGTGGCAAACGCCCTGCGGCGCGCCGGACGCCCGAAAACTTCCGCAAACGAGAATGTGCTTGTTCGGCTTGGTCATACGTTTCTCCTAAAATAAAAAATGCAAAATATGGATGATTCTATATGTGTGCCGTTGCCCACAAATTCGGTCCTACCGACGTAAAAACCGAACGCTCTCTGGTCCTCGATTCTACGCGCAGCCGCAGCCGCGGGTGGCGCCGCCGGAACAGCCGGAACCGCATCCTGCGCGGCGGCTGAGAAACGACAGATCCTTGCCGGCCGCGATAGCCTCCAAAGCTTCTCCCGCCAGCCCCTCCAGGATTAGCACCTTCAAGCCGCGGTCCTCCAGGATTCGCCGAGGCGGGGCGCCGATGCCCGAAGTCAAAACCATCTCGCAGTCGGAGATTAGATCGGCAAGATCAGTCCAGCGCGCCGGACCGCCGCCTTCTCCGGGAGTCGTACGGATATCGACCGTTTCGTATTCGCCGGATGGTTCGACGCGGAAGATAAAAAGGCGGTCGGCTTCGCCGAGATGACGGTTCACCAAAAGGCCTTCGCGGCTTGCTACGGCGACCAAGGTAGATTCGCCTTGCGGCGCCGAAGGAAGCGGCTCACCGTCGGCAAGGGTTACCGATGCCACGCTTGGCGTATCTTTTTTCCGCGAACGGGGAACGACTGGACGGCCGGCGCCGGGGCAAGCTCCCGAAGCACAGGGCGATTCGATCGAAGCGGTAACCGGTTTCGCGTCATCGTTCATCGAAATATCCTTTCCTAAAAGACCCGCCGCGTCGGCGCGGCATCGCGCGCAGTGAGACAATTGCGGTAAGTAGGCGACCGCGGATTTCCGCGCGCCGGAGACCATTTCCTTGGAGGGTTCGCCCGCGTATTCCAGAGGAGTGCCCTTCACCGGAAGCAGCGGAATCACGTTCATGAACGAGGCACCGCGGGCGGCGGTTTCTCGGGCGATAGCCTCGACCTCTCCCTCGTTCACACCGGGGATGAGAATGGTATTGATCTTGATCACGAGCCCGGCAGCCGCCGCTTCTTCCAAGCCGAGCAACTGACGCTCCAAAAGAAGAAAAGCGGCCTCCACGCCGGTACGCGCGCGGCCGTCAAGCCGGATCCAGGAATAGATCCGCCGACCGACTTCGGGATCAATCGCGTTAACGGTGACGGTGAGATGCGATACGCCAAGGTCGGCAAGTTCAGCGGCGTGTCCGGGGAGACAGAGTCCATTTGTCGCCAAGCACAGAGCAAGGTCGGAGTGCTTTTCACGCACGAGACGAAAGGTCTCAAATGTTTCCTTGGCGTTGGCCAGCGGATCTCCGGGTCCGGCGATGCCGACGACTTTCAGGTTCGGCAGGCGTTCGCGGATACGGTCCACCCTCTCCAACGCTTCGTTGGGCGATAAAAGGGAGGCGGTCACGCCGGGGCGGCTCTCGTTGACGCAATCGAAGCTGCGGTCGCAGAAACGACACTGCACGTTGCAACGCGGCGCGACCGGCAAATGCAACCGGGAAACCGAGGTCTTGTGCGCGCTGTCGTAACAGGGATGCTCAATCGCGGTAAACTCAGGTTTCGGGCCAACGGGTATCGGGCCGGATCTTTCAATAATAGGTGTAACCGACATAGCTGTCCTCCTGCCTGCGTTCGATAAGAGCGTTCACGATTCGATCGAATAGTTCTTGGGAGCCCCCATAACCGAGGGTCCGCAATCTCTGGCCGCCGAAGCGGTCGTGCACCGGAAAACCAACGCGCACCAACGGGACGTCCAGTTTCTTCGCCGTCTTATAACCCTTGCTGTTGCCGATCACGAGATCGATACTCTCACCATTCGCCGCCGACGCGCGGGCAGCGGCTTCGGCCTGCGCGAAGTCCCGGCCTTCGCCTTCGGGAAAGAGAGGGATCATGCCGATCTCCCTAAGGAAAGCCGCCAAGGCTTCCGAAAAATCCGGGTCGCCGTAGAGAAGCGCGCGCTTTCCGAAAACGTATTTATGCCCGTCCACTAATGAATCCAGGAGCCGCGCTCGTTCGGCTTCTATCGACCGAGGCATCGGCTTACCGGAAATTTCCGCCAGCGCGTCCATAAAGGCGTCGGTGGCTTGTATCCCGACCGGTAGGGAAAAAGCGCGGCGCGGAACGCCGTGAGCTTCTTCCAGGTATGCGGCGGCGGAGAGCTCGGGAGACAGAGTCGCGCCGAACTCAAGTGAAGCGGCGGCGTGCCGCATCAGACGAAGAGAGGCGACCGGCGTACCGCCTTCGGGCAGGAGGCGATGCGCCTTCCAGGGCCCACCATCCAGCGTGTCCGAGTAGTCGGTGGCGAAAATCGCGTCCAGGTTGAAGGCGGCGATATCCGCCTTGATGCCGCGGATGTCCGTGGGGGAAATCATCGCCGTGAACACGGCGATCGCCGGCACGGAAAGAAAGGATGCGGAGTCCGGTTCGGCGGAGAAGGAGGAGAAAAGCGCCTTGCCGAACTCCGCACCCGGAGGTGACTTGTTGATGCGCGGATTTGTCGCCTCCGCGAGCGCGCGCAGCGCGGCGCGGAAACCTTCGCGGTGGCTGCCGCGGTAACTCGGGGTCGATACCGCGACGATGAGGGGTGCGTCGGCGCCGTTGCCGACCGCCGCGCCGAATTCCGCGGACTTTCCGTCCACGAGCCCCAGCGCGCGCCGTACCGCGGCGGCATCCTCGCCGATCGTCTCGGCCAGACAGGTGGTGGCGACGCCGACCAGGGCGGGCTTGTATTCCTTGACTACGTTCGCCAGCGCGATCCGCAGATTGGCGGCGCCGCCGAAGACGGCGCTCTCTTCGGTAAAACTGGAGCTGGCGACGTCCAGAGGCTCGCGAAAATGGGAGATTGTGTAGCGCCTGATATAGGTGGCGCAGCCCTGCGAACCGTGGAGCAGCGTCATGCCCCGCTCAATCCCGGCGAACACTATGGTGGCGCCCAGCGGCGAGCAGACGACGCAGGCGTTCCGCGTCACTTCAAACTGTTCGGTCGCGGCGGCGGGACCGGAAGTCGCGCCGCTCGCTTTCTCCGCATCGATTCGCGCGCTCATTTTACAGCCCTCCTTTCCCTTTCGCGTTCGAGCAATTTCCAAACGGGACTCGTCGCGGAGGCGTGTACCTCCCGCGCGAAATTGATCATCC
>JBAYHM010000030.1:0-23263 GCA_041666155.1 Treponemataceae bacterium
CATATCCACACCGCGTCCACGAGCGGCAGACTTTCGGCTAGATCCGTGAAAACGGGAATATCCGAACCCGCCGCGCGTCGCGCGGCGGCCGGGTCCGTATCGACCACGGCGGATATCGCCGCCCCGTCGAGTCCCGAAAGCGCCTCAATATGCTTCCGGCCTATGCCTCCGGCCCCGATAATTCCAATACGCGTCATGTTGTCCTCCTGCCCGCTATCGGCCCGCCCGCAGCCACGCGCGGTCGAGTGCCTCTTTCGCTTTCGCCAGCGTTTCGGCCGGCTGATCGCGCGGTCCGGTGATCACTTCCAGGCTGAGGATCGCGGACTTCCCGCTGCGGTCGAAAAAGCCGATAGCGCCCAACGCGCGGATGAAATCTGCCAAGTAAGCCTCGTCCACTTCCCCGCCGGCACGGCCGAACGGGGGATGCTTGTCGCCGAATAGAGGATCGCTCTTATCGCGAATGACGCAGTTGGCCAAATGGACGTGCGAGCAGCAATCCGAGAGGAGGGAAACGCTCTGGGCGGGATTCTCTCCCATTTGCAAAGAGTGGCTCAAGTCGAAGGTCAAACCGAAGTTGCCGCGGGAAGCCCGGACCGCCTCGGCCAGCGCGCGGCACCGGAGCGACGGTCCCATCAGGAGCCGGGGCTCGCCCCGGTTGTTGAAAGATTCCAGACGGACCTCGATAGGAGGAGAGAAGGAGGCGGCGAACTGACAGACGGCCTTGAGGCTTTCCTCAAGCCGCCCGATCGCGTCGGCCCGCGCCTCTTCGTCCTCCACCTCTCCCCCGCTCAGAAGCATGACGGCCTCACAGCCGAACTCCGCGGCTCTCTCGACCCAAACCTTGACCTTCCCGACGGCGGCAAGCCGTTCTACCCTACCCGCCGCGCCGAGATCCACGGCCGCTTTTTTCATCGGGTAGGCCGGGTGATATACCGAAGAGAGCCCGCTGCCCCTGAGGGCGGCCGCGACGGCCCGGTTCTCCGGGCCGTCGTAATAGAATTCGACGCAGTCGAAACCGGCCTCCGCCGATAGCCCGACTGCGCCGCGAAGCACCTCCGCGTCGCGGACGCTGTCGGGGAAGAACCCCGTCAGCACCGCTCCGAACCTCGCCCCGCTCATTCGGCGGGCGATCCCACGACGAAAATCTTTTTCACATTCTCCCGCGTCAGCCGCCGCTCAAGGTCGACTCCGTCGATCTCGGTCAGCGTCAATTCGGCCATGTAGAGCACGCGGGTGTCATTCTCCACGTGGCCCGCGAACAGGCCGCCCGGACTCGCGGCCACGATGTGCAGATGCGGTTCCCCGCCGATCACGCTGCCGATCAGCGAGCATATCTCCATGGCCTCCTCGACGGTCGCGTACGCGTCTTCCGCCGCGGCGGCGAGGTTCGTCGGCTTATGGATGACGAGCTTCATGAGCGAACCGACCGCGCTGGTGAGCATGGCGTTCCGAATGCCGACGTCCTTCGCCTGTTCCCGGATCGACTCGAGCAGCCCGTCGCCGCGCTGCAGCTCGAGCACCAGGGTCCTTCCGGGTCTGCCGATGAACCTTTTCATGTTCAGCGCACCGTAGAGAGGAACTTGTTCGCCCGCTCGATGATTGCCTGCGCCGCCTGGGCCGGGGTCACTTCCCCCACCGCGACTCGCTGGTTCATCTGCTGGACTTCCGCGTCGAAGGCCCAGACGCCCTTAGGCTTCGGCTCGGTAGGCGGCGATCCGGGACCGGCGATCAGGTTGATATAGTCGAATTCCTGTGCCGCTACCTTGTCCAGTTTCGGCCGTAGCAGTTTCTGAACCGTCAGGCTGCCCGGCACGCCGATTTCCCCGCCGTAAATTTCCTGGGCGACGGTATCGTTGACGAAGAACTGGATGTACTTCGCGGCCTCGTCCTTGAACTTGCTCGTTGCGGATATGGTCAGGGCAGAGGTTATCAGGCATTCGGCGGCAGTCGCCGCGCCCTCTCGGCGCGGGAGCCTGCGCAGCTCGACGCGGTCGCCGGGATTCGCCATGAATTTCTGTTCGAGCTTCGCCTGGTTCGCGTTGGTCGGATAGATAAGTATCCTTCGTTTATTGAAGCCGTTCTCGCCTCGGGCCTTCTTCAAATCTTCCATGGTGAACTCGAGGGGCGGCGAGACCTTGCTCTTGCGCAGATCGTCCATGAAAGCGTACCAGCTCTCCAGAACCGAAGCGGGCACGGCGTACTTGCCGTTCGCGTCGATCCACTTGGCGTCGTTCTGGCGGATCCAGGTCCAGAAATAATTTTCCGCCTGTCCGTAGTCGCCGAAAGCGTACGCGCCCGCGGGGAGCTTCGGCTGAACGTCCTGCTTGAGCCAGGCGGCGAATTGATTCCAGGTCCAGTTGTGGTCGAAGGGTGGAATCTTGATGCCGAGCTCCTCGGCCCAAGAAACATTGAAGATCATAGCCGGACCCGTTATCCCGATGGTGATTGCGACCAGCTCTCCGTTGATCCTGCCGGAATCGACCATCGCCTTGTTCCAGTCGTCGAGCTTGATGACGCCCGATTTGACGTAGGGCTCCAGGGAGACGATCGCGCCTTTGGACTGGTATTCGCCCAGTTGATTGTTGGTGTACTGGTGCACATCCGGAAGGTTGCGGGCGGCGACCAAGGTAGCCATCTTGCTCCAGTAATCCGCCCAGCCCTGGTATTCGGGCGTTAATTTCACGGACGGATTCCGCTTCTGGTATTCCTCCATTATCTTGAGGTATTTTTCATTCCGGCCCGTCGCGCCCCACCAAGACACGCGGAATTCGACCGGCCCCTGCGGCTGCGCGTTCCCAGCCTTTTCCGATCCGCCGCCGGCGAAGGCCACGGCCAGCGCCGCACCGAACAACAGACCCGCTACCGCCCAATTCTTCGATTTCCGATACATATGTCCTCCTTTTTGGATTCAAAGCAGCGCGGATGGTCGAGTCCCGGACGACTGCCGCGCCGCTATCCTTCTTCGCCCTACCGGCCCCCCTCTCAGTCAAGATTTCAACCCGGATGTCGATATGCCTTCGATGAGGAGGCGCTGGAAGAATGCGAACAGAATCATGATCGGGAGTATCGACAGGACCGACATCGCCATCATCTGCCCGTAGGCGGGAAGCGCGTCGCCGTCGATAAAGCGCCGAAGCGCCAGGGATACCGTCTGCAGCTTCGGGTGCGTGAGGTACACAAGCTGCGTGAAGAAATCGTTCCAGGTCCACAGGAACGTGAAGATCGTCGTGGTAACCAGAGCCGGCTGGCACAGGGGAAGCACGATCCGGTAAAAGATGGACCAGCTGTTGCATCCGTCCACCCGCGCGGCCTGATCGAGCTCGCTCGGGATGCCCCGCATGAACTGCACGATGAGGAAGATGAAGAAGGCATCCGTCGCGAAGAACTTCGGCAGCACTACCGGAATCATCGAGTTGGCCACGCCGAGCCTGAAGAACATGATGTACTGGGTGATCATGACCGCGTGCTGCGGAAGCATGATTGTGGCCATCATCAGAGCGAACAGGACCGAACGGAACCGAAACTCCATCCGCGCGAAAGCGAACGCCGCCAGCGTACAGGAGATGAGGTTGCCGATGATCGCGACGGAGACCATGGCGATTGAGTTGCGGAAGAACAGGGCGAAGCCCATGCCGGTCCCCTTCCACCCCCGGACGTAGTTTTCGAAAGTGAACCGGCGGGGAAGGAGCCCGATGTCCCTGAAAATATCGATTTCCGGCTTGAACGAACTCGCCGCCATCCATAGCAGCGGCTGCATCACCAAGAACGAAATCGCTCCGATCGCGACGAATCTGATGGCGACGAAGCCCCAGTTCCTCTCTTCCAGCGTTCGCGTCATTTTCACGTCCCCTCGTTATAGAAAACCCATTTCGACGAAAACCTGAACGAAATGAACGTGAACACGGATATGATGCCGAGCAGCAGCCACGACAAGGCGGACGCGTAGCCCATGCGGAATTTCACGAATCCCTCGGAATAGATGTGGATGGTGTAGAACAGGAGGCTGTCGAGGGTTCCGCCGACCACGCCGCCGCCGGACGCGCCGCCGCTTACGATGAAGGCCTCGGTGAACACCTTGAACGCGCTGATTATCTGCATCACGAAATTGAATAGGATGATCGGGCTGAGCATGGGCAGGGAGATCCGCCACGATCGCTGCAGCCGGCTGGCGCCCTCGATTTCCGCCGCCTCGAGCAGCTCCTGCGGAATCTGCTTCAGTCCGGCCAAGAAGATGATCATCGGCGAACCGAATTGCCAGACCCGCAGGATAATGATCGTCCCCAAGGCGTAGCGGGGACTGGCAATCCAGCTCACCCCGCGGGCCCACTCCAGGCCCAGGCCGGTGAGCATGATGTTCAGCACACCCTCGCCGCCGAAAATCTGTCGCCAGAGGATACCCACCGCGACGCTGGACCCCAGAAGGGAGGGTATATAGAAAAGAGTCCGAAAGACCGACAAACCCGGAACGCCCCGGTTGAGGACGAAGGCGAGCAGCAGGGAGACCAGAAGCTGCAGGGGCACGGCGATCAACACGTATCGGAGCGTTACGCTCAGGGCCGCGGGGAAATGCCAGTCGCCGGAGAACATCAAGGCGAAATTCTCTAATCCGGTGAAACGGGGCTTATCGAAAAGATTGTAATCGGTGAAGGAAAGGACGAGCGAGGCGGCCATAGGGATAAGGCTGAAGCAGAGGAATCCGATTATCCAAGGCAACAGGAAAAGATAGGCGGATACGCTGCCGCGGGATCCAACCGCGCGGGACCGTCCGCTCCGGCGCCGACCGACGTCCGAGGGAACCGATATCTGTTTCAAGCCATGTCCTCCACCGACCTATTTCCTCAGAGGCTAGCATTATAAGATTATAATGTCAATATAATTCTGTTATAACTATATTATGAATCTTACCATATATAGTTTTACTGTTATAGAGCTATCCCATATCTTTAATAGAGTTAATAGATTACGATTGACATGAATTGAAAAATATAAGATTATAATCTAATTATAATGCTAGTGTTCCGCAAATACTTAGGAGGAAATTTTGGGTAACGAAAAAGCTCATTTCAGGCTCGACCTCGGAGGCGAGTGGCAATATCGCCTGGACGAAGCCGCGACCGGCGTCGAACGGAAATATTTCGCGAAAGAACTCGCCCTCGCCGACTGGAAGCCCATGCGCGTACCGAGCAACTGGTATCTGACCGAGGTCGGGGACTACGACGGGGTCGTCTGGTTCCGCAGGAACTTCGCGCTGCCCGAGGAAGCCAAGGGCCGCTCCCTTTCCATCCGGTTCACGGCCGTCGACTACAAGGCGATGGTATGGCTCAACGGCGTCTACGTCGGCTCCCACGAGGGATACTTCAACCCCTTCGAGTTCGACGTAACGAAAATCGCTAAGGCCAAGGACAACTGCCTGGTCGTCCGGGTCGACTCGCCGAGGGATCCGACGGAATACGTGCTGGTGCAGGACCCGAACAACCTGAGCACTCCCCTGTCGACGCCATACAAGAGGCATTGGGCCAAGGACCTCTCCATCGTCAAGGGACACTTGATCGACGCCATGCACCGGCCGGGAGCGATGACGAAGTATCGGCAGGACGGCAACACGGGAGGGATATGGCAACCCGTCGAACTGATCTGCCGCGGTCCTGTCCAGATCGCCAACGACAAGATCTACTGCAAGATCGTGGAACGGGACTTCGTTCCCGACGGATCGGCCCTGGTCACGGTCGACCTGGAACTCATGAACGCTACCGGCAGCATAGTCGAGGTCGATGCGGGCTTGCGGATAAGCCCCGAAAATTTCAAGTCGGACCTCAAGCTGGAACGACTCAGGAGAGTGGAGCTCCAGCCCGGCCTCAACACCGTCAAGCTTGTCCTAACCATCCCGGAAGCCCGCCTCTGGTCGACCTGGGACTTCGGGAAACCGAACCTGTACAAGGCCGAGATGTGGATAGAGCGGGAAGGCGGGACGGACGACTATCGGGCCGAAGCGTTCGGGGTGAAAGACATCAGGCACGACGACGCCACGGGCCACTGGTACCTCAACGGAAAGAAAATCTTCCTCAGGGGTATGCGCTACTACTCAAGCATGTACATGAGCGAGATCGACGAGCCGCGCCTCCGCCGCGACTTGAAGGAGATGCTCGACATGCGCATCAACTCCATCCGTATCGGCAGCCATGTCGAAATGGATGCCTTCTATAGCCTCTGCGACCGCATGGGCTTCCTGGTATGGCAGAATTTTCCCCTGCACTATTGCTACAGCGACAGCGATGAACTGATCGAGCGTGCCGCCCCGATGATGCGCGACATGGTGCGGATGCTCCACAACCATGCCTGCATCGGCATGTGGAGCGTGTTCAAGGAACCGCAGATATACGCGCTCCCGGGCATGCCGAACAATTACGGAAGGCTCTGCGAGGCGCTCTACGAAGCCGGCAAGACCGTGGACCCCATCAGGTGGATGCACAAGGGAGACTACCAGGAAGGCGTGCAAAACCTCATGACCGGCTGCTGCCAACCGGGGGACCTGGACATGAAGGGCATACGGATCGAACCGAATATCGTGGAGTTCGGTTCGCACGCCCTGCCGCCGCTGGAGAGCCTAAAGAAGATAATTCCGAAAAAGGACCTCTGGCCGCCGAACTGGGATGCCTGGGAATACTGGGGATTCTTCTACGATCTGCAGGTCAGGCACACCAAGCTCGACCTGAACGCGGATACGCTCGAGGAACTCATCCAGAGATCGCAGGCGATAGAGGCGAAAACGATCAAGGAACAGATCGAGTTCCTGCGCCAGCGGAAGTACGCGCCGGTGGGCAGCATGTACCTGTACTATTGGAGCGATCCTGCTCCGGTCATCGGCTCGGGGCTGATCGACTATTTCGGGAAGAAGCTGCCCGCCTACGAGAGCATGAAGGCCGTCTACACGCCGGTGCTGGTCAGCCTCGAATGGAACAAACGGCCGTACGTGATCGGGTACGACAAGTACTGGAAACCGGGGGACGCGTTCAGCGCGCAGGTCTGGGTGAACAACGACTTCCAGAAGAAGATCAAGGCGACGGTGCGCTGGGAACTGAAGAGGGACGGCGAAAGCTCTTCGTCGGCGGAGAACACACTCGAACTGGAGCTAGCCGAAGACAGCGCGAAAGTGGTGGACGTCATCCGCTGGCAGGTCCCGCGCGGGAAGCCGGGGAAGCATCGCGTGGACATGAGCGTCGTCGACGAAAAGGGAGAGACGCTTTCGAAAAACGAGTTCGACTTCATAGTCGGCTGACGTAGAGCAAAAAGCTTTGAGGGTTGACCATAGTCGATCCTCAAAGTAGATTTGCCGGGAGGGACTTGATGGCCAGGAAAGGCGATAGCGAATCGGCAGCGGACCTTGCGTACACCATGATCTGCGAACGGATTCTCAGCGGAGACCTGAAGCCCGGCCAGCGCCTCACGAGGAAGGACATGGCCGAGCTCACCGGCGTGAGCATTATCCCGGTCATTGACGCGCTTCACCGGCTCGAAAGCGAAGGGCTGGTCCAATCGCTGCCGTACGTCGGGTCCAGCGTCATAAGCCTGACGGCCGAGACCAAGCGCGACCGGTACGCGCTCAGACTGGCCGCGGAGAGTCAGATAGCCCGCATGATAGCGCGCGGCCGACTCCGCGAAGACGTGAAGTACCGTCTCATCGAGCAAGCGAAAACGATAGACACCCAGCTGCAGATCAACGGCATGGCAAAAACCACCTGGGAGATGCACTTCGATTTCCACGCGGGCTTCGCCCGACTCACCGACTGCCCCTCCCTTGTCGACGCCATGCGGCGCGACCACTTGTTCATGCTGCTCGAATGGCAGGAGCTGTCCCATTGGCAGCAGGCCAACGACCACCCCGACACCGACGCGCTGTCCCACGTCTGGCTGCTGGGAGAGATTTTCAGCGGCGACCCCGGCCGCTCGGAAATGGCCGCCCGCCGACACATCGCCGCGGCCGCCACCATTCCGAAAGACCTGATTGACTGGAACGAAGGCTCGGAATCCTAGACGCCTGCCTCCCTATCAAACTCAACACCCTCCCCTGCCCCGAAAGCCTCCGTTCGAGCGCGCCCCTCTTGCAATAGTTCTTGCCTTTCACTATCATCAAAAGCAATTCGAAAGCCTTTCGAAAGGATATCGCAATTGCTTAATGAACTGAATGAAAGAGAAAACAGGATTCTCAAGATACTTTCAGACCGGGGCGGAGTATCCGTTTCGGCGTTATCCACGGAACTTGGCCTTTCGGAAGTGACGATACGCTCTGATCTCAAAAACCTGGAAGAACGCGGCTATCTCAACCGCACCCGCGGCGGAGCCGCTCCGGCCATACACCGGGATATAATGGACCGCCAGCACGAACGTATTGATGAAAAGAACCGCATCGCAAAAGCCGCGGCGGAACTGGTACGCGAAGGCGACGTCATTATGATAGAAGCGGGAACAACCACCGCGCTCATCGCGAAACACCTGGTAGGCAAGAGGGACGTACACATCGTCACCAACTCGACCCTTGTCTTCGCCTACGCTCGGCTATCACCCACCCTTCAGATAACCATGACCGGCGGCGAATTCCGCCGACATACCGAATCATTGGTTGGGCCGCTTGCCCTGGACACGATAGGAAAGCTCAACGTACGCCTGGCTTTCGTCGGCACCGACGGATTCAGCCTGGAGCGCGGCATGACGACGCACCTGGTGGAAGGCGCGGAGATCGTCAAGGCGATGAAGGCGCACGCGCAGACGACGGTGCTCGTGGCCGACTCGTCGAAATACGGCAAAATCGGCTTCGCGAGCGTATTACCGCTCACGAAAGTGGATTTGATCATCAGCGATACGGAACTTGATCCCCGCGCCAAGCGCGAGTTGGAAGAATCAAATATAGAGGTGCGGACCGTCTAACGGCCGCGGAGGAACGAATGGCCCATGTTTTGATCATGCCCCGACAGGGCAACACGGTTGAGTCGTGCGTGATCGTGGATTGGAAAGCGAAGGAAGGCGACGCAGTCGCCGCCGACACCCCGATCTGCGAAGTAGAAACGGACAAGGCGACTTTCGAGGTCCCGGCGGGAGAGGCCGGAACGCTCCTGAAGATCGTCCACCCTGCCGGCGACGATGTTCCGGTTCTTCAGGCTATTGCCGTCATCGGCAAACCCGGTGAAGACTGGCAGGCCGCGATCGGCGGCAGCGCCGCCGCACCAATAGCGCCCGCAACGGCAGCCGCTCCCGTAGCCTCAGCCCCGGCTCAGCAAGCCGCGACCACGCTCGCCGCTCAACCAAGCTCCGTCCACGCCGCCGCCGCGCAAGCAGCTCCCGCAGCGTCGAGCTTAGTCGGCGCTCCGGCTTCTCCCCGCGCGCGATCCTTGGCCGCGAAAGAAGCGGTCGATGTTTCCGCGCTGTCAGGTTCGGGCCCCAACGGACGCATCATCGAACGCGACGTCAAAGCCGCGATTGAAGGCCGCCCCGCCCTCACCGCAGCCGCTAAAGCCGCGCTTGCCTCAGGCGGATCAATCCCCGCCTCCGGTTCAGGACTCGGCGGACGCGCCACCGCCTCCGATATTGCCGGAGGAGCAGCCGCTCCCGCGCCGGCTGCCCGCGCCGCTTTTACCGGCGAATTCCCCGGAGCCTTCACGGAAACCCCGGTCAAAGGCATCCGCAAGGTCATTTCGGACCGCATGATCGAATCCCTGGCTACCATGGCCCAGTTCACGCTCAACGCGAGCGCGAGCGCCGTGCGCATGCAGGAACTCCGCTCTCGCATGAAGGGGTCACCCGAGGAACTCGGACTTTCCAAGGTCACCATCAACGACCTCCTCCTCTTCACGGTTTCCCGCGTGCTCAAAAAGTACCCCTACATGAACGCGCGCAAGGTCAACGGCGTGGTGCAGACCTTTGAACGCGTCCACCTCGGCCTCGCGGTGGATACGCCCCGCGGCCTCATGGTGCCGGTCATCCGGAATGCCGACAGCCTCACGCTGGAGCAGATTTCAGCCGAGGCAAAACGACTTGCCGCGGCCTGCCAGGGCGGATCGATCAAAACCGAGGAACTCTCCGGATCGACCTTTACGGTGACCAACCTCGGATCGCTCGGAATCGAAAGCTTCACGCCGGTCATCAACGCCCCCGAAGTCGCCATTCTCGGCGTCTGCGGCATTGAACCGAAACCGGTACTTGATGACGAGTCGGACCCGGATGCCTCCGGCGTGGCCTTCGTGCCGCACATCGGCTTCAGCATGACCATAGACCACTCCGTCGTCGACGGCGCCCCCGCGGCCCGCTTCCTGAAAGCCTTCCGAGAAGCGATAGCGGATATCGACCTCTGGCTGGCTAAGTAATCAACAGGAGATTTCAGCTATGTACGATGTAGCGATTATAGGCGGGGGACCGGGGGGATACCTGGCGGCGGAACGCCTGGGGCACCTGGGAAAGAAGGTGCTCCTGATCGAGAAAGCTTACTTGGGCGGCACCTGCCTGAACGTCGGGTGCATTCCGACCAAGACCCTTCTCAACTCCGCAAAGACCTACGCCCACGCAATTGAGGCGCATAAGTTCGGCGTCAAGGTTGAGGGCGTCACCTACGACTGGAACGCGATGATGGCCTGGAAGAAGGACGTCATCGAGAAGATGCGGGGCGGGATCGCCTCACAGATGAAGCGTTTCAAAGTGGATGTGGTCGAAGGTTCAGGGTCGATCGTCGGCCGCGGCAAGGTCCGCGCAACGCCGAGCGCCGGAGGCCCCGCGGCCGAATACGACTGCAAGGCCATCCTGGTATCGACCGGTTCCTCGCCCTTTGCGCCCCCGATCCCCGGATCCAAAGACAACGCCAAGGTCGTCGATTCGACCGGCCTGCTCGATATAGGCGCCGTGCCGAAGAAGCTCTGCGTCATCGGCGGCGGCGTCATAGGCGTGGAGTTCGCGAGCCTTTTCAGCGCGCTCGGAAGCGAAGTGTCCGTCGTGGAAATGATGGACGAGATCATTCCGTTCATGGATAAGGAACAGGCTCCGCTCCTGCGCAAAGCAATGAGAAGTGTCGATTTCAAGCTCGGCTGCAAGGTCGAAAAACTGGACGGCGCCACCGTCTACTACACCACGAAAGCGGGAGCCGCGGAAAAAATCGAAGCGGACCTCGTGCTCATGGCTGTCGGCCGCCGCGCGAACACTGCAGGATGGGGCGCCGAAACGGTGGGCTTGGACGTAACTCCGAAAGGCGTCAACGTGGACGACCGCATGCGCACGAATATCCCCGGCATCTGGGCCGCGGGCGACGTCACCGGGAAAAGCATGCTTGCCCACTCGGCCTACCGCATGGCGGAAGTCGCGGTGAGCGATATCGTCGCCACACTTGACGGCACGGCGCCCGCAAGCAACCGCATGCGCTACGACGCGGTTCCCTGGGCCGTTTACGGACTCCCGGAAGCGGGCGGCGTCGGCATGACCGAACAGGAAGCCGCGTCCAAGGGCATCGCTATCAAGAAAGCCAGCCTCCCGATGAAGATCTCCGGCCGCTTCGTGGCCGAGAATACCTTTGCCGGACAGGGTGCGGTGAAACTCATCGCCGAAGAGGAAACCGGACGGATCCTTGGCCTCCACGCCGTGGGCGCCTACGCCTCCGAGTTCATCTGGGGCGGCGCCGCCCTCATCGAACAGGAACTCCGCGTCGCGGACGTCAAACAACTCATATTCCCCCACCCCACCGTCTGCGAACTAATTAGAGACTGTGCTTGGGACGACGTTTTTTCGGCGCCGGTTGCGCCTTAAAAACGTCTCGCGTTTCCCTCCGGGAATCGCTGTTTAATCAAGGTTTCTTTTTGAAAACTGAAGTTTTCAAAAAGCGAAGAAAAGCGGTTGGGTGGGTCTCTTACCCCCTTATCCGTAAAAATGTATTGAAAGCCTGAAACGGCATGGGGCGCCCGGAAAAAACCCAGGAGCGCGAACCCGCAGGAGCAAAGCGACGAGGACTAGCGCTCCTGGGTTTTTTCCGAAGGCGGAGCCCCATGTTTTTTCAGGATTGCCGTTCACATATTTTTTGGAGGAAACATGCCTAAATCGATAATCGTCGACCCGAAAGAGGTCAGGAAAGCGCAAGTCCTTAAGATCAAGGACATTCCCGTAAATCAGTACAAGAGCGATTTCAAAGCCGAAGTCGCCAAGTACGGCAAAGAAAAACTCAAACGCGTCTGGTATGACATGGTCACTATCCGCGAGTTTGAGACAATGCTCAACCTGTTCAAGACCCAGGGTTCGTACAAGGGAATCGAGTACAACCACAAGGGTCCGGCGCATTTGTCCATCGGACAGGAAGCGGCTGCCGTCGGCCAGAGCGTGAACCTCAGCACCGACGACTTCATCTTCGGCAGCCACCGCAGCCACGGCGAAATCCTCGCCAAGTGCTACTCGGCGGTCTGGCAGCTGGACGAGAAGAAACTGGAAGCGATCATGAAAGGTTTCCTCGGCGGAGAGACCCTCTCCATCGCCGAGAAGATCAAGTACAAAGGCGTGAAGGACCTGGCCGAGAACTTCGTGCTCTACGGCACCCTGGCCGAAATCTTCGCGCGCAAGGCCGGCATCAACCGGGGCCTGGGCGGTTCCATGCACGCCTACTTCACTCCTTTCGGATCGATGCCGAACAACGCCATCGTCGGCGGCTCGGCGGACATCGCCGTCGGGGCGTCCCTCTTCAAGCGCATCAACCGGAAACCCGGCATCGTCATCGCCAACATCGGCGACGCGTCCATGGGTTGCGGACCGGTCTGGGAAGGCATGATGCTGTCCGCCATGGACCAGTACCGCACGCTCTGGCCCAAGGACGTCGGCGGCTCGCCCCCCATCCTCTTCAACTTCTTCAACAACTTCTACGGTATGGGCGGCCAGACCAACGGCGAGACGATGGGCTACCAGATCCTCGCCCGCGTCGGCGCCGGCGTCAACCCGGAGAACATGCACTCCGAACGCGTGGACGGCTACAATCCGCTCGCCGTAGCCGACGCGACCGCCCGCAAGAAGGACCTGCTCCTCAAGGGCAAGGGTCCGGTCCTCATGGACACGATGACCTACCGCGTCTCCGGCCACTCGCCCTCAGACGCGTCCAGCTACCGCACCCCCGACGAGATCAAGCTCTGGCAGGAAGCCGACGCCATCGATTCCTACGCCAAGTACTTGGTGGACAACGGCGTCGCGACGCAGACGGAACTGGACGCGCTCCGCTCATCAGTGGCCGACAAGCTCCTTGAAGTCGTGAAGCTCGCCACGGACGATAAGATATCCACTCGCGTGGACGGCACCTTCATCGAGTCGGTCATGTTTTCCAACACCAAGGCCGAGAAGCTCGACGACCGCAAGCCCGAATTGTCTCAGCCCCTGACCGAGAACGCCCGCGTGAAAGCGCTGGCCGGAAAGAGCCGCTACGGCTTTGAGGCCGACGGGAAAGCGGTTTCCAAAAACAAGGCCTACCAGTACCGCGACGGCATCTTTGAGGCGGTCGCGCACCGCTTCGCCATCGATCCTACCATGGCGGCCTGGGGCGAGGAAAACCGCGACTGGGGCGGAGCCTTCGCCGTGTACCGCGGCCTAACCGAGCTGCTCCCCTACCATCGCCTGTTCAACTCCCCGATCTCCGAAGGCGCCATCGTCGGAGCGGGCGTCGGCTACGCGATGTGCGGCGGCCGCGCTCTGGTGGAACTCATGTATTGCGACTTCATGGGAAGGGCGGGAGATGAGCTGTTCAACCAGGCGTCCAAGTGGCAGTCCATGTCGGCCGGACTCCTCAAGATGCCGCTCACCGTCCGCGTGTCGGTCGGCAACAAATACGGCGCGCAGCACAGCCAGGATTGGGCGGCGATCATCGCCCACATCCCCGGCCTCAAGGCCTGTTTCCCGGCTACGCCTTACGACGCCAAGGGTATGATGAACTGGGCCCTCTCCCGCACTGACCCCGTAATCTACTTTGAAAGCCAGCTCCTCTACGACACCCCTGAATTGTTCGAGAAGAGCGGCGTTCCCGAAGGCTACTACGAGATCCCCGAAGGCGAACCGGCAATCCGCAAACAGGGAAAAGACCTCACTATCGCGACCCTCGGCGCCACGCTCTACCGAGCGATGGACACCGCGAAGGTCCTTGAGGAGAAATACGGCCTCTCCGTGGAAGTCATCGACCTCCGCTGGATCAACCCGCTCAACTACGAGAAGATCGTGGAATCGGTGAAGAAGACCGGAAAACTCGTACTCGCCAGCGACGCGGCGGAACGCGGCTCCTTTCTCCACACAGTCGCCAGCAACGTGCAGACGCTCGCGTTCGACTACCTGGACGCGCCGGTCGCCGTGGTCGGCAGCCGCAACTGGATCACCCCCGCGGCGGAAATGGAAGCCTACTATTTCCCGCAGAACAGCTGGATCATCGACACGATCCACGAACGCGTGTTGCCTCTCAAGGGCCACAGCGTGACTACCGTGCAGACATGCGGTGAGATCGTGCGCCGCAATCGGCTTGGAGTATAGTTACTTTTTGGAAGTAACCCCGAAGGCACGAAAACACGAAAAATCAGTTCGTGCTTTCGTGTTTTCGTGGTTCACTATCTATGGGGAGCCATGAAAGAGTATCTTTCAGTTATCAACGATGCCAACGCGACGGGGGCCGAACGGCTTTCCGCCCTGCGATCATACGAAAAAGCCCGCTTTGATTCCGGGACAGCCGCGAAACCGGCAACCGGAGAAATCAACAACCATGTCCATACGATATATAGCTTTAGCCCTTACACCCCGAGCATGGCGGCCCTGCGGGCGCGCGACGCGGGTTTGGAAGCGGCAGGTTCGGTGGATCATGATTCCATCGGAGCGGCCGAGGAAATGATAGACGCCTGCGCCATTCTCGGCATCGGCGGCTGCGTCGGGTTTGAACTCCGCGTCAGCTTCAAACGCGGAACCGACGGAAAACCCGGCCGCTTCGCCGACCGCAAAATAAATAACCCCGACTCTCCCGGATTGGTTTACATGACCGTCCAGGGAGTGCCGCGCGGGGCTATCCCCGCGGTCCGAGAGTTCCTGGCGCCCATCCAGAAAAGCCGCGGCGAACGCAACCGCCGAATGGTTGAATCGATCAATACGATCCTGCGTTCGGGCGGCTTGACTGTAATCGATTACACTAAAGACGTGCTCTCGATCTCGAAAGCGGCGGAAGGCGGAGGCGTCACCGAGCGGCATATTCTGTCCGCGGTCGCGACCGTCCTCATCGACCGGTACGGAAAGACCGCCGCGCTTGTCGCGGCGCTCGACACAAAACTGGATGTACGCCCTTCACCGAAAATATCGGTGCTGCTTTCGGACGCGAACAACCCGCATTATCTGTTCGACCTCCTGGGCGTTCTCAAATCGACCTTCCTTGAGCGCGTGTTCATACAGCCGAACGACGACGAATGCGTCCCGGCGAAAACAGTGGTCGATTTCGCCCGGTCCATCGGCGCGATTCCCGCTTACGCTTATCTCGGCGACGTCGGAGAATCCCCGACGGGCGACAAGAAGGCGGAAAAGTTTGAGGACGCGTACCTGGATGAGCTGTTCGACGAACTTTCCCGCATCGGTTACAAGGCGGTGGCCTACATGCCGCCCCGGAACACTGTTGAACAGCTGAAGCGCGTGCAGCGGCTCTGCGCCGAACACGGCTTCATGGAAATATCGGGCGTGGACATCAACAGTTCCCGCCAATCCTTCAACTGCCCCGAAGTTCTCAAACCTGAATTCAAACACCTGGTCGATACGACCTGGGCGCTCATCGCCCACGAACGGCTTGCGTCGATTGAAAAATCCTTGGATATTTTCGCCGCGGACAACCCGCTGACAGCCGCGTCCCTTGCGACTCGGATTTCCGTATATACGAAAGCGGGCCGAGCCCTGGACAAACACCGCCCCGAGGAATCGGCCGCGGCGGTCGCCCAAAACCTGCGTACCGGGAGGTATTCCTCGTGAGCATAGACCATTCCCTCATCGCGCCCCTGATCCGGGGTTTGTGCATGAACATATCCGGCGTTCCCGGCATCGCGATTTCCGGCGACGGCGAAGCCGTTCCCTCCGGCGCCTTCCTCGTCGACCTGAGCGCTTCCGCGTCAGCGTCCGAAGCCGGCGTTGACGAAGCGGCGGCCGCCCGCCTCCTGACCGAGGCTTACGCTTCCTGGAAATTTGATCACGCCCCCGCCGGAGTCGACGCGGTCTCGGTGAAAAAGGAGCCCCTCGGCCTGCCCGCCTGCGTCGCCGTCAAATTCGGCGACCAAACCGCGGTCTACTGGACCGGCGCCGACCTGGACGCCGCCCGGGCGCGAAAAGCGGCAAATAACGCCGCCCCCTGGACTAGCGAAAGAGACTCCGCGGACGCGACGCCCGGTTCGGCGGCGAAACGGAGTTCGGTCGTGGAGAATCGCGTCGCGCTGGTCACCGGGGGAGCGCAGGGCTTCGGCGAGGAGATCGTCCGCGGACTCGCGGCGTCCGGAGCCACCGTCTTCATCGCCGACCTCAATATCGAGGGAGCGGAAAAGCTCGCCGCGGAACTGAACCAGGCGAACGGAAAAACCGTAGCGATCCCGGTCGCGTCCAACGTATCCGACGAGGCTTCCGTAGAAGCCATGTTCCGCTTCGTCGCCGAAACGACCGGAGGTCTGGACCTCTGCGTGAGCAACGCGGGCATTCTCAAGGCGGGAAGCGTGCTGGAACAGGACCTCGGCGCGTTCAAGGCAGTCACGGACGTCAACTATACCGGCTTTTTCATCGTGTCCAAGCACTGCGGACGTCTTATGCGGCGCCAGAACCGCACCGCTCCCGCATGGAAAACGGACATCGTCCAGATCAATTCAAAGTCGGGACTGGAAGGCTCAAACAAAAACGGCGCCTACGCGGGCGGCAAGTTCGGGGGCATCGGTCTGGTAGCCAGTTTCGCGATGGAACTGGTGGAGTACGGCATCAAGGTCAACGCCATCTGCCCGGGCAACTTCTTCGACGGCCCGCTCTGGTCCGATCCCGAGAAAGGCTTGTTCATCCAATACCTGCGCACGGGGAAAGTACCCGGCGCGAAAACCGTCGCGGATGTGAAAACATTCTACGAAGCGAAAGTCCCCATGAAGCGCGGCTGCGAGGGCAAGGACGTGATGCGCGCGCTGTACTACATCGTGGAACAGGAATACGAGACCGGCCAAGCCGTCCCCGTCACCGGCGGCCAAGTCATGCTGCATTAGGGGTGAAACGTGGAATACGCGATAGCGGTGATCGACATCGGGATGACGAACAAGAAGGTGGCGGTCTACGACGACGCGCTGAACCAGATTGAGGCAGAGTACAAAAACTTCCCTCCGGTCATGGTCGAAGGGCTCCAGACCCACGACCTCGCCGGCATGGAAACGTGGTTCATGGAGCGCCTTGCCTCGGCCGCCGGGAAGTACCCGATCAAAGCCGTCGCCGTCTCTACCCATGGAGCCACCTTCGCCTGCGTGGATACGACGGGAAAGGCGTGCGTACCCTGCGTCTTCTACACCGAGGAACCCGGCGACGCTTTTCACGACCGCTTCTACAAACTTTTCGGTAAACCGGAAGACCTCCAGGCGCGGACCGGCACGCCCTATTTCAAGGCGATGATCAACCCGGCAAAAGGCATACTCTTCGCGAAAGAACGCTTTCCAAACGAGTTCGCCAAGACGAAATGGCTTCTCAATTACCCGCAGTACTGGGGCTTCCGCCTCTGCGGGAAAGCGGGAGCGGAGGGAACCTATACCGGCTGCCATTCCTACCTCTGGGATTGGGTCGATGGGCGATGGTCCGACGTCGCCGTCAAACTCGGCATCGCCGGTAAAATGCCCGCGGCTCTCAACAATTCGTGGGACGTCCTCGGGACGATTTCCGCGGAAGTCGCCGAACGAACCGGCCTATCCCGAGACGTCGTAGTCACCATGGGTATCCACGACTCAAACTCATCCCTCTTGCCCCATTTCGCGAAGAAAGGCGAAGACGGCTTCATGCTCAATTCCACCGGCACCTGGTGCGTCATCATGAACCCGGTCGCCTCTTACGGCTTCAAGGCTGAGGAGCTGGGCAAGGTGGTGTTCTTCAACCAGTCGGCCTTCAAGACGCCGGTAAAAACGGCGATCTTCCTCGGCGGCATGGAGTTTGAGACGTGGTCGAAAATTCTCATGGAGGTCAACGGCCGAACCGACCTCCCGCCCTTCGACAAGCCCCTTTACGACGCGCTGCTCGAACGGAGATCGCTGTTCGTGCTGCCGGAACTCGTCGCCGGCTCGGGCCAGTTCCCCGGGTCCAAGCCCCGCGTCGTCGAGAACGGGAAAACGTATTCGATCGACGACATCAGATCAGGAAAGGCGACGCCGCCGGCCTTCAAGAACTACGAGGAAGGCATCGCCGCGCTCCGAATTTCGCTGGCGATCCAGACGCTGGTGGCTTTCGAGCGCGTCGGAATCGACGGAAGCAAGGAAGTGTTCACCGAGGGAGGCTTCCGCAAAAACGAAGCCTACAACGCGCTCCTCTCCGCCGCCCTGCCGAACAACAAGGTTTCCTTGACCAATATCGCCGAAGCCACCGCCCTCGGCGCCGCCATGACCGCCAAAATGGCGCTCACCGGCAAAAAACTCTCCGACCTAGCCGACGATTTTTCCGTTGAATATAAGGAGGTGCCGAAACAATCCTTCCCCGCCTTCGCCCTGTACCGCGAAGCGTGGACCGCCCTGGTCGAACGCCCATGACCCCGGAAGAAAATCCATCATTTCCATACGTTTATCCATGGGCTTCCCCCCTCACATACCGTACCCTTATCTTGAAGAAACCCACCCGGACCAGGGGGTAGCGCAGAACCCCGCAGCCGTCGGCTTCCCGCCGACGGCGAGGAGTTCGGAGCGAGGGGGACCCGCGAAACAAGCGGTGACGGTCCATCCGACAAGGCGGGGAACGCGCTTCCGCCGACATAGGCGGGGTGCGGGGTACGCGCGGGGTCGAACGAATCCGCAGGCGCTCCGCGCCGAGGACTAGTGAGACTCCGCGCGTACCACGCAGGCCCCCGTATTTGCACGATTGCGCGCGTTTCCCACTTTCCGATAAGGGCGATCCCCCTTTATTTCGCGATTTTCAAGGAGCACATATGAAGACCAAAGCTGTTCGATTACACGGCGTCGACGATCTCCGACTTGAGGAGTTCGACCTTCCCGATATCAAGGACGATGAGATACTCGCGCGCGTGGTCTCGGACTCCATCTGCATGTCCAGCCACAAGCTCGCCGTGCAGGGAGCGAAGCACAAACGCGTGCGCCACGACCTGACCAAGAATCCGGTAATGATCGGCCAGGAGTTTTGCGGCGTCCTGGAACAAGTCGGCGCGAAGTGGGCCGGCAAATTCAAGGTCGGCCAAAAGTTCGCGATCCAGCCGGCCCTCAACTACGAAGGCACGCTCTGGGCTCCCGGCTATTCCTACGAATACCTCGGCGGCGACGCGACCTACGTCATCATAGCCAAAGAAGTCATGGAAATGGACTGCCTCCTGGAATACAAGGCGGACAACTTTTTCATGGGTTCGCTGTCCGAACCCGTTTCCTGCATCGTGGGCTCTTTCCACGCCCAGTACCACACCAAGGGCGGCTCCTACGTGCACGAGATGGGTATTGTAGAAGGCGGCACGCTCGCGCTATTGGCGGGCGTCGGACCCATGGGACTCGGGGCGATCGACTACGCGATCCACAACGACCGGAAACCCGGCAGGCTCGTGGTCACCGACATCGACGACGCGCGGCTGGCTCGGGCGGCCCAGCTCCTCACGGTCGCGGAAGCCAAGAAACAGGGCGTGGAACTCATCTACGTGAACACAAAAGACATTGCCGATCCCGTAGAGCACCTCAAGAAAATCAACGGTGGCAAGCTCTTCGACGACGTGTTCTGCTTCGCGCCGGTGAAGCCCGTGCTCGAACTGGCCGACAAGCTGCTGGGCGACGACGGCTGCCTCAACTTCTTCGCGGGTCCCACGGACCCCGAGTTTTCCGCCATGCTCAATTTCTACAAGGTCCACTACGAATCCCACCACATCGTGGGGACCTCGGGCGGCAACACCGCCGATATGATCGAATCCCTTGAAATGATGGCGGCGGGCACGCTAAACCCGGTGTTCATGATCACGCACGTCGGGGGACTCGACTCGGTGAGCGACACGACGATCCGCCTGGACAAAATTCCCGGCGGCAAGAAGCTGATCTACACGCACAAGAAGCTGGACCTGGTTGCCATCAGCGACTTCGCCCAGCGCGGCAAGACCGATCCCTTCTACGCCAAGCTCGGGGAAATCTGCGCGCGCAACGCGGGGCTGTGGAATAAGGAAGCGGAGGATTACCTGTTGGCGCACGCGCCGGGGATTTGAGAGCACACTGGTCTGCGTGATGGGCGAGTAAGCGGTATGGGGACACGCCTGTCATCGCGATGGAGGAACGCGGTTTGTCCCCGGCCTCAATAACGAGAAATCCCAGACCAAATGCATGAGTTCCATACGACTGTTGATTCCCATCTTTTTATAGATGCTCTTTACATGATTTTTGACCGTTCCTTCGGAGATGAAGAGTGTTTCGGCTATTTTTCGGGATTTGGCGCCGTTAATGATATGACCGACTACCTCAGCCTCACGCGGCGACAGGTTGAAAGAATTCAAGAACCCGTCCAGGTCCTTGTTTTCCAGGTAGACGCTGAGAACTTCTTCTTTGATGTCCAGGTAAAAACTCAGGAACAGGTAGATCAAGGCGTAGATGATCGTAGTAAAAGTGCCGTACATGAGTTCCGTTCCCACGTCCGGGTGGTCTCCCGAAAGATAGAACCTCACCGCGATGTGGAGAACGGCGACGCAAAGGGGTAGAGCGGGGAGGCTCCAATCGATGGGCCTGAAGCCGCAGAAGCTGAGACAATAGAAGATGTAGCAGGCTACATGTATGGCCCAGAGGGCGGAAATGAAAGGTTTCGCGAAAATGATGGTCAAGGATGGGCTCACGAGCAGAAGAATAAAAAAGCCGGCGGAGTAGCGATGGAACGCCGGCTTCAATTCCCCGCGGGCGATGGCGCGTTTCACAAGCGGGGTTGAAATACACAAAACGATGACATTGAAAACGTAGAGTCCGATCGGGAAAAAAGCGGGATAGTCGCACGCGACCGTGAGCGAGTGGTAGTAGAACCAGAGGCACAGTGTCCCTATCGTTAAACACAGGCCGAGTACCGGCCACCGGTAGAAAGAGCGTATAAAGAAAATCGATTTTTTCCTGAACGGCATTTCCGCCTCGTCCTCGTGAATTTGTTCAACCGCCGCCCGCCGCATCGCTCACATCCTGGTGAATACAGTCGTTTCTCCGTCATCCACAGCGGTATCCGCGTCATTGTCAATCCACATCGTCAAAGTATCTCCATCCAGGACGTAGGTACCCGTCACGGTCTGCGGCGATGACGACAAATCCTGTTGCCACGCCCCTTCATAATAGCAGAACTTTTGGATAATGATGGTCAAAACACCATCGTCTGCCGCCGTATACGTACCCGTGGAAGACGAGTTGCCCGACAAAAATCCGTAGGTCCCATCGGCGCTAATTGTTTTGTAGTACATCGTATAAGTTCCATCGTCTGTCAGCGTGAGTTCCGCGCGTCCGACTCCCTCCGCTATCAAGTTCAACCAGTTTCCCGCGAGTCCCTTTTTCTCAACGCTTGGTGCCCAAAGATCGCAGGAAATCAGCGCGATGAAGGCGCAAGCCGATACCACTAAAAACCGCTTTCCTCGTGACGTATTCATGGAGACCTCCAACTTGGACGATTTCACATCGCCAGTTGTTCAACTAATGCCTCCAACCACTCGATTTCCGTATAGCCCGAAAGGGATATTCGCTCGATGTTCTCCACGGACACCCACGCTTGATTCCCGACAGGAAAGAATTAAGGAAAAACCACGAGAGCACGAAAAATTCTTTGAATCCTTTTTTCCCCTATCGTGATTTCGTGTTTTCGTGGTTCAATTACCTGCGCCCCTCTTTTTTGCATATCTTCTTGATGACCGTTTTACCCGACAGCGCGTTCAGATACAGCGCGCCCGCGGAGGTAACCCATTGACCCGCGAAATAAAAATTATTCAGCCCCCGCAGCATATATTTGGCGTCTCCCTCAAACAAAAGATCGACGACCGAAAACGGTTTATTCGGGAAGTTTTGGAACCCGCCGCTTCCGCCCATAAAGCGTTCCCAGGTTTTCAGCGTCGTCACGTCGGTCGTTTCCACATCGTCGCCGAGCCCCGGGAAATGCTTCTCCAACAGCGCTATCACGCGAGAAGCTATTTTCGCTTTCTCCTCTTTGTACGCCGCCTTGTCGCCATACAGTCGCGAGAAATACGAAGGCGGCGAAAAGAGCTCGACTTTGATGACGCCCTTTCCCCGAGGAGCCATGGAAGGGTCAAAGCCGAAGGTCTGTATGCCCAGATGATCGACTTCGCATCCACACAACGTTTCCGGGTTTTCCAAAAACAGAATGAGAGAGGAAGGGTATTCCGACACATCGCGCCGCACTCCCAAATATACGGCGACCGCCCAAGGCACCTTATCATCGGCGCTTGGCTCGCACTTTTTCCGCGTTTCCGCGTCCAGATACTTCCCCTCCAGCAGCTTCATGATCGTTTTCCGTCCGTCCGCGTTTGAGATTACGTAGTCGGCCTCATACCTTGTTCCATTTTCAAGTTCCACGCCTATCGCCTTGCCGCCTTCGGTAAGGATCCGCGTTACTTTTTTTCCGTAGGCGATCTCGCCTCCCAAGCGGCTGTATTGCGACGCTATGTTATTCGCAATTGTCAGAGATCCGCCTTTCGGCCAGGCCCTGCTCCCTTCGGCCGCATCGGCGTGTTTCGATATATGCAAAAACAGAGGCACACCCGGAGCGGAATAATGAAGGTAGGGGAAAGCGGCGCGCAAAAGGGGATGCTTGAATCCGGAGGAAAAGCTTTCAAGCGTTTTAGTAAAACAAGGAAGACGCCGCGCCAAGGAAGGGATCGCCGAGATTTTTTGGCCGATAGTCCCAAAACTGAGATCCAGCAGGGGATTTCTCTTCATGAAAAGCTTTATCGCGCCAAGATATTTATCGATATGAACAGAGTCCTCGGGAGAGAGCGTTTTCATATGAGCTTCCAGCGTATCGATATCGTAATAATCATAAAAAGCGGTTCCGTCGGGCAAAACCGCGCTGATAGCTTCTTTCGTGGCCAGCA